>CAIKLQ010000497.1 GCA_903828255.1 uncultured Verrucomicrobiota bacterium
ATTATCCCGTCTCTGCTCAAATTCGTTATTATCCAGCATCAGCCCATTCTTCCGGGCGTGCTCGACCAGTGCCGCTTCCTCGCGGGCGGCTAACCCGCGCTCCGATTTAGCCGATTCAGCAGGGCTAACCTCCGGCTTGCCCGAGTTGTTTTGCTGGCGGCGGAGGCCATCATTCTCGACTGTTTGACGCACTCGCTGGAGGACATCGGCGGCTGCTCTGATATTAACTTCACCGCGTGCGCGTTCCTCCGAATCCAGTAATCGTTTAGTTTTATTTCCATCTCCATCTAAGCTACCACGCTCGTCACCCCCCCCCCGACGAATGGCGCTCGCCCGGATCGCCCTCTTCCGCGCCCGCGCCATGAATGGTATCCGCTGCTCGCTTGAGGACGTAGTGCTGCTGTTCGTTGGTTAGGTCGTTGATGTTGGCCCGGTTCTCATCAACCGCTTTCTCGGCCTGCTCGTTTGTGAGTTTGGCGATGTCTTCCTTGGACATTTCAACTTGACGCACTAAGTTTCCGGCGGCGTCCTTGGTCCACTGGGCCTTGCCGACTTCGCTGGGGTCGGTGGGCATCGCCTTGATTTTGACGATGTGCCGCTTGACCATCTCCTTGGACGCGATGTTTCCGTTGATCCGAATGCTCGAACCAGACTGCTTAATGTGCTCGTCTTCGTGGCCGTTGGCGCGGCGGTACTCGGCCTGATACTCCGCGATCAGCGCGGCAGCTTCGGCTTCTTCGGGGCTTTGTCGGTGAATTGAATGTAGCGGTCCTGCCCGGTTTGGGTGCAATCGTGAACGACATTGTAGGTCGTGTTGGTTTTCTCGTCCAGATGCGGCTTCGCGCGCTTGAAGTTGTGCGTCCACTTGTAGGTGGCGGTGCGGAGCGGGTAGCTTTTACCCTTGGTGAAGCCCACGGGCCACTCCTTCCCCTCGCCATCCGTCAAGTGGGTGGTGTCATGGGCGCAGGTGAGGGCCTCTTCTTCGTCGGCGTAGGCCACGCTTTCAAACGGCGTGATGGGCATGATGGGGCAGGCCAGCGAGGCGACCTCGGCCAGCGCCGTCTCCATTGCCAACTGGGCTGCCGGCTGAATCGTGTAGATGCCGCACGCGATGAGCGACTTCATCAAGTCGCGGGTTTCCTTATCCGTGGTCAGGGCCATTGGGTGGGAGCCCTTGACTTGGTGCAACCGGGTGATCTGATCCTTGGCGGGATTGAACTTCACCTCGGAGCGCACCGAAAGATAGGTGGAGAGCATCCCCTTCAGCCTCCAAACAAGCACCAACGTCGCCAACTCAAGTTCCTGGACAACCGTGACCAATGTTCCGGTCATTGTGGATTTTCAGAACACGGTTACGAATTCCATTTCTAACAGGGGTTTTCATGGGCGGATTTACTTTGAATCGGTTTGGTTTTCTTTGGCCGCGCCTTCCATCAAGCGGCGGCGGAATTCATCGCGTTGCAGCCCGATCTGCCCGAAGGGAATCTTCTCAAAACCGGCTATCTTCGTGAAGGCCGCCGAGTCATCGCGCAGCCGGAAGTCCAGCTGGGCGGCGTTGACGAAGCCCGGGTCGGTATCGGTCACGAAGCTGTCGGTCACATCCCAGTTGCCACTTTGCACGGCGCCGCATTTTACGATCAGGTTGGCGCTCGCGTGATTGCGGCGTGGTTCACCGGCGAAATCCAGGAAGCCTTTTAGTTCGGGGTAACGGTCACAGTAAGGCGGCTTGGTGATGTCCACGTCCTTGAGCAACTTCTGCTGCCAATCCTCGCTTTTGAGCAAGCCCTTCCAATAGTTGTCGTCCTCATGCGGCGAGCTGCCGATGGCCACCCGGCATTCGATGAAGATGCAGTTGCGCACCGTGTTGTCGTGGCCGCCGTGCGACCAAACGGCGCCAGTGATCCCGCCAGTGGCCCGATAGAAAATGTTGCCGAACACCGTCTGCCCGCCGGCGCCATCGTCGAAATACACCGCCACACTACCGGCGGACCGCGTGCTGCCGATGTGGTGCCAGAAGTTGTAACGCAGCACCGTGCCGCGTTCGGACGGATCGCGTCCCATGTAAAACGCCCCGCAATCGGCGGTCTCCATGCCGGTGTGGTGGATTTCGTTGAACTCGATGAGATGGTCATTGCCCTCGAGACCGATGGCCTGGTGTGGTCCGTCGTGGAGCAGGTTGTGGGCGAGCCGGACGCCGACGCCGGCAAGATGCACGTGCCAGGCATGTGTCCGCTGGCGGCGCGAGACGGCGTGGATGTGATTATTCACCGCCTCATGCCCGCACGGCGTGAGGGTCTTGCGGTCGCCCCCGCCGATCTTGAGGCCCGCCGCGCCGGTGTCGAAGATGTCGCAGGCTATGACGCGGTGCTGCGTGCCGCCGGCCACCACAATGCCATCCAAGCCCGTGTTGCGAACGCGACAGGCGAGGACGCTGTCGTTTCGTCCGCCCTTGATTTCAATTCCATTCCCCGCACACGCCTCGACGGTGAGGCCGCGCAGCGTGACATGCGAGGCGTTGCGCAGCGCAATGACCGGCTGGGTCAGGGTGGACAACACGATGCGAGCGCCGCGCAGCGACGACGGTGGCCAGAAGAACAAGTCACCCGAGGCGCGGTCAATGAAGTATTCGCCCGGTTGGTCCAGTTCTTCGAGCAGGTTCACCGCGCAGAACCGGCGCGGCTCGGGATTCCCATTTCCCAGTCCGTAGCCATGCTGCTTCGCCAGCGTGATGCGGTGCTCGTTGGGGTCAATGTTCTGAACCCGGATCGTTTCGTTGCGCCAGTCGAAGCACCAGTAACCCTGTAACCAGACCACGGGCGCTTGCAGCCAGCGGGTCGGGCGGTCCCCTTCGTAGGCGAAGGCTGGCAGCTTGTCCGAAGCGTGGTTGCGCCACGACGCCGGACCGCTTTCGAACACTTTGCTGAATTCCGCCCATCCGTCATTCGGCCAGCGTGCGAGCGTCATGCGCTGGTCGTTGAAGAACAGCTCGGGCACCGAGGCGGCCCCGCTGAATTGGTCCGGGAAAGTCCCGTAGTTGGTGATCCCCAGTACCCGCAGATCAGCGCGCAGAACATGCGGGCGGGCCGCCGCCTCGAGTCTTCGAAGAATGTCCGGCGCGCTGACCGGTTGAAAGGCCTTCGCGGGCAGCGTGCGTCCGCCCACCAGTCTCACTTCATCCCCATCAATGGCCCGATAGACCACCGGTCGGCTTGGTTCCCCGCCGTCGTCCGGGCCGAGTTCGAACGTGGACGCCAACGCATAATCCCCGCCGTGAATCCAGATCGTCACTCCGTCCGGCGGCGGCCCACCGCTTTGCTTGAGCGAACGAATCGCCGCGCGCGCCCGCTCCAGAGACGCAAACGGCGCCGCTCGGGTTCCGCGGTTGGAGTCCTTCCCCTTGAGGGCGACATGGAACTCGACCGCGTGGCCAGCGAATTGGGTGGCGGCGAACACACCGAGGAAAATGAAAGTAAGTTGGATCTGTTCCATTGCCATAAAAGTTCTCCGCCGCGGGCGACGGCGATGCAAGCTGCTCATTAACGTGACAGGCACGATGGATCCCGCTCCCATCGTGGACTGTGTGCGAGGCAGAAGTACTCCACAAAATATTTTTTGATGGTGCTGCTGAAACGACTCAGCGCGTGAATAGCCTCTTGCGTGACTACGACCTCCCCGAGCGTTTCCAGAAACCGCTCCCGATCCGCGTCATCCCTGAAAATCTCCTCGCGCCGATCCCCGCGATTCATCACATGATAAATCGCTCCGGGATATTCCACTCGTAGCTTGCGGGCCATGACCCAAAGCGTGCCTAACGAAAAGGGAGTAGTCAATGCCAAGAACTGTAGAGCATTAAGCGTGAACTGGCGCTTAAACGAAACGTAGTTATCCGGCAGGCGGGTGAGTAGTCTGAGGTGTGAAAACAAACTCAAACCCAAACCCTCAACCACCGGAGAACCACAATGAAGATTAGGGTGGGAATTGACCTGCACAGCAACAACGCC
>CAIKLQ010000498.1 GCA_903828255.1 uncultured Verrucomicrobiota bacterium
GAAGCTCGTCAATGAAGAGGATGATTCCGCCCTCGCTCGCGGTGATCTCCTTGAGGAACGCCTTGAGCCGGTCCTCGAACTCGCCGCGATACTTCGCGCCGGCAATCATCGCGCTCAGGTCCATCGCCACCAGCCGCTTGTTCTTGAGCGACTCCGGCACGTCGCCGCTCACGATGCGTCGCGCCAGGCCTTCGGCAATAGCGGTCTTGCCCACGCCGGGTTCGCCGATGAGCACGGGATTATTCTTCGTGCGACGCGTGAGCACTTGCATGACGCGGCGGATTTCCTCGTCGCGCCCAATGACGGGATCAATCTTCCCCTGCCGCGCGAGGGCGGTGAGATCGCGGCCATATTTTTCCAAGGCTTGAAATTTTCCCTCCGGGGCTGGATCCGTCACCCGCTGATTACCGCGCAACTCGGCCAGCGCCTTCATTACGGATTCCCGCTTCAGTCCGTGCGCCTTCAAAAGCTGTTTCAGCGCCGGGCCACCCGCCTCGAGCAAACCGAGCAACAAATGTTCGGTACTGATGTAGTCGTCCTGGAGCTTGCCCGCTTCGGACTGCGCGGCATCGAGGGCCTTTTTCAACTCCGGGCTGGAGAACAAATCACTGCTACTCGTGCCCGTGACTTTGTGACGGCGGGCCAGTTCCTTTTCAACTTCCGACTGAAGCTTCGCCCCGGGCACGCCGATTTTCGCCAACAACTCCGGCACGAGGCTTTCGCCCTGCGCGAGCAGCGCGAGCAGCAGATGCTCGCAATCCACCTGTTGATGGGAAAGTTCATGGGCGAGACGCTGCGATTCCGTCAGCGCCTCCTGCGACTTGATGGTTAGTTTGTCCAATTTCATGCCCTTCAATTTCCGTTGTCGGCAGCGCGAGTCAAGTTCCGCTTCCGCCCGGATGACGACCTCCAATCACGTGTTTCCAGCCTGCTTGCCGTTCTTTTGGAGGCGGTTTCCTCGGAAAAATTATTTTTAGCCCGGACGGTATTTGTCCTACCCCTTGGAGGAAAATGGCCCGCATGAATGGAAAACAAATTGCGACAATTGAACAACTGGAACTGAGTTTGGACGGCGCGAAACCACTGATGCCGCCACCTCGGGAAGGCCGGATGGCGCGCGCGGCGTGGTGGTTCGGCCAGATGCGGCGCCTCGTGAGCGCGGCCGTGGATTGGGAGGGCGCGCCGAAGCCGCGCCCTGAACAGCCCTGGCTGGGGCTTTCCCACCACCGACAATCGGCTTGAACCCGGAAACCGGAATAGGAACGGAAGCGTGCCGACTGCGGGGGCTGTTTTCCGCGCCCTTGCGGAAAACACCTGGCACGGGGAATTCTCCAACGATTCGCGAAACGCCCACGCAGCGGCGTGGAGCCGCGGACGTGAGTCCGCGCTGACTTTCCTTTGCTTTGCGCCGACTCCCGTCGGTGGCTACCAAGTTTTGAAAGAGCCGCTCGGGTCTGCGGCCCTACGGCTAAGGCTTGCGCAGACGGAAAAACGTGTTCGTTCCAGACATGGCATTGGTGACCGTGAACCGGCCGGACACGACGACTGGCGCGTTGGAGACGCCCGGCCACGCGGCGGAGGGCGAAAGGCCGGCGGACAGTTTGTTTGTGCTTTCGAGCAGGTAGCCACCTGCGGCGGTGCTCCAATCCAGGCGCACTTTGTTGGCGGGCGCTGGTTTGATGGTGAGCAGAGGGGCCGGGCAGGGCACGCCCGTGGCGACGAGCGAGTAATCGTAACCGGCGCTGGCATCCACCTCGTTGACCACGACGACGAAGTTGGTTGGCCCCGGTAACGCAAACGAGAGGGAATCAAATCTCTTGCTCGGGATGTTGCCCATCTCCGCCAGCAGATTCTGGCAGACATTGGTGGGGTCGTAGCTGCCCAGATACGCCGAGGCGGTGAGGGTATCGGCGGCCGGCGTATCCAAATAGACGGTCACGCATGCCGGCCCGCCGGAGTTGGTGAAGTTGTGGGTCTTGTAATGAAATGGGCCGGTGGCGGTAGAAACACCGCTGCACGCCAGCGGCGCGGCGCAGGTGGCCGGGGTGACGTTTCGCACCAAACGGTTCGGGTTCGTCGGGTCGGCCGGCGTGATCGAGTTGGTCAACTGGCCTGGACAGGTCTCGCAGATCCCGCCGCCATCGGCACAGCCGGACGTCGAAATAAACAGGGACCAACATTGCAAGTTGCCGGTCGTGCTCCCGAGCGCGTCACGAACCTGCAACCGCCAAGGGCCGTTCACCGCCGCGCCGGTATGGCCGACAAAGGTCGCCAGCGCTACTTGCGGGCGGAAGGGGCCGACGAACGGCGGGGTGCCCGCCGTGATCGTAGTGGCCGCAGCATCATCAAATACGGTGCGGCTGCCCTCGGCGCAACCGGCGCCATAGTCCACGCCCGCCCCTCCGTTGAAGGAGGACAGCGGCAACCCGGTTCCATCCGGCGCAAACAACACCAGCACCAAGTCCCCGATGTTCGTGTGGGACAGGTATAACGAAACGGTGACGGCCGCGATAGGGGAGTTGATACCGGAAGCGACGTTGGTCGAGTCAATGTTGCCCAAGACTGGAATCGGCGTGCTCGTGTTATTGTCGAATCGCAAGAGCGATCCGGTCGGGTTGCCAGCCTGTGTGAAAGTGGCAACGCGGCTGCCCGCGCTGGTGTTCAGCGTCAGCACCAAATCAAGGTTCGACCCACACGGAAACGTCGGCAACGTGGTGATCTGGAACGGGGTCAGGTTGGTACTCCCGGCGTTCACCGCCATATCGGGATAGCGGGAAGCTGGCTGCGTCACGATGACGTGCTCGCTCGTCGTCGTCAGCGTGGCGGAGACATCGGTGAACGGCGAACCGCTGAGGTTGGTCAGGATCAGATAGAAATGGTTGCACTCGTTGGGATCAATGGCGTTGTTACCATTGCCGCCAACCACCAGGCCGAGGATGGCCTTGACCGATGGCAGGTTGGTAAGCGTGAGGGTGACATCGTTGCCGGAACCACCCACGTAACTGACGACGAAGTTGAACCCCCCGACGGTCTTGATGGCGCCTTCGGCGAGTCCGTTGAAGAGGCCCGTGATCGGGTTCGCAGCTTGGTTGGTCAAGATGACCAAAGGAAGACCGGCGGTCGGAACGAAGCCGCCACCCACCGACACATTGAGCGTGCAGCCGCCCAGACTGGTGCCGCCCCGGACGCTAAGTTGATCGCAACCCGTTCCGGGGGCGGGGCCATTCAGTTCGACCGTGAAATCCGAGCTCGCGCCGGAGAAGAAAACATTGCTGCAGGTCAAAATGCCAGGACTGCTACCTGGAGCGATCACGCCGCCGGAGACGTTGGTGACGTTGCCCACCGTGCCGGTGCCGCTGAGCAGACCCGCCCCATCCACGATGACGGCGCTTTGCGGTTGGGAGCCAAGAACTGTTAGATTGCCATTAAAAACGTGGGTGTCCGCGAGGTACGAGTTGTCTCCCTTCAAGGCAAAGACGCCGGTGCCAAACTTGCCGAGCGCGTAACCGCCCACCACGCCCGCGCCGGAAATAAGCCCGTCAAAAGTGCTGCTACCATTGTTCACGCCGATACCCAGTTGGCCCCCGACGCCGAGCGTCAGGTTGCCGGTCCCGCGGAGCGTGTCGAATTGTTCGGCGAAGTTGTCGAGGACCAGCCGCCCGCTGCTGTTCACCAGCACATCCGCCGCGTTGACAATCTGGGAGTTGTTCAGGAGCCGGACGACATCGGCGTTGACGCCACCTGATCCATCACCGACCACTAGGTTTCCCGGAACCGCACTCTGGCCCGCCGGCTTGTTCAACAAGAGCGTCCCGGAGTTGACCGTGACGGGGCCGGCGAAAACATTCGCCGTGTTGCCTTCCAAAACGAGCGTGCCCGCCGTGCTGTTGGCCGATTGTGTGAACCCTCCCGGGCCACTGAGCACGCCGATGAGTCGCAGCACGGTCGCATCCCAGTAAGGCACAATCGTGCAACTCCCATTCAACGTAATCGGCCCGACCCAGAACGTCGTCCCGACAGTCTCCGCATCCAGCGCGCCATAATCCACGGAGGCCCCGACGCCGTTGAGCGTCAGCGATTCATTGGTGAATCCAGTGGGGCCATTCAGCACGAGGCTGGCGTTGTTGCTGACCACGGTTCCATTATTCGTTGCGCCCAGCGCGAAGGCGTTCTCTGCCCAAAGATAACCTTGCTGCACGATGGTTAAGCCCCGGTATGAATTGGAACTGGACAGAAACAGGCTGCCAATTCCGGTCTTCAAAATGCCATTGGGGTTGAGGTCCAAGATGCTCGCGGTCACGTTCAGAGTGTCAATTACGTTGAAGGTACGATCTGCGCCGAAGAGGTTGAGGAAGCCACTGATGGAGGGATTCGCATTCGTACCCGCGAGATTGTAAGCCACCAAGTCGCCCTCAATTTGAAGCTGGCCCGCGCCCGTGGCAATACGACCAGAATCCATGTTGATCGGGCCAACCTCGTCAGTGTTTCCGTTCAAGTCCAGCAAGCCGGAGGCATTGATGAAAACGGGGAAACTGAACATCTGCGCGTTGCTGCGATAGCGAACCACGTCCGCATCCGCTCCCCCAAGGCCATCGCCGACGGTGAGCGAACTTACCGAACCCAGCGCGGGTGGACCGGACTTGGCAAGTTCCAGAACGCCCGCATTGACCACGACTGGTCCGACGAAAGTATTGGCGGAGGAGCCAGCGAGAATGAACGTGCCCGGTTGGCCTTTGGTAAAGCCACCCACGCCGGAAATCAGGCCGCTGTTGGTGAACGTGCCGCTGAGGACATTGATGCCTGCGTTGCCCGTCAATTCCACCGGCCCGGCCCAACTCGCGGTGCCGGAAGAACGAAAATCTGCGCCTCCGCCGAGGGTGAGAAATTCATTCCCAATATCCACTCCTTGCACGAGCAGCGTGGCCCCGAGGTTCGTGACGATGGTTCCGCTGGCGGCATCGCCCGCAATGCCCAGCGCCGCAGTATTGGCCACAATCACGGAGCCGTTGATGAGGGTTGGTCCCGTGTACGTGTTCGCGCCGGAAAGGGTGAGTTGTCCCGGGCCGACCACGGTCAGACCCGCCCCCGGAACGTCCCCGTCGCTAATCCCGGCAGAAATGGAGAGACCGCCGGTCGTCATTTGCACGGTGGGCACGGTGCCGCCGACGGAAAGATTGCCGCTGATCCCACTACCGGACGCCAGATTGGTGAGGTTTCCGCCCAACCTCAGCGTGCCTGTGCTCGTGGCCACATGACCCGCGCTGAGGATGAGCGAGCGGATGGTGTCATTCGCCCCGCCCACCAGGTTGTAGATGCCCGTGCCATTGACGGTGACATTTGCCACGTCCGCGACCTGATCTCCCTTCAACTCATCCACGGTGGCCCCACTGTTGATGATGAGGTTGCTGGTAATCATCACGGCTGAGCTGGCGGACGCATCATTCAATCTCACGTTGCCAGCGTTCACGGTCATCGTGCCAGCGTAGGTGTTGACGGCAGTGCCGTTTAACACCAACCGACCAGCCCCATTCTTGATCAAATTCCCCGTGCCGCTGATCACGCCGCCGAGGTCAATTTCACCGATCGGATTGTTCGTCAGAGTTCGGCCATTGAGATTGATCGCGCCACTCACGACCAGGATCCCGGCGGCATTAATGCAATCGAACCCCTGATTGTTGCTGGCAAACTGAATTGGAAGCTGGACGGTGTTGGACCCTACGCCCTGCCCGCTGAGCGCCACCGCACCCGAGTTGGTGAACAAGACCTGATTGCCGTTGAGAACGTAGTTCGTGCCACTGATGGAGATGGCGCGAAAGACCGTGTTCGAGGCAAAGTCGTTGGTGTTGTTCAGGCTGGTGACATCAACCCCCGAACCACCCGGAAAGAGCAAGGCATCGCCCGCGACGGGCGCGGTCCCGGCCCAGTTACCCCCTGTGCTCCAGTTGTTGTTCGCGCCGGCCCCACTCCAAGTCAGAGTGGCGGCGGTGGCAGGAAAGGTCGGCCCGACCAAAACCGCGCAGAACAGCAGCGCGGTGGGCGCGGAGCCCAGGAAGAATTTCGGATGAAGCGGCTCTCGGATGGGCATAAATGAGTGGGGTTTGAGATTTCGTTGTTCGCCGATTTGAGGCTTTTCTTGTACTGTTGCGGCGACGGTTTGGCAATCCATTTGTTCCGCAGTTCCGCTGGGAATTCCGAAATGACACCAAGCAATCAACTTCGCCGGACGCGTCAACGGATGAGGCTTTTCAACCGAGTGCTTGGAAATCCAGGCCGCCTCCGGGGGAACATTTCAGCCGTTGGCGAAGATCCGCAACCCTCGTCGCGCTTACGGGGGCAAGCCCGAAGGCAAAAGGCGGAGGCCGAACTTTCGACCTCCGCCCTTTGTGATCCAGCCTCTGCCCTTTATGGCAGCGGCTTGCGCAGATGATAGAACTGGTTGGGTGCGGCGACGTTATTCGTCACGTTGAACCGACCGTTGATCACCGTTGGCACCGTGCTGATCGGCGACCAGAGTGACGAACCACCCGTGACCAGCGCGTTCGTGGATTCCAACTGGTAGCCTGCGGCCGCGGTGGTCCAACCGAGCAAGGCTTTGTTCCCGCCCAGCGCGGTGACCTGGAGTTCGGGCCGACAATCACCGCCGGCAACCGTGAGGCGGTACGGGGCGACCGTGCCGGTCGAGGAGCCAATCACGTTCACCACGAAGACCGCTTCTGCGCTCAGATTGAACGCGAACGACTCCGGCATGCCGGGGCCGGAGACGGTTTTCCCGCCATCCGCGAGGTAGTTCAAGCATTTGTCCGCGTTGGTCGGGCTGTAGCTATTGGTGTAGGCCGTGACCAGCATCGCCACGGTTGGTGATTCGTTCTCCAGCGTGACGGTGATACACGCATTGGAAGCGCCGTTCCTGAAAACGTAACTTTCCGAGGGGTAAGGTCCGCCAATGGTAGTTCCGGGACAGACCTTGGGCACACCGCAGGCGCTCGGAAGTCCAGTGAAATTCACGTACGCGCTCTGGGTCGGTGACGCGGGGCCCGTTGCTCCCGTTAGCGTCACATCCGAGCAAAGCTCACACGCCCCCCCCGCGGCCGTGCAGGCCGCAGCCGATACGAAGAGCGACCAGCATCGGAGCGTGCCCAAGCCGCCGGGGGCGTCGTCCGTCACGATCAGACGCCACGTTCCGTTCACCGCCGCCCCAATTTTTCCGTTGAACACCGCCAACGACTGCTCAGGCCGGAAGCTGCCGACAAATGGCGCCGTCTGGCCGATGATGGAAACCGCCGCGGAATCATCAAACACCGTCTGCTGCCCATCAATGCAGTCCGTGCCGTAGTCGTCGCCGGTGCCACCGTTATCGCTGGTCAGGTTTATCATGGTGCCGTCCGGAGATTGCAAATAGACGTCCAAGTCTTCATCCGTGGTATGGGTGATGAGCAGCGAAACCGTGACCTTGCGAATCTCGTTAGTGATTCCGACAACCGTGACGGACGAGGTTACGGAACCGGAGTCAGGAATGACGAGATTTGCGCTGTTGTTAAACCGCACCGGACTGCCCGTCGCACCACTCGCGAGCGAAAACGGCACCAGCAGCGTCCCGTTCGAAACGGACGTAACCGCAAGTTGCAGATCCACCGTGGCGCCGCAAGCAAAACCAGGCAACGCGCTCAATTGGAAAAGCGTGTCGTTGGTCCGGCGGGAAGCCGCCGGGATGTCCGCATAACTTGAGAATGGTTGCACCACGGCAATGCCGGGGGTGAGTGATTGCAACGTGGCGCTCACTCCAGTCATCGGGATGACATCCAGGTTGCTCACCACCAAGGTGAGCAAATTGCACTCGTTGACCTCGATGGCGCCGTTACCGTTACCACCGAACACCGTGGCGGCGACTGGCTGAAGCGTGGCGTTGGTGAGCGTCAACGTCACGTCATTACCAGAACCACCGACGTAGCTGATGCGGAAGTCGAAGTTACCCACGCTCTTAATGGCGCCTTCCGCCAGGCCGTTGAACGCTCCTGTAATGGCCTCACCGCCGTCGTTGTTGAGGATTACGAGCGGCACCCCTTCCACCGGCAGAAAGCCTCCGCCCACGCTCAGGTTGAGGGTGCAGTTGCCGAGGCTGTTGGTCCCGCGCACATTCAATTGGTCGTAGTCGCTGCCAGCAATGGCCCCGTTAAGTTCCACCGTGAAAGCGGATATCGCGCCTGAGAACACCACGTTGCTGCATGTGAGGATTCCGGGGCTGGTGCCGGGAGCAACAACACCCCCCAACGTGTTCAGGACGATGCCCACCGTGCCCGAACCGCCTAGGGTGCCGCCACCGGCGACCTGCACGGTGCTTGAGGGTTGCGAACCGTTCACGACAAGCTTGCCGTTGCTTACGGTGGTAAGTCCCGAATAAGTATTCGTTCCAGACAAGGTGAACGTCCCGGTACCGCTCTTGAATACATCCCCTCCGGTTCCGGTGATGAGGCCGGAGTAAGTGGTCGAGCCGTTGCCATTCAGGACCAGCGCGCCAGTGCCAGCGCTGCCCAAATCCACCATGCCGGAGCCGGACAGGGTGCTGATCCCATCGCTAACCTCATTCAAATCCAACAGCCCCGAAGTCGCGATCGTGACATCGGAAACAGTGGCGATCTGGGGAATGCCAATAACTTTGACCACATCGCTGAACGAACCACCAAGGCCATCGCCGATGAACAGATTATGCGGGATGGCCCCGTCAGTTACCGACTTACTCAACAGGTTCGTGCCGGCGTTAATGAACGTGCTGCCGGAGTAGGTATTGGCTGCCGCACCGCTGAAGATCAGCGTGCCCGGGCCGGTCTTGGTGACATCGCCAGTGCCGCCGATCGGACCGGCGACGTTCAGAAAATCAGTCGCGAATACCGTGGTGAATGTGGTGTTACTGGCAAGCGTGACGACGCCATTCCACGAATTGGAACCAAAGAAACTGCTCAGCGCGCCGAAGCCGGACTGGCCGGAGCCCGCCAACGTCAACGCCTCGCCCGCCACGTTCACGCCATAGCGCAAAGCGAGGACCGCCCCGGAGTTGACCACTGTGCCCGCGGCGGTGGTGCCGAGCGCGAAGGAATCGTCCACTTCAAGAAGTCCGTCATTCACCGTCGTGAGGCCCGCAAAGCTGTTCGAGGCTGTGAGGCTGAGTTCGCCGACGCCATTCTTGGTAATGCCTCCCACGCCGCTGATCGTCGCGTTGACCTGCAAGTCCGGGGAGTAGTAGTGGCCGACCGTGTCAAAAATGCGAGTGGAACTGAGGGCGACCTTGCCGTCAATGACTGCCATGCCATTGGTGTTTGAGTTGGCGGTGATGTTGCCAGCCGCAGTCATCAAGCCTGTGCCGGTAGTCACGTGGCCGCCGCTGAAAGTGAGCGTCCCCAGATCGTCAGAAAAGCCATTCAAATCCAGCAGGCCGGAACTGTTGATGATGATCGGAACGTTGGCGTTGATCTGATTGCCCGCCGTTTCCCGAACGACATCCGCATCCGCGCCGCCCGCGTTGTCGCCGATGGTCAACGAGGCCGCCGTGCCGGGGACGGGTTGCCCGAGCGACTTGCTCAACTGCAAGACCCCTTGGTTGACGACCACCGCACCGCTGTAAGTGTTGCCGCTGGAACCCGACAGAACCAGCGTGCCAGCCTGCCCCTTCGTGAAACCACCGACACCCGAAATCACGCCGCTGTTGGTAAAGGTGCCGCCGAAGACATTGATGTCCACATCGCCATTTAGCGTGATCGGGCCAGCCCAACTGGCGGCACCGGACGAGCGAAAATCCGTAGGGCCAGCGAGTGTGAGAAACTCATTGCCGACGTCCACACCCTGCACGAGCAGGTAGGTGTTCGTGTTGATGACAGTGCCGTTGGTTGCCGAACCATTCGCGCCAAGCGCGGCGTCGTTGGCGAGGATGACAAAGCCACTGATGGTCGTCACCCCGGTGTAAGTGTTCGTGCCCGAAAGGGTCATCTGGCCGGTCCCCGTCTTCGTGATGCCGGCGGAAGCGCCACCATCGCTGATGATTGCCGGGATGGTCAAATCTGGAGCCGCCGTACCACTGCCGATCGCGAACGTGCGGGTCACGCCGCCCAGCGCCAGCTTGCCGCTGATGGAAGCCGTCGTGACCGAAGCGAGTGACGTCAGGTCGCCTCCCAAGGTCAGCGTCCCTGTGCCGGTCGTGACGCTGCCACCACCGAGAGTCAGGGCCGAAATCGTGTCGCTGGAACTGTTCAAATCCCATAAACTCAACCGATTCACGGTCACATTCGCCACATTGGCGAGTTCATTGGGTGCGAGCGAGCGAACCGTCGCCGCCGTAACGCCGTCGCCCACGATCAAGTCGTGCGGAATCGCAGCCGCTGCGGCCCCATTTTTGAACAACTCCAACAAGCCGCCGGTGACGGTGGTGATGCCGGCGTAGTTATTGGAAAAGCCCCCCGCGAGCAGGTTGGTGCCGCCGCCCTTCTTGATCAAACCGGCGCTGCCGCTCAGGGTGCCGCCCAGCGTTAGCTTGGCCCCCGTGCCAACATTTACCACAAAGTCAGCGGGCGAACTCAGCGTGACATTGTTCGAAAGCACGTTCGCCCCGGTGGTGTTGGTGGCCTCGATGCCATTCGTGAGGGTGATGGCGTTGCCAAAAATCGTGTAGCCGCCCCCCGCGCCGACGAACCGAATCTGGTTCAACGTCAGGCTGGAAATATTGTTGGTGTTCGCCAACCGCGGTTGCGGCACGGAGAAGACCAGGGTATCCCCATTGGTCGGTATGCCGACAAACCCCCAGTTCGCGCTGTCACTCCAGTTGCCGCCGCCGCCGCCGCCGGACCAACTGAGTGTGGCGGCCTGTGCCCTGGGTGGCAGGGAGCAAAACGTCGCCGCAAACAATAGCATTGCCGTGGTGAGCCGGAGAGGATTGAAACGCAGTGAAACGAGTTTGTATTTTGATTTCATAATCTTGGATTTGTGCGTGGTTGTAACAGACACAGCGGTTTCATTACCACCTCTTTTGTCATTTCGCAACTGACTTCTTTCCCAGAAAGAACTTCCCGTCTTTTCGGCAAAGTTGCAGGGACCGGAAAAACGACTTGAGGCGACAACCCCGGTTTTCAAGCCGGGTATCCGGCGCGGACAAATTTACGGCTCACACTAAGTTCAGCCTCGCCCGCGATCGTATGCGCCTTCACAAACTCGTGCCACTCCACCGGCAAACCCGCTGCTTGGAGCAGGTTAACATGCCCCCGCCCCCCGCGTGATGGATGGGGCGACCTCGCAGCGTTTGGAGTCCGTGCAGATTGCTGCCGCTTGCGGATGGAACTGGGGTGGAAAAACTGGAGCAAGTTCGCCGAGTCACCACATTCCTAATCACTGCGGGAGGACTGCGGGAGCAACTTTGAACTGATTTTCCACCTTCCGACCAAACGCCGTAAGCACGTCCTTGGCCGCCACCAAACTGCCGCGATAGAATTTGATGCCCTGGTCGTTCCAGCGAACGAGCAGGAGGCGGGCGTCGGACTCGGCGCTGAAGTTGAAAAACACCGTGCCGTTGGTGAACTGTGGCAGGTTCGCGCCTTCCGTCCGGCGCAACTCGGCTTGGAAAAGTTCGACCACCGTTGCGGTGTAGGTGTCCACCTTCACGATCTCGCCTACGCGGCGGGCGGCTGCCTGAGTCGGAGTCAGCGCTGTCGCGGGTTGGAGTGGGTTGAAAAGAAACCAGTTCTTGTCGCCCGGTTTCCAGCCGCAGATCAGCAGTGAAAGGTTTTCCGCGTCGTCCAGGAGTTGATATTCATGGCGGTCGTAGCGCCGCCCCACTTGCGCGATCTCAACCAGGGCGTGGCCCTGGAGGCGATAGTTTTTCCCGGCCAACGTGCCCGTGCAGTCAAGCGTCAACCCCGCCGGTGGCGCGGGCGTTTTCGCAACCACCGCGCGGGAGCGTCCCGGTCGGAGGAGGGCGTAACTTGCCAAAACAATCACCACCAACAAGACGAAACCCGCCAGCTTTACAACGGTGCCGGAACTCAGGTTCGCGCCGTCACCCAGCAAATTGGAGGTCAAAGGACTGCCGCCAGCGGGTCGCGACAAGCGATCCCGCGCGCCGCCAGGCAACTTGAAAACCGACGCGATCATCGCGGGGGACACCGTCACACCGCGATAGTATTCGACCTCATCGCCGGTCCAACTCACGATGACCATACGGTTGCCGGACTGGGCGTTGAAATAGTGCGCCACATCGCCGACCTCCACGCCTTCCGGCGCTTCGCCTTCGATTTGATAGACGCGGGTTTCGTCCACCAGCGTCACGCGCACGTCGTGGTCGTCGAGATTGAGTTGGTCGCCGACGCGTTTGGTCGCGGCGTCCTGCACGGTCATGGCAAACTCGGGCTCGAACAGCGTGAACAACCGCCATTCGCCGCCGCGCTCGGTTTCCTCAAAGACCAGCGTGACGGATTCGCCGTCGTCGCTCACTAGATTGAACTCGTTCCAGTAGTACGTTTCGCCGCCGTCCTCCATGCTCATCACGACGCGGCCTGCGACGCGATACTGACGCCCGTCGAACGCGCCCGTCATGCCGATGCGGATGGGGGTAGGGTTCGCGAAGCTCATGCGGGCGAGATTTTTTCCGGCCAGCGAAAGAAGTGCGGCACGAAGCGGCTTAAGTTGCCCGTGATGCGCCGCGTGTCTTCGCGAATACCGAGGCCAGCGGCTTCGTGATCTACCATCCACACGCCGAAGATGGGGCGCTGCCCGCCGAACTCCGGCAACGCCGCCAGCGCCTGATAGACGTGGCCTTCCTCGCCATAGTCACCGCCGGTTTCCTCCAACACCACGCCGCCTTCGACCCACGCCACGTTGCTGCCTTCGCGACTGAGCTTCGGCTTGCGAACGTAACGGTCGCCCAACGGCGCGGCGAGTTCGTAGGCGGGGAGCAGATTCGGATGATCGGGAAAAAGCTCCCAGAGAATTGGCAGCAGGCCCTTGTTGCTGAGAAGCATTTTCCAGGTCGGTTCGATGAACTGGATTTGCGCGCCATCGAGATGCGCGCCAAACTCCTCGTGCCAGAGCCATTCCCACGGATACAGTTTGAAGCAACACTCGATGGGCTGGCTGGCCAAATCCACGAATCGCTTCGCACGCTGATCCCAGCCGATGTCCTCGATGAAAACCGACCGCGTCTTCACGCCGGCTTGTTCGCAAGTATCGCGCAGGTAGAGCACGGTCATTTCGTCCTCGGCGTGTTCCTTAATGCTGCTGAAGTGAATCGTCTGACCCGCCCAGCGCCGCCACGCTGCGATGAGCCGCTCGTGAATGGAATTGAATTGGTCCGCGTCGGCGCGGGTTTCTTGCAACCAGAACCATTGCGCCACCGCCGCCTCGACGAGTGCGGTGGGTGTGTCGGCATTGTATTCGAGAAGTTTGGGCGGCGTGACGCCGTCGTAACTCATATCGAACCGACCGTAGAGGCTGAAATCATCGCGCTCCCACGAACGCAAGATCGCCGGCACCGCGATGGTGGGAATGCCGAGCCGGCGCCACCAAGCGTTTTCGATCACGGCTTCGGCGGCTGCGATGCACAGGCGATGCAAGGTGTTGCCGGCGGCTTCGAGCGTGTTCACTTCATCCGCGGTCAACTCATAACACGCGGACTCGTCCCAGTACGGCCCGTCGTCGTGCGAATGGTACGTGAGGCCGACCGCCTCGACGCGCGTGCGCCAGTCGGCTCGGGGTTGGCAGGAGTGACGTCGCATCAGGACCAGACAGAATGGTGGTGGGAAGTGCTGCCGAAGCCGCGGCGGGGAATGTCCGTGCGCTGAGCCTCGGCCTGCTGCGCCCCAGAGGGCAGAGGCGCGGAGATATTCGTAATGGTCTGGTGCGGTGTCGCGGCCCATTGTCCGCCGAAGAAATACTGCTGGTTCTTCGGCTCGAAAAAATTATACGGCATCGGATAAAACGCCCGAAACGGCGCGTGATAGTAGCCGACGCCGCTGACGTAGTAATTGTTGGTATAGACGTTCTCCGCGCTGATTGGGGGTGATTGGCTGCCCGGCCCACAACCCGTGAGCGCCCCGGCGGACAATCCGCCGAGCAACACCAACCGGATGGTGCGGCTGCGTTTCACTTGGCCTGCGCGAAGGAACTCAACCCAACATGGCCGCCGCGATAATGATGCTCACGCCGAGAATCACCGCGCCCGCCACGATGGCGGCGGCAATGTTTTTGTTTTCGAGGATTTCCTTGTTGAGATCGCCGGGCGTGCATTTGTCGAACAGCTTGTAGCCGAGGATCGCCGCCGCGATGCCGATGGCGACGAAGATCAGCATGTTCAAGATGGCCTGCGCGAGCGACTGCGCGTGCCACGTCGCCGGGGGCGCGACCGCATCCGCCGCGCAGAGCGGGGCGGCGAGGAACAGCAGGAGCAAACCGGACAAACATTTGAGCGGGTTCGTTTTCATAGGCGATGGAATTCTTCAGGTTGGCGGTATGGATATGAACTTTTCACTGCGGGTGAAGAATAATCGCCAGAGGATTTTCCCCACAATGAGAAAAGCCCGAGGGATTTGTAGCCCGCGCATCTCAAATGGAATCTTTCCTCCGGGGCGGTTCGGTCTTGCGCAAAACCAGGACGAGATTGTCCGCCAAGCCGAACGCGGCCAGGAATTTTTCCGCCAGGCCATAAACCCATTTCACCGGCTTCAGCCACGCCTTCTGCTTGTAAGCCGTCGTCCGCTTCAACAACTCACCGCGCTCGACATTCGACACGGCGCGTCCGCCGCCCCGCCAGTCCTGCCAGATCACCACCGGGTTGAAATGCGAGCACCGGATCGTCACGATCTCGAAGCCTGACTCCGCCAGGCGGGTTAGCGATTGCGGGCAGAAATAGTTCAGGTGTTGCTCGTAA
Organism: uncultured Verrucomicrobiota bacterium; assembly: GCA_903828255.1. GTDB lineage: Bacteria > Verrucomicrobiota > Verrucomicrobiia > Limisphaerales > JADLHS01 > CAIKLQ01. The sequence goes on from CAIKLQ010000498.1 coordinate 14,900, forward strand.
ACGTAACGGTATCTCGCGCCCAGCAAGCGCGCCGCGAGCGAGTGGAGGTTGGGTACGAGCACGAAACACAGGCCGCCGGACTTGAGCGCGGCGTGGGCCTGTTCCAGGAATCTTTTGGGTTCGGCAAGGTGTTCCAGCACGGCCCAAAAAGTTACGGCGTGGAACGTCCGCCCACCTAATGGCTGCGCCAAAAAATTCCCGCGCACGACCGCCACGCCGCGGGACTCCGCATAATCCAGCGGTGGGCCGCTGGCATCCGTGCCGAGGGTTTCGTATTGGCCCGGCCAGCGTTGCTGCAGTTGATACAGGAACGCGCCGGACGAACACCCGACGTCCAGCACCGCGCCGCGCGCACAGAATTTTCGGAATAACCACAGTTCGCGCTCGAAACGCACGGCGGCATAATCACTCTCCAGCTTGGCGGGCGCGAGGTAGTAATCCGTGCCCGCCGCGTCGTAAAACTCCCCGGTGGCCATGCGGGTCGGCACAGGGTTCGCATAGATCATCCCGCAGTCGGTGCAGCGCACGATCCGCAATTCGGCCTTTCGCCAGTGCGGCGCGGCACGGCGGCTGTCGCAAACGGGGCAGGCGCGTTGGAGGGATGCTTCGCTCATGGGATGGAGGTAGTGCGAGTCTGATTAACCCCGGATGTTTGGCGGCGCGGAGCAATTCTCCCAACCCCACCCCGCAACCCCTGCTTATGAACCGTCCGCATCACCGACAGGTCTTGGATTACGCCAGCCCTCTGGCGCGCTTCGCCCCGGAGATTCCGCGCCGGAGGCACTCCAAGACGCTGCCGCGCTTGATTCTCAGCGAGAGCGATCTTGGCGTTCCGGGGTTCAAAGTGCGCAATTTCATTCGGCGAACTCTTCCCCTGCCCCGCTCCCCTTCGGCTGGGAAGCGGAAAGCGCCTGCCGAAAGGAAGCCTATCCCCCGGCCTCGCTGGTAATGGTAGCCGAGGCAACGGTGGCTCGGATCGGGTGCAAAAAAACATTGTCATGTGCTGCTGCCCGGCATAGAAACACGCAACGTGAGTCTCGGACAATCGAAATCCCTGCGCGCCGCAATGAATCTGACCGAGCGCATCAAATCCCTGTTGGGCAAAACCAACAAGGCCGAGCATCTACGGCGCGGCGAACTGGGCGAGCGCACGGCGAAGAAACACCTGCAGAAACTCGGCCTGAAGTTTCTCGCCGCCAATTTCCGCTCGGCCCGCGGCGAAATTGACCTCGTGTTTCGCGACGACGATTGCCTGGTGTTCGCGGAAGTCAAAACCCGTTCGTCGGAGGATTGGACGCGTCCCGCCGCCGCCGTGGACGCGCGCAAGCGGCGGTTGCTGTCGCAGACCGCGCTGGATTACTTGCGGCTGTTGAAAAATCCGCCGGTGAAAATCCGTTTCGACATCGTGGAAGTGTTGCTCGCTGACGGAGTCGTGCGCGAAGTGCGCCATTTGCCGAACGCGTTTGCGATGGAACGGCCGTATCGCTATGGATAGGAGCGTCCCAAAAATCCTGGGGTGGGATCAAAAGTGGGTGCGGGTAAGCCGAACCTGGCACGACCGGCATCTGATCCTGCACCGAGTCCCCAGCGTTTTACTTTGAAGCGTCGTCACTCCGGTTTCGGCCCGCCGTCACGAGCAACCAAGCCCAACCCACTATCAAACTGACCCCGCCGATCGGGGTGATGGCACCTAGCGCCCGCACGTTTGTTACTGCCAGCAAATAAAGCGAACCGGAAAAAATCACGATGCCGATCAGGAAACTCAGCCACGGCCCGCGCGGCAGCGGCTGGCGTTGCGCGAGCACAAACAGCATCACGGCGTGGATGAAATGGTAAAACACCGCCTTTTCCCAGATCGCCGCTGTCTCGTGGCGGGCGAGAATTTCCTTAAGCCCGTGCGCGCCAAACGCGCCGAGCGCGACGGCGAGCAAGCCCATCAATGCCGCCACGCGATTCGCCAAAGTATTGGTCATGTGAGTCGTTTTGAAAATTCTGGAGCCGCCGACCTGAGTCGGCGCAAGTCAACGGAAAGTCAGCGCGGCCTCCCGTTCGCGGCTACGGTTCTGAAAGCATCCATGTGAGTTAGTAAGAGGCGGCGGCGAACCGTGGGGGCCGAATCTCAGAATGGCCAGTTGATTCCCGCGGAAATATAGACACCCCCCGACAGATCCAACTTGGCCTCACGTCCGCCGCCGCCGATCTGCGCAGTGCCCAGCGGCATGTATTGCACCCCCAGGTAGATGTCTCCATTCGGCACCGCATGATACATCACGGTGGCGCCGACGTATCCGCCGAAAACCCAGTCGCTCCCGCCAACGCTTCCGGTATTGATCCCGCTGGTGTTGCCGGCCTGCACGAGTTCATCATACTTCAAGTCGCCGTTAACCAACCCGACGGCGGGACCCGCGCTCGCCGACACCGCCCATCGCGGACTCAATTCCCAGTGAACCAACGGGCCCAGCCGGAACACATACAGGGTCGTATCAAGCGTTCGGGAGCCGGTGATCGTCCCAGGGCCCGTGTCACCGACCGACGATGAAAGGTCGCTGACGTCAGTAGCCACGTCGTTGATGGTCGGCCCGATTCCGCTGGAGCCACCGTGGTAAGGGGCGGTCGGCAACAAAATGCCCTCTGTCGAAAACGTATGAATCTTGCGACTGACCGTGCCGGGTATCGTCGCGGTGTCCTTGATGCTGATTGGCAACAGGCCAAAGCCAAACTCCCAATTAATTCGCGCGGCCCCCCAATGCGCCAGCCGCCCGCCGTAGGCCAGGTCGAAACCGAAGCTCGGAGCGCCCTCGACCTTGGCGCTGGCTTTGGCCTGGAAGGATTCCGCACTGTGGAAGGTGAGGGTTTGAGCGGTGGGATTGTATTGCGACGGCTGGTCGTAACCCCAAAAGCTGGTCCGCCCCAGCGCATTGCCCGTTGCATCCCTGAGCACGTAGCCGTCGTCGTAGAAATGGTTCTGGCCGCTCACGCCGGCATCTCCCGGGTTACTCCCGGAAACACTGAACTGCCCGTTCATGCTGAAGCTGGCGTTGACATTGAAACCCACCAACATGCCCACGCGAAAATGCCGGGGCCAGTCGTTCAGCGGTTCGGGCGGGCGGTCAACCCAGACGTTTTGCGGCAGCGTCTCCCAGGTTTGAGGCTGCTGCGCCGAGGCACCCACGGCCAAGCTCAAAAATCCGCACGCCGCCCACTGCAAGGCTGACATGGCGGAGTGTCGCGCAGGTTTGAAAGCCTGCGCTACGAGCCAACTCCGGTTCATGGTCCCGACGCACGATTCGGAAATCGCGGAGGCTGCCCAAGCACCGCCGCCCGGAGCGCGGATCGCCGAGTCCGCGCGAACCACAGCTTCGGAACGCGCGGACTCGGCAGTCCGCGCTCCTACCGATTGCACGTTCTTGTCAGCGCTAGGTGATCCTGAAATGTTGACGACTTTCCCCGAACCACCCGCCGCATGCGAGAGGTCCGCGTGCCGACTCTGCAAGAGATCAGGGGTTCGTCCCATACGGTTATTGATTCAGGATTACGCGATAAAACCGGGCGGGCACGTTGGTCAACGCCGTTGACGTTGCGGGCGGTCCGTCGTCTATCCACTGCGTCTGATCCGCCGGTGCCACGAGGGCCGGTTGCGAGGGCCGGGCGTTGGAGAAACTGACGTTGTCGCTGTAAACCAGCGTATAGCTTCGATTGGTTGTGGACGGGAACTCAATCAGCGTCTGGCCCAGACCGAACTGGAGAATCCGAGTGATCGGAACCGGGGTGCCGGCCGGCACGAGCGGGATGGGCAAGGGCACTTCAACGGCCAACAAGGTGAAATTCGTCACGGCTTGCCGGGTGGGCACAAAAAACTTCAACAGCATGGTCACGCTCTCGCCGATCGCCAGCGGGCCGCCATACACGACGAACGGAGCACTGCCATTCGTACCGCTGGCGTTGAACAACCAGTTCGTCAGCCCCGCCACCAGCACACGCGCGGAAACCACTTCGGCCAAGCCGGTGTTCGACAAGCGAATCGTCTGCTCCATCAGTCCGGTCTGCGGATTGAAGCGTTGCGTGGAAACGAGCGATACCTGCAACTCACCCGGGAGCGTGGGGCTGACGTTGAAGTTGGTAATGCTCGCCACATTATTGACCAGGTTGGTGTCGAGCACGGGCGACGCGACAATGTTCGCGCCCAAAGCGAAGGGGCCGGAATTTGTCGGCTGGACCTGGAGGTGAAGTTGGGCTGAACCTTTATTTGTCAGCGCGCCAATGTTGATCACCAAGCTCATTCCAAGCGGGTGGTTGGTGAGCGTCGAAGTCAGACCGGCTGGTGTCAACCCCAAGAACTTGAAGCTGGGCGGCAGGATGTTGGTCACCAGGACATTTGGCGCGGTGTCGGGGCCAAGATTGGTGACGGACAAATCCAAGACGATCAAGTCATTGACCACCACGCCGGGTGGTGCCGCCAACGCGACCTGCAAATCACACTGGGGAATCAAAACTTTGGTCACCAGGTTTGTGGTGATGTTTGTCAGTCCTGGTACCACGAGGGTGGCGGTATTGGTCCAAAACAGTGAGTTCGTTCTGATGCCGGAAACCAAAGGTGAACCGAAGCGCGTCAAATTGGTAAAAACTTCGGGGAAGAGGTTGGTGATCTGAAAAACCAGCGTGTTGCTGCCAAGCGTCAGCCATCCGGGTGGATTGGTCCCAGTGGGGATGTATGAAAGCTGGTTGGTCAGGAATACGTTGGTTAGGAGTCCGCCGGAGGTGTTCGTGATGTTGAACGAGTAGGTCAGCGTGTTGCTCACCGTCACGGGGTTGGGCGTCGCACTGGCAGAAAACCCAAAATCCGCCGCGCCGGCTCGCAGGGCCAAGCCCAAAACGCCGAGCGCCAGCCAGACGCACGTTGTGATGCGAAGCCGCGCAATCATGCGAACAGCGAGATGTGAGAACTGAGATTCATCAACTGGACGGCAGAGTGCAGCGACTTCGCCGCTTTGGCAATCCTCGATCTCCCCGGAATGTTCGACCGGGCGCATCCAAGCGAAAGACCAACGCTGGCCTGGTCCCAAATGCGTCCGCCAGCCACCACTCCAAGCGGGGCGAACAGCGCGACCGTTCGCTCCAATCTGGCTGGGATCGCCCGAATCATTTCTTCTTCACATTGGACCCACTGCGGTCGGTCAATTGGCGGATTAGATACTTGTCCTCCAGCGCCTGTTGCCAAGCCGAGAACCAGAGGTCGCCGAGCATCTGGCCGCCGCGCACCAGTTGCGCGTCCAAAAACTCGCGGCCTTCAGCGCCGTTCGGACTTTCGGGCGAGAGCTTCCTTTCCTTTTCGAGCTGGTAGAGCGGCTCGACGAGTTTGCCTGTCTCGAGCAGATACGCCATCACCTGCCGGAACAAAGCTTCGGACTTCGTCGGATCATTCCCGATCTTGGCCGGACGTATTCGCTTCGCGAGCGCCGACTCCTGGATGCCGCCAGACTTTTTGAAAAAACCGCCATCTATCCACGAGTGCAAGCTGGCGTTGGTCGCGTAATGGTTCGGATTGTTCCCGACCCAACCGTGATGATGCTGCGTGACGTGTAGCGGTTGCGCGCAATCGGCGACGTAGTGGCCCATCACGCCCATGACATAGAGGATGTTCTGCTGTGCGTTGGCGATTTCCTCGGGCGTCCCGCCGTGTTCCTGAAACGCCTTGAGATACGAAAAACCGGAACGCAGCTTGCCGCAGCTTTCCGTGATCGCCCACGGTGCGAAACCGATCAACTCGCGCGTGTGGTCGTTATTCTTCAGCGGATCAATGGGCGTAAATTTTTCCGGATGTGCCGCCCGCGCCAACGCCAGCTTCGCCGTGAAGTCGTAACGCAACGGCGGCACGGTTTGCGGCGTGAGCCCGTAATCCGCCAGTTGCTCCAGATCGAGGTAATGGTCCGGGCCGCTGAAATGCGACAACACGACGTCATCGGTGGGATTTCGTCCATCGCCCTGGTTGCGCCAGCGATCCGGCTCGCCCGCGAGAAAGGCCACGCGCTCCGCCGCCTCGGGGGCGCGAACAAACGCGGGAAAGTTGGTTGGCAACGCCGCCAGCGCAAGCTGGTTCACCGCGCGGTGGCCTTCGTAATCCCACGCCCGGGCGCAGTGGCAGCTAAAGAGGCCCAACACGACCAGCAGTGGGAGCGGAGGGGACATTTTTTTCAGGTGCATGGTTGTTTCATTGTCAGGCAGACTCTAGTGGCGCAGTGTCGAAAAGCCAGCCGGAATTGGGCAACTCTTGAGAGTGCCCCACCCCACACACGACCACCGGGCTTGTTGTTGGAAGCTTCGCGTTTACGCGGCTCCGGTGTGGAAAAGCACCGAAACCGCCTGAAGGCGAAACACCGAACGGGGGCAACGTCAGGATGCCCCCGACGGAATTACCCGTCGTTAATTCGATTTCAATTGCTCCCGCTTTCATGCTTCAATCCGCCGCGTGAAGATCATCACGGACGAACATTGCACGGGCTACAGTTCGCGTGGCCACCCGGAACGGCCCGCGCGCGTGGCGCTGACCCTGACCCGTTTGCGAGCGCAGAAGGAGCTTCCCATCGAATGGATCACGCCGGGCACGGTGGCGGACGCCATCCTGTTACGCGCCCACACGCCGGAACACCTCGCCCGGCTGCGCATCCAGAAGGATTTCGACGGCGACACGCCAGCTTACGAAGGGATCGAGACTTACGCGCGCAGTTCCGTGGCCGCCGGGCTGGAAGCATTGAAAGCTGCCCGCGCCGGCGAAACCGCTTTCAGCCTGATGCGTCCGCCGGGCCATCACGCCACGAAAGATCAGGCGATGGGGTTTTGTTTCCTGAGCAACATCGCGATTGCAGCGCTGCACGCACTGGCCACAGGCACGAAGCGCGTCGCGGTTTTCGATTTCGATGTGCATCACGGCAACGGCACCGAAGCCATCCTGTTGCCCCAGCCCGGCGCGGCGTTCTTCTCGATTCACCAGCACCCGGGTTATCCCGGCACGGGCACGAAGAACATTGGCGACAATTGTTTCAACTATCCCGTCGCGCCGCACACGCCGCGTGAGGAGTATCGCAAGGTGCTTTCGCGCGCGCTCGACCAACTGAAAAAGTTCAAACCCGAACTCATCGCCGTCTCCGCCGGCTTCGACGCCTACGCGCACGACCCCATCGCCCAGGAAACGCTCGAAGTGGAGGATTTCCACTGGCTCGGACAGGAGTTGCGCCAGGCTGGCGTGCCGATGTTCAGTTTGCTGGAAGGCGGTTACAGCGATGAGTTGCCGGAATTGATTTTCGCCTACCTGAAAGGCATCAACGGGAAATGAATCCCTCCGAGGCGAAGCCGATGCAGTAATTGGCCGGCCCCGTGCAATTCAATCACGACTGAGCTTAACGCAGAGACGCTGCGGCCGAATTCCGTGACTTGCCATGCGACTCTTGCCCCACGCGTGGCAGCGAAAACAGATTCGCGTCCGGAATTTGCCGCGCATAACATGGCCCTCGATGATTCGTAGATTTTTCACCCGGATCGCCTTGCTTCTCTTAGCCGGCGGCCTGTGCCCGGCGCTGCTCCACGGCCAAGAGACGCAGCGCCAGTTCCTCTCCGGCCACGGCAAGGATGACGCCGTGCCGTGGCGCTTCCTCTGCACCACCGGCGCACTCTCCGGCTTCTGGACCAATCTGCCTGTGCCCTCGAACTGGGAAATGCACGGCTTCGGCCAATTAAATTTCCAGCAGGATTCGACCAACGCCGGGACCGAGCGCGGGCTTTACGAACGCGACTTCACCTTGCCTCCGACCTGGTTCAGTCAGCGCGTCTATCTGGTCTTCGAGGGCGCGATGACGGACACCAGCACAAAGCTAAATGGCGAATCCGTCGGGCCGACGCACCAGGGCGGGTTTTCCCGTTTCAAATACGATGTGACGCCGTTCCTGAAATATGGGGCAACGAACAAACTCGAAGTCGAGGTCGCCAAACACTCGGCCACTGACTCTGTGAACAAAGCCGAACGGCTCGCCGATTCCTGGTTGTTCGGCGGCATCTATCGCCCGGTGTATCTGGAGGCCGTGCCGTCGCAATTCATCCGGCGCGTGGCGATTGACGCGCGGCACGACGGCACGATTTCCCTGGAGGTCTTCACCGGCGGAGTGAAGAACGCCGACGCCGTGGAAGCCCAAGTCACGAGCCTGGAAGGCAAGCCGGACGGTGAGGTTTTTGTTCAAAGCCTGACCGGCTCGAACGTCACACTCCGCACGCAAATCTCGACCCCCCGCACCTGGACCGCCGAGACGCCGAATCTTTATTTCGTCGAGGCCCGGCTCAAGCAAGGCAGCAACATTCTCCACCGCGTGAAACAGCGCTTCGGTTTCCGCACGATGGAGGTCCGCGATGGCGAAGGCTTGTTCATCAACGACCGCAAAGTCATTTTGAAAGGCGTGAATCGCCGCTCGTTCTGGCC
>CAIKLQ010000499.1 GCA_903828255.1 uncultured Verrucomicrobiota bacterium
CCAGTCAGTCGTTGGCGGAAGGTGCGAGTGAACAAGCGGCGGCGCTCGAAGAAACGAGTTCTTCGCTCGAAGAAATGTCCAGCATGACCAAGCGCAACGCGGAGACGGCGGGTAAGGTCAAGGAGTTGGGCAGCGACGCTCGCAAAGCCGGCGATTTGGGCGTGCAAGACATGTCGGCCTTGGTAACCGCCATGGACGCGATCAAAGTTTCCAGCAGCGACATCGCCAAGATCATCAAGACGATTGACGAGATCGCTTTCCAGACGAACATCCTGGCGCTCAACGCCGCCGTGGAAGCCGCCCGCGCCGGCGAGGCGGGAGCGGGCTTTGCGGTGGTGGCCGACGAAGTGCGGAACTTGGCGCAACGCTGCGCCCAAGCCGCGAAGGAAACGGCGGGCAAGATTGAGGACGCCGTGCAAAAGAGCGCTGCCGGAGCGGACATCAGCGCCAAGGTGGCCAAGAGTCTGGAGGAAATTGTGGGCAAGGCCCGGCAGGTGGATGAGATGGCGGGCGAAGTGGCGGCGGCCTCGCAGGAGCAAAGCCAGGGCATTGCCCAGGTGAACACTGCGGTGACGCAGATGGATAAGGTGACGCAAAGCAACGCGGCCAATGCCGAGGAAAGCGCGGCGGCGGCGGAGGAGCTGACCGCCCAAGCGGAGTCGTTGAAAGACGCGGTGGCGGAACTGCTGCGCCTGGTGGATGGCCAAGGGCGACAAGGCGGTGCGCCGACGACGATGACTGCGACCACGCACAATCCTGCTGCGAAACGCAACGTCGCCAAATTCGACAAGCCAGCCGCGGCGGCTCACGGCAACGGCAATGGTCATCATACCGCGCCCACCAGAGCGAAGCAGCCCGCGTCCGCGTCGGCGACGGCACTGGCTGCCACTCGGCACGCTGAAATCCCGATGGAAGGCGACTTCAAGGATTTCTGAAGCACGACGGTTCGCCTGCCGGAGGCGGCCTGCGGGCCATTTCCGGCAGTGTTTCTTGGCCGGCGCAAAGTGAACGTGGAGTGGGAGTAGGAGTGGGAGTCGCAGCGTTAGAATTTCCTTCCGCACGGAGTTGGCCGGGTGGAAGGGCGCGAGCCACGGAGGGCTGGCAGGGGAGTTAGAGTTCGCCACGGAGGGCGGTTGTGATGCGGCAATGGGCCGAAGGGATGCCGTCGGGCACGCAACTGATAGGGTTGTTGGTCAGTTGCGTGCTCCGACCGCGCCGCGGCTCGTTGGAAAGCCGCCGAGCTGTTTTAGAGCCGGTTTGAAAACTCCCAACTCGGTCGTAGCAGCCGACGTAAGGAGGCTCAAATCTCGCCCCTGCTGCCCTCAGCTTCGGAAGCGGACTGGACTATTACAGAGGGATAACATTTCCTTTAGCGGATTGCAGTTCCTGCCGATGGTAGCTGCAACCGGGCGCTCAGGCCGAACTCAGACGGGCGGCGACCCGGTAAATCCTTGCGGCTGGAGTTAGTGTGCCATCGTGCGGTGGTCAAAAATTCATTGCTATGAAAAATCAAACTCTATTTTGGGCCAGCTTGGTGGCGGGCGTGGTGGTGGCTTTACCTGCCCCGGTATTCGCCCAGACCGCCACTCCCGTTCCGGCTCCGGTGGTGGCCTCGGCTCCGGTCAGCGCGGGGCCTTTGAATGATTGGTTGCGCACGCAATCTCCCGAATGGAGTCCCTGGGACCTCGGTGGCCAGTTCCGGATTCGCTACGAATGGTTCGAGGGCGGCAGCCCGGCGGCGCCCGCCAATGACTTCCAGAAGCGCGGCGCGGACAACCAGAACGATTACCTCTGGACGCGGGAGAAATTGCACCTGGGCTACAACGCGAAGTGGTTCAATGCTTATGTCGAGGGGCGCAACAGCAACGCTACGGGCGATGACGACTTCCACAATCCCGGCGAGGACAGCTTTGATCTGCAACAGGCCTATCTGACTTTGGGCAACGCCAAGGAGTTTCCCGTCACGGCCAAGTTGGGCCGGCAGGAATTTGTTTACGGTGACGAGCGGCTGATCGGCGCTTCGGATTGGAGCAACACAGGCCGCGTGTTC
>CAIKLQ010000500.1 GCA_903828255.1 uncultured Verrucomicrobiota bacterium
CAGCAAGAAGATGAAAAGCACCTCGCCCCACGCGTAGAAGATCAGGCTCATCAGGAGCAGCCAGACGTTTTTTGCCCGCGTGCCAGGCAACAAGGCATGAACCGCCAGCACCACCGGCAAAAACAGGAACAAAAATATGGGAGAACTAAAAATCATTAGAAATTCGGTCGGTAAGATAAGTATCCGCAAGGCGCATTTTCAAGCGGAAAGCTCAGTGTAATTGGCGGGCGTCCGGGTTGTGACCCTGCCAAGCAATTTGCACTGTCAACTATCGCCTTGTCTGGTTTGATAAATGAAAGGGAGCGGATTCACGTTTCTTCGCAACGGGCAGCGGCTCGGCTATTCGTTCGTTCGTTGCTTCCATCCGCTCCATCCTGCCGCTCGTGACTGAATTTGGCGGGGCGCTCGACCTGGGCGATGACGACGAGGATCTCCACCACCCAGCCGGACCCACCGGCAAGCGCGTGGCTTCCGCCCCGGTAATCAGACCGGCCGAGATGGGCAATCGTTCGGCAGTCATGGCTTACATTTTCTCAAACACGAGGATAAGCGACCGGCTGAACATCAGCGGCTTGGAGAACAGAAACCGCACCGATTCGCGACCGCCATCCACAGGCGTTGCGTTTTGGCGGACGATGGCGCGGGTCATCCATAGCCAACCACCGAAGATAAATGGCAACAAAAAGGGGATGAGCCATTTTTTCTTCCACTTATCGCCTTCCAACTGAACCAGCCGGGCGTGACAGTGTTGGAAGAGGTAGCGCAGGTGCAGGAAACTCAAGGGCGCGATATGTCCGCGATCAATCATCTCGCCGGGCTTAAGATGACGGCTGGCCCACGGCGGGAATTGGTAGAAACAGCCGGTGCAGAGAAAATTAAATCGGGAGAAGGCGTTCTGGATATTCGGCAGCGAGATAATGATGCGCCCGCCGGATTTGGTCACGCGACACAGTTCGCCGATGAGCGCGGCGGAATCCACGATGTGCTCTACGCCTTCGAGGCAGAGCACGGTGTCGAATTCCGCGTCGGCAAAAGGAAGCGGTTGGCTCAAATCGGCGTAGATGTAATCCGCCGCGGCGCGGTTGATGTCCGCGCAAACCGTCTCATGACCGGCCTCACGGAGTTGACGGGAGAGCAGGCCGTTACCGGCAGGGATGTCGAGGATGCGCTGGCCGGGCTTGCCGGCTTGGACGAGAAGGGAAACGATCCCCATGTAGCCCGTGAAATTGCCGACGTGTGAGAATTTTCTTTCCAGCATAAAGACCTTTGATTCTGTTCGTTAAACGAACGTAGCATGGCCGGTGTTTCCCATGCCGACAAGCACATTCAGCCGCGCCCAGGTGGCGGGGTATGGTTAAAAGCGGGTGAGGTTAATTCCAAAAGGAAGCCCACTGGCGATTGATCGCGACAATGGGCTCGTCCTCGACAATGAGGATGCGGCGGGCAGGCATGGCTGTAGGCATAGAGTTCAGGAGGTGGTATCGGACGGATTGGGAAAGCGAATGTGGACTGTGGTGCCGGAGGCGCGCTCGAAGGTGACACTGCCGTGCAACTGGCGGGTCAGCAGGAACCCCAACTTCAGTCCCAGACTGTTGGTGTGGCCGGGATCCAGCGCGGCGGGCAAGTCCACGCCATTATCCGCCACGGTCAGCAACACTTCCTGGGGCTTCGAGCGCTCTAATGTCACCCGGATGCCTCCCGTGCGTTTGCCCGGAAAGGCGTATTTGAGGGCGTTGCTGACCAGTTCGTTGATCACCAGCCCGTAGGGTACGGCTTGATCCAGCCCGACCGCAAGATTCTGCGGCGTCACTGCGGCGTCACTGCGGACGCGATTCCGGACGTTGCCCGCGCTGCTGTGCAACTGGCGGCACAGCTCCGCCAGGTGGCTGGCGAGATCGAGATTCGCCAGATTATCCGATTGGTAAAGCTTCTCATGAATCAAGGCCATCGAGCGGACGCGGTTGCGGGTGCTGGCCAGAGTATTCAGCAACTGGTCGTCCTGCGTGCGCCTTTGTTGCAAGTCCAACAGGCTGGAGACGATTTGCAGATGGTTCTTCACCCGATGGTGAACTTCCTTGAGCAACACGGTTTGTTCGGCAAGCAAAGCGCGCAACGCCTCGTCCGCCCGCCGGCGTGCGGTGATGTCGCGCACCACACAGGTGACCCCGGGGCGCGTGCCGGCGGTGGTTTCCAGCGCCGTCACATGCATTTCAAACCATGCCGAACCTTGCGGCAGGTCCAGCGAATAAAGGGCCTCGGTAGGCTTGCGGGTCTGCAAGGTCTCGCGCACCGCTTGGTAGATGCAGCCCCATACGAACTCCGGCAGCCCAATCTCCTCCAGACGTTTGCCCACAAACTGTTCCGGCTTGAGGAAAAGCGTCGCGCGGTCCGACTGATGAAACGGCCCAAACCGCAAGTCCTGGTCCAGGGTGAAGCCCAAGTCGTCCAAGCTCGCGATGAGCGATCGCAACCGATTCTCCCCATCGCGTAACTGATCCTCCATCCGCTTGCGTTCGGTGATGTCGCGAACAATGGTGGACATGAGCAGCAACTGGCCTTCGGCATTTTTGACCGTTCAACTCCGGTTGCCAGCCATCGGCCACGGCATGGCACGCCGCTTTGGTCACTCGCGCGACGCCGCGGCTGCGAAGTTTGTATTGGGATTCTTGGTGCTCACAATGTAGCCAGCCCAATCGCGCAAGCTCGGCGTCAATGCGGGATTTCGCGATGACCATAGGATTGCCCGATGCGATGGCTTTGCCCTCCGCATACGTGAGAACGGTGCCGTCCATGTGCTCAATGCGGCGCAAATTAGTTTAAGCGGTCCACCTAGAAACTCACATTTCTGGAGAGGTTGATTTGCGCCCGGTCGGTGAGCACTTAGTCCGGGAGCATTTGCCGGCACCAAGTGGCAAGCGGTCGGGAAATCTTGCTGGCGGCAGTGTACTCCCAAAGACTCGTATGCCACTGGCGCAGGACCAGGGTGGAAAGAATCTCGGCTTGCGTCCAACCGGTTTCGGTGGACCACAGGCCCCAGCCGACATCGGCGTCGGCGGCCCAGTACTGCCAGCGTTGGAAGTCAAATCCGCGATACCAGACGCCGTCCAGTTCGGGATGCGCCTCGCTCTTGGCCTGGATGCGGCAGATATACTCGGCCAGCTTGTCTTCGGCTTGGCGGTACTCCGCGTTGCCGGTGGCGGCCGCCGCTTCGTGCAGGCCAACCAGGGCGAAGTTGGATTCGTAAAGCAGGTCGGAGACGGGATCGCCGTTGTGTTCGACGAGCGAGGTCTCGCCGGTTCCGTAGGCTTCATTGGAGTTGGGGCTGCGGACGATCCGCGTGCGAATCGCGCCGCACTCGACCTGATCTGTCAGCAGGTCTTTGACCATGCGATCGAGCCAGGCGCGATGTTCGGGAGTGTTTTCCACGCGGACCAACCACGCCAGGGCCAGGATGAACCTCGCGCGTTCGAGAGTGATCTGCCCATTGGTCCAGGTCCAATGGTCGGGATAAGCCTCCATCGTCAGGCGAATGGCGCTTTTGGCACGATCGAGGAACAGGCGGTCACCAGTCTGGCGGTAGGCCCAAAGGTAGCAGGCTTGCATGTAAGCCTGATGATGCGGACAGAAGAAAGTGAATCGGCTTTGGAAGCGGCTCCGCCACTGGTCTGGCGGCAGCGGGCCGTCGAGGCGCTCGGGCGAGAAGCCGAGCTGGCTGGTGATTCGCAGGTTGGCCAGCAGGCACTGCGCCAGCCGTTCGTCCCAGCGATCCGTCTTAAGAGCGGCGGCGGCCTTGATCATGCCCAGCATGCCGCGGGCGTTGTCGTCGGCGTAATAGACGTCGTAGCCATGCGTGTTGCCGTAATACCGCGGGACGTCGTTCCAACCGGCCAGACCGAAGGCCCCGTTTTTCGGGTCAACCCGGTCGCCTTGGGTCGTCACCGATTGGGTGTAGAGCCAATCGCCGAGGTTGCCACCCATTTGCCGAAACCGTTTGTCCCGGAGCAACGCTCCGGCCATCGTCATGGCGCCGGCGATCTCGCCGCTGTTGTCGTGTCGCCGCCACCACAGCACCGCCTGCGAACCATCACCGAGAATCTTCGAGCGAAATCCCTCCAGCATGCCCAGGCTGCCATCACCGATGGCCCAGGATGGATCTGGTCGTGGCCCGGTTCGGTGTCCCCAGGGCCAATCCTTGGTGGGCGGGCCCATGTTCGCCGGCCGGTCGTAGCGCTCCTGCCAGGATGGATGCATCAGCAAACGGGACTTGACGAACCACTCGGTCCCCCGTCGAATCGCCTGCCTCTCAAAATCCCGTGGCAGCGCTTCCTTGGGGCCGTAAGCCGGCCGGACCGTGGGCGTCCATTTCAATGCGGGCACCGCCTTGCCCCGTGGGATAAGTTCTCCAGCACGCGGCTGCGTGTCCGTGGCGACTATCCCACGGGGCGCGCCCGGCTGAAGCCAACCCAGAATCATCTGCCATACCGGACTCCAGGCATCGGTTGGAGCATAGCGCGCCGTGATGAATTGGCTGAGTTTGGTTGCGGATACGAGGAGGTCGCCGGGAGGATGCTCGAACAGGATCGGATGCACACCACTGGCGGGCAGGCCGAATCTCGCCGTGTCGAAACCTGACACGCGGGCCAGCACCAGATGCGAGTTGGTAACTTGCACCGGCAGGTAATGGCAGTCGTTCACCATCAGGATCCGCATTCTTTCCAGCGCCGGGCCAAAAGCGTCAGAGGTCACCACGGTGCGCTCCAACAACTGGCCCCACTCGCCTTGCCGCGGCCCCGTCGGCGCGCCCAATTCCATGTCCGGCAGCCGAGACGGGTACTCGACGTACAGACGTAGTTTCTTCTCTGCGGCTCGTTGGAAGAGTTCGGCGCTGAGAGCGGTGGGTTTCTCCGGATACCCGTCGGCCAGGATCAACACTCCGGAACCTTCAGCCGCCGCGTCCACAGCAGCGTCGGGAGAATTGAATCGCTTCAGTTGCATCCCGTTCTGCGAGGCGACGCGAAAAAGATCGTTGTCGGCCGCGCAAGAGAAGATCAGGGGTTCTGCGGAAGCAGCCGGGATGGGGTGAGAAGCGCCAAAGGCGGCAATCAGGAATGCGGCCAGGTGGCGGGAGACTTGGTGATTCATTGGGAGGGTTAGTGGGGCGAAGCGGTTCTGCGATCCAGAGGTTTAGTTTCTTACTGCGCTCCGTGGGTCATGGCGATTGGGAATTCGATTTCGCGCTCGACGCCTCGGACTGGGCGGAAAGGCCGTCGGGTTTCGCATCGTAGAGTTTGTTGCCGCTGCGGATGGCTTCCCGGTTGCGCAGCTCGACGCGGCGGCGTTCAG
>CAIKLQ010000501.1 GCA_903828255.1 uncultured Verrucomicrobiota bacterium
AACAAGCGAGATTGAACCTCCGGGGCAAAACCACCGCCGGAAACCCAACGCTCGAAACAATCGCGGTCGTAGCCGGGCGGCTTGCCCTGCCGGAATCCGAAGATGTAGGCGAGGCAGATACCGACCGGCACGAGCGCGACGAGAAAGGCGGTCAGCAACGAGGTGTTCATCATCACCAGCAGGACGAAGAAAACGGTGATGGCCACGCCGACACCGCCCACGAGCCACCAGAACAAGCCGCCTTCCAAACCCCAGGTGCGGCCTTTGGAATCGGACGCGGCGTTGGTGTCGGTAAGGCGGAGTTCGGTTTTCATGCTCGTGGGCGGTCAGTGGTTGGGTTGGGGCAAATCTTCGCTCGATCAGAAGTTGCCGATGCCGACGCTGCTGTTCCCTTCGATGCCAAAGATTTTGAAGAATGCGAAAATCACGGCGGGTGCTGCCGCGATGATCGCGCCACCGATGATGCTCATCTTGCCCTGGTCCACGTCGCCGCGCCGGATGGCGAAGCCGCCGTAGATGACGCAGGAGATGCCGAGGACGAACCCGAACATCATAATCACGGCGAGGCTGTTGCTGATGCCGGTCTTGAGTTCGGTCGAATTGAACGCCTGCGCGGAGGCGGAGAGGGTGTTGAGGGCGAGGATGGCGGCGGCCATGAGGAGCGATGGCAGCCGCGAACGGATTTTCAGGCTGATGGGTTTGATGTGTTTGATGATCTTCATACGCGTTGTTCTATTTTTTTGTTTCTGGCAGCGAGTCGTTCGCTGCATTACGCGCCCACTCTGACAGAAGTGAAAAACCTATCGGTGTAGGTGCGACACAAGGTGCGGGGGCAGTCCGTGTAGGAATTCAGGGATGAACAAAACAACAGACACGACCAAGATTAACAAACTCCAGAAACTGACCGCGCTGCTGCCGCACGAGATTCGCGGCCAGTCCCAAGTGCTGCCGCGCATTGTCTCGGCAGTCCAACGTGGTGAACTCGGCCTCACTAAACCGGGGCGTCCGCGCGGCAGTTTTCTGCTCCTCGGCCCGACGGGCGTTGGCAAAACGGAAACCGTCATCGTGACGACCAATCAAGTTTTCGGGCCGGGACAATTGTTCCGCTTCGACATGAGCGAATTTCAGAATCAGGAAGCGCTCGGCCTGCTGCTGGGCGCGCGCCTCGGCGAAGTCGGTTATCTCGGCGCGGTGCGCGAGCGCGCGATTGAAGGCTCGTTGCTGTTTGACGAGGCGGAAAAAGCGCACCCGCGCGTGCTGGACATACTTTTGCAACTGCTGGACGCCGCGCGGATCACGGTGGCAACCGGCCAGACGCTGGACTTCAGCGGCTATTACATCTGGCTCACATCAAACATCGGCTCGGCGGAATTGATGAGCCTGCAACATTCCAATGAGGCGACGCTGGAACGCCACGTTCTGACGCGGGCGCAACAATCCCTGCGCCCGGAAATCTTCGCGCGCGTGAATGAGAAACTCGTGTTCCGCCGTTTAAGCTACGAACACCAGTTGGAGATTGCTGAGAAATTTCTGGCGCGTGAAATCGAATTCCTGCGGGAACGCGGACACAAGCTGGAACTGGACAAAACGGTTTTGCCGTTTCTGGTGCGCAAAGGTTTTCACCCGAAGCTGGGAGCGCGCCCGATGCGCGACGCGGTGGAAAAGCTGGTGGGCGATGCCGTGTCGGAATGCCTGTTGCAGGAGCGGTCGGGCAGCGGTGCGCTGACCTTCGACGAAATGCGCGATTGCCTGATTATCCTGTGATTCAGGCCAGCGAGAGATACAGGTGCGACTCGCCGATGTCCTTGTCCGGTTGGAATGCGCCGAGTTTGCGCTTCGACAATTGCGCACAAACTTTGCGGATGGCTTTCCGCTTGGCGGCGATGCCCGGCAGTTTTACCAACAGACAATCGGCAAATTGATCACCGGATTTGCCGGCGTAGATGTCAGGCGCGATCACCTCGGTCGCGCCTGCCTTGTATACCGCCTCAACGAATTTCAGGGCATCGCTCTCGCGCTTGAATCGTCCGAGCGAGCGCACAGCCTTGCCGCCGCTTTCGAGCCACTTCCGGGCTTCGGCGCAATTCTGCTGCGCCAAAAGTGAACGGACAAAAACCTCATGGATGTGCTTTTGGGTGGCGACCGTGTTCGGCAACGGTTTTCCGGCTTTGCCGGTCAGCTTGGGCAGAGATTTGTCTTTGGTGCAGGCGGCGTGGTATGCCTCGGCAGTGACGGGACGCCCATGCAGATAAATTTCCTCGGACATCAACTTCCCGTCGTTCAGCCACAAGCGATAGCGCCCGGTAAAATCACCGCGCACGGTGGAAAACTCCAATTGCAGCCGGCCATTCTCGTGCCAGGTGCGCTGAACACCCGTGCCGCGAACCATCCGGTATTTGCCCAACAATCGACTGGTCTCGCTCCACTGGCGGCAGACGCCGTGCAGCAAACCATTTTGGTAAGGCTCTTCGTTGGCCAGCGCACCGTTCTTGTGCCAGACGCGGACAACGCCATGTCGGCGCCCGTTGCGCAAAGGCACTGTTTCACGGAGTTGGCCATTCCGATGAAAGGCTTTTTCAACAGATTGTTTCACAAATCGGAAAATGTTTCTTTCACCAATAAACCCATTAAATACAAAAATGCGAAGAAAAACAGCCTAGAATTGTGGCAAACCCGTTAAATCTTCATTCGAGCAGACAGACTTCCCGCGATGAAAACCTAGAGGCAAAAGTCCCCCGGCGGCGGCGGGCGGGTCAAAGGAGGAACGGAAGCGGGAGCGTCTAAGCGAGCCGACCCGTAGTATCCTTGACGCGCCCGCCGCCGCCATACAATCAACCGGGTTTTCGTCGCGCTGTCACTGCGACCAGCCGAATGGCCTGCCGATTCCCAATCAGTGATTGAAGAATCCCAGATGCGTCCGTTGCTGACGAAATCGTCAGTCCGTCCGCAACTGCGAACACTTCGGCTTCGGTCTGTGGTCGGCGAGCGGGGAAAGTGGAGCGGAGGGCGGAGAGGTAGCGCATAGCGAATCGCAGCCGGAGCGCAACGTCCCGCCGCCGAGCCGCAGACGGAAGCCCTCCGCGCCTGCGGCCCTGCACCATGCAAGCTCGTGACGAGCGCGCGGTTTGCGAAGCGGAACGGGCATCGTCGAGAGGGGGACGGGGCGACGGGCAGCCCGTGGAGCGCAGCAGAACCGCGCGTTGGTCACGGCGGAACAGAACGGAGCACTTCCATGTTCATTGCCTTCAATCTCCCAAACGATACGCCTGGCGTGCTTGGGTGGCTTCTTGTGACAGGCGTGTTCGATTCTCCAAAAGGGGTGGATGATTCACAAACGCCGCCGCCAATTGCTTGGCGACTTGTTCCGGCATGAACTGCTCGAAGCATAATGCGAGAAGTAAACCGTTGGGCCGTGATTGCCGACGGATTTGAAGCAGGAGGTCAGATGCATGTCCGACGAGCGATTGTGTGTTGTCCGGATTCCAGCCTGACTGAATCAATCCCCTGACGATGACGCCGAGCGCGAACGCCGGGCTACGCGATTGACCCGCGAGGCAATGCACCAGCACCGGTTCTCCGGGGTGAGCGTCAACAAACTCGAACATGACAGCAACGTCTTCGCTCCTTGGCGGACGGGAGGGGAAATCGGGCGAGTCCTCACGATCCTCAAAAAACACTTCGAGGTATCGTTTGGCGTTCCTTAAGCCATCTGGTTTGGGCACCCGCGGCTCGCGGATCGAGACGACGTTCCAAAAGTTCTTGTCGAAGTCGAGCAGTCGCGGAAGTTCAGGGATCGAACTGACGGCCAGATGTCGGTTGAGTTCCTCGATGAACATGCGTTGCTCCTGATTAGCAAAGGCGCTGCCAAATTCCGGCCTCCGGCGAAACTAACGCGGGGGAGGTTGCTGAACGACACGCTGTTTGGAGGAAGCGAGCTTTGCACAATCCGGGGTTGTCAACCGAGCGGACGAGAGATTATGCAGCTGACGCAGAATACGTTTACCAAGTTCTCAGTGAACGTGCCGGAACCCAGTTCGTTGAAGACCTTCGTGTAGAATTCGGCACGGGAGTCATGCGGTGACGTTTTCGGTGGTAGCGGCGGAAATGCTGCTTGTGGCTTGCCTCCGCCAGTGACTGGCCCTGCCGATTCTTCGCGCTTCAAATTCATTGGTTGATTTCTCCTTCTCTGAGCAGCGAGTATGCCACCGTTGTTGCACGGCCTTTCTTCACGGCCTTTCTTCGGCATTGGCACGATTCATTCTGGAGGATACTCTTCATACCTCATGCAGGTGCTCGTCAACGGCTTGATTTCCGGTGCGACCATCGCCCTTTTGGCGTTGGCGTTTGCCGTGGTTTACCTGCCAACCCGCGTGTTCCACCTCGCGCTCGCCGGCATCTACAGCCTTGCACCATTCCTTGCGTTGAGCCTGTTCAGCGCCGGAGTGCCATGGCCGATTTGCGCGGTCTTAGCAGTTGCCGCTGGCGCGGCGATCTCCCTTGGATGCGAGTGGTTGAATCACGACCGCTTGGAGAGAAAAGGCGCAGGCCCCGGGCTGCATCTTGTCAGTTCACTCGGCATTTTCATCGTGATTGTCCAAGTGGTTTCGATGGTCTGGGGCAATGAGGTCCGCACCCTTCGACACGGGATTGACGCCGTGTTTTCAGCGGGTGGGGTTCAGTTGACGCGCGCCCAAATCATTGCCGGTGGAACCGCATCCGGTTTGTTGGTGCTGTTCTACCTTTGGTTGCGATTCAGCAACTTGGGGTTGCGGTTTCGCGCTTTGGCCGACAATCCGGTTCAACTCGCGTTGTTCGGTTACAATGTCCGACGATTGCGTTTCCTCGCTTTCTCGCTGGCCGGATTGTTTGCGGCTGTGGCATCGCTTGTTCTGGCGTTTGATCTTGGATTCGATCCGCACGGCGGGCTTCAGGCCCTGTTGTTGGCAATTGTCGCGGTGATCATCGGTGGGCGGGATTCCTTTGTCGGGCCAGTGATTGCCGGCTTTTTGTTGGGCGTGATTCGCGCGGAAGTGGTCTGGTATGCGTCGGCGCGCTGGCAAGACGCCGTAACCTACTTGCTTCTCGTGCTCTTCCTGTTTCTCAGACCCCATGGTTTGCTTGGGAAAAAAGCGCGGCTGGAGGCGCAAGCATGAACTACCTGCTTCACCTCCTTATTTACCTGAACATCTACGTCATGCTGGCGTTGAGCCTCAACCTTGTGGTTGGATATTGTGGACTGCTGACGCTCGCTCATGCCGGCTACTTCGCAATTGGTGCCTACACTTACGCTTTGGCCACTTTGAAACTCGGCATGGGATTCATCCCTGCCGGGCTATTGACAGTCGGTGTTGCAGCGATCTTGAGTCTGGCTGTTTCACTCCCATCCTGGCGATTCAAGGGAGATTTCTTCGTCATGATTTCATTGGCAGTCCAGACGCTTGTCTTCAGCCTGCTTCACAATTGGTTTAGTCCAAACGCGCAGCCGGGCACTTGGGCCAATTTGACGAATGGACCATTCGGTTTGGCCGGCATCAGCAAGCCGGTTATCGGCAGTATCAAATTCGCTACCATTGGGAGCATTGCTGCGCTTTCGACGGTTCTGGCTCTTTCGGCTGGCATGGTGATCTGGCTTTTTGTTTCCTCGCCTTGGGGACGGCTTTTGAAGGCAATGCGGGATGATGAACTTGCGGCGCGGGGATTGGGAAAGAACACACGACTAGCCAAAGTGCAGGCGATGGCAATTGCATGCGCGTTTGCGGCACTTGCTGGCGCAATCTACTCCAGCTACGTGAGTTACATTGACCCAAGCAGCGCATCTCTTGACGAATCCATTCTCATGCTTTGCATGGTTTTGGTTGGTGGCGTCGGCAATTTTCGCGGGCCGATTGTCGGCGCATTTGTGCTTCTGGCGATCCCGGAATTGCTACGTTTTGCCCATTTGCCTGATGCGGTGGCAGCGAACATTCGGTTGTTGGCATACGGCGGGCTATTAGTGGCGATGGCTCACTTCCGACCCAAAGGTTTGGCCGGAGAGTATCGCCTTGAATGACCGCAATCACGACAACCGAATCAGTCGCCCAAACGACGCCTTCCCGCGAGGAGCATCAGGATGTTCTCGCCAGCAGGAAGAACGTGTTGTGCATTCGCGATCTGCGGAAGGCATTCGGCGGACAGATCGTTTTGGACGGCGCTTCAGCCGAACTGCGGGAGGGAGAGGTCGTGTTGTTGCGCGGCAACAACGGTTCCGGAAAGACCACGTTGCTCAACATCCTCTCGGGGAATCTCGAACCCGATGCCGGGTCAATCCATCTCCAAGTCAACGGCGCTTCTGAACATTTTCGATTTCCACGCAGGTGGTGGGAGAATGTGAACCCCTTCGACCACTTTACCCCTGAACGAGTGGCGCGAGAAGGCGTGGGAAGAACTTGGCAGGACGTGCGTCTGTTCAACACGCTTACCCTCGCGGATAACATCGCCGTTGCTTCCCCAGGTCAGGCGGGGGAAAGTCCGTTCAACGTCTTGCTGCGTTATGGCAGGGTTCGGCGGGAAGAAAAATCCAATCGGCAAACCACAACAAACCGGCTCAAGGCGCTTGGCCTCGGCGACCGTGCGGATTCATCGGCGGATCGAATTTCCTTGGGCCAGACTAAACGGGTCGCTATCGCCCGCGCCGTTCAAGCCGGCGCGCGAATCTTGTTCTTGGATGAACCTCTTGCGGGACTTGACGCTCAAGGCATTGATTCGGTGCTGGAAATCCTGCGTCAATTAGTGCGAGAGCATCGCGTCACTCTCGTAATTGTGGAACACGTCTTCAATATTCCACGAGTTCTCGATCTGGCCGATAGTGTTTGGACTCTCGAAAACGGAAAAATCACGGTTGAGTCCCCGCAATTTGTTCGCACACAGCATTCTGATTCTCGCTCCACGGATGTAGTCGCCTGGATAGCGAAGTTGCTGGGGCCAGAAACTGGCATCACGCGGGAAGCGCTCCCCGGCGGGGCCGTCCTTTGGAAACTTCGGCGGGATAATGCGAATTGCGGCAATGCAGAGTCCCCGTTGTTTGAAATTCGCAACCTTGTTGTGAACCGGGGTAAGCGGCGAATCATCGGCAGAGATGAAACGCCGAATTCTGAGCGAGGGATTTCGTTTCAGATTGCGGAGGGAGAAACCGCAGTTCTCCAAGCTCCCAATGGTTGGGGAAAAACGACCTTGGCAGCCGCCATCGTCGGAATGATCCCCATAGCTGGCGGAGAACTGATTTTCAAGGGCGCACGCATTGAACGCCTACCCGTATGGGAGCGTAGCAATAGAGCAATTGGCCTCGTTCCGGCTCGCGATTGCCTGTTTCCGAGCTTGTCTGTAAGTGAATGTCAAAAACTTGCAGGGTGTGACGGTGGGCGACTGAACGCCCGAATTGACCCTCATAGACCGGTAGGTTCACTGAGTGGCGGAGAACGTCAGCAGGCCGTTCTCGCAATGGCTCGGGCGACTGAATTTGGAATTTACGACGAACCGTTGTCAGCGATAGATCAAGGTTTGGTCGAGCAAAGTTTTCGACGAGTTACCGAATTGGGGCACAAAGCAATCTTGATTCTTATTCCCCATGCGTAATTTCATCGACAACGACTCTGGGAATGCCGTTGTGCTCAACGAGCCAGCATCGCCGCCATCGCGCCGCGCAAGCACTCGCACTCAGGCGGTGTTCCAGCGTATTGCTTTTCGCCCATTGACCTCGTTGCTACCATTTGAACCACGAATTGGGGAGCGCCCCAATAATCTGGAAATCCCCATTACGCGAGCGAGATCGTGTAAGAATTTCTTTATGCCTGAATACGAGAATTGCCGTAAGATTCCGCAACGCACAACGGAGTTGCTCGACTCCTTGGTGCGTGCAAGCGCATCCGGCTCGAAAGCAGTTGAACTCAATCCATACTTTTCAACACCGATCGCGTGTCGCGCCGATGTGGCTCCCATTCTGCCTTCGTCGCGCTGTTTCATTGAGTTCATGTTAACTCAGAAATTGGACGGGCAGACGATTTTGGATTTTGGATCGGGCACTGGGATTCTTGCTGTGATGGCGCGAAAGCTGAGGGCAGGAGACGTTGATGCCATAGACATCAATCCTGCTGCTGTTCTGGCTACCACTGACAATGCTCGGCGGTTTGGATTCGCAGAGGGGATCAACGTAAAACAGTCTGATGGTTTTGCAGCAGTTAATGGCCGTTACGATTTAGTGTTGGCAAATCTGCCTATGGTTGATGCGGACTCCTACGCTGGCGTGCTGTTCGGCCTATTTGATCCACACTTCGATTTGCACAGGCATTTTTTTGCGAATCTTCACCGGCATTTGAAACCAGGTGGTAGCGCCATCATTTGTCATTCAGAATTCCAAGAAGATTGGCCTTTTACGCGCCTCGAATCGCTGGCGGGTGAAAATGGACTCACGGCAAAGCTCGTGTTCGAACAAACCGTCGAAAATGTTGAGTGGCAGTTATACCGAATAACCCCGGCCGACCCGGCCAAATGAAAGCGCAACAAATTATGAAAAACAAACTCCTCCTCATTGCGGTTCTTGCAGTCGGCGTGGTTCTTGGCGGATGCGAGAAGCCCGCTACGGCGCCCAACGCCGGTGCAAAGGTCAGCACCATTGAATTTTCAGCGATTCTACCGTTGACCGGGCCATTGGCGCATTTGGGAGAAAATGAACGCATTGGCATAACTCTCGCGCTTGATGACATCAAGGAACGGGGAACCCCCCATCTTGCATTCCAGTTTGAGGATTCCCAGGGCAAGGGGCCGACAACCGTGACCGTTGCCCGCAAGCAGTGGGACGTGGATGGACGGCGTTTCTTCGTTGTAGCGACAACAGGTCCCGCGTTGGCGGCATTGCCCATGTTCCGGGATGCGGCGGAAGACAAGGTGGTCATCAGCCAGACCATGTATCCCGATGTCACCAAAGGCTACCCCTTTGCGTTCCGACTGTTTGCATCTTCGAGACAGGAGGCACAATTGCTTGCGAACCATGCGGCAGAAAGCAGTTACAAGCGCGCAGCCATACTTCACATTCAGAACGAGTGGGGAACTGAAAGCTCTTCGATTTTCCGCTCCACTTTTGAAGGGCGAGGCGGCGAAGTGGTCGGGAAAGAGACCTATACGTTTGCGGACAAAGATTATCGGCCGGTATTGCGCAAGCTTTTGTCCAACAATCCTGACGTAATCTTGCTCTACGCCTACCCGGATAATTTTCCGGCAATTCTCAAGCAACTTGCCGAGATCCGGCAGGACATCGCGGTGCTGGCCAACGCTGATTTCGCACTGCCAGGCGTCGCCAAGGAAGTTCCCGCCGAGTTTCTTGCAAAGACGGTCTTCCCCGCCCCGCGCTACTTTTACGACTCCAAGAATGAACGAATCGCCCGCTTCAACCAACAGGTTCAAAAGAAGGGCCACACTCCGAACTTTGACATCGCCACGTTCTATGACATGACGATGATCTTGCAGGAAGCCGCCAGCAAAGCGGAAGATGCGACGCCAGGCGCTTTTCGCGCGGCGCTGATGAAGGTGTTTCCCTACGACGGCGTGACCGGTCACATGGAGATTTCGGCGGATCGGGAACTGGCCGTTGACCTTGCGCTTTCTCGTTGGGTCAATGGTGAGATCCAGGTTATTCCCAAAGCGAAGGCCAATTGACCGAAGTTCCATTCCACGCTGGCCAGTGAATTTATCCGAAGATGGAAAGCACCTACGAAAACCTCTCCTTTTGGCAGACATACGCCGAGCTTTACTGGCCCGACTTGGACGTTTCGTCTTCCGTTCCCGAAGCGGAATCGCTCAGACAATTTTCGACTGGCATCGCACGGGCATTGAAGAAAAGCCAGACAGATAAGCCGCTCAAAATACTTCTCCTCGGTAGCGGTTTTGGCGGAGTCGAACTGCCGGTGCTCTATCACCTCAAGAAGGCACACAACCAGTCACTTTGCTGTGTTTTCATTGATCGGGCCAAGTCTCCGCTGCAGCTTGCCGGACACATTCTTAACAAAGGATTCGATGGCCTGCCACGCGATGCAAATCAGCTCGCGGGTAGGATTGGCGAATTTAAGAAGGCTGCTCCTGACGCACAGGATTTTATCAACGACGCATCAAACTGGAAGGATGTTCCTGATCCACATCAAGAGATCAAATGTTTGACGCCACCGGGAGGAGATGCCTTCTATTTTTTCAGAGACGATTTGAACTGGGAGCCAAATACATTCCCTCAAACCCCGTCTGCTTGGCTAAAGCGGATGGATGATTGGTTTGACCAACGTCAGCAATTCGATCTGATCTTCGCTGCTTTCTCCTTCTTCCATATTGATTGGTGGCGATGCGTCGCAATGGATGCCCTGTCTCGTCTCAATCCCAACGGGCTGTTTCTCCATGCCAAGGTTGAAGGTGATGAGGGCCTATTTGAGGGGCGTATTGGGTGTTCTGGTTCAAAGAATAGCATTGCCAAAAGGGTATTTCTCGAAGGGTTCTTTTCCCATCCGGAAATCGTCGAAGAGTTTGCAAAATCACCGCGAGCCAACAGCGCGTCGCAACCTCTCGCGATTGAATCGCTCTTGGCGAAACTCCAAGATTTCGGATTGTGTGAGACTTCCGACATGGTCGGCTCTGCTGGATACACTGTGCGCCCTCACGTTGGTCTCCACACCTATCGGCGGCTACTGCACACAAGGGGTTTCAGCACTTTCAGGAACATTGCCAAGCAACTCGACGAAGGGCAGCCCGGCAAATATGACGCAATCTGTGAGGAAGTGCTTTCAAAAGCAGAGGGAGAGTCGAAGTTGGACGTTCTTCAAATACATTTCCATTGGACAATCTGCCAACTTCAGCATCCAACGCTGCTGCAAGTCTTCCCGTTGAAGCATCGCTTCCTAAGAGCACCGAAGCCACAGTATGAGCAATCGCATGCTGGCGTGCTCCATGATTCTTACGTTACAGCTTACGAGCTTTCCAACCCGCTGCGTCTTCACAAGCGGATAGACGATGAGATCCGGCTCGCGAAGACGCTTGGGCGACGTCTTAACGTGCAAGGTCTCTTGCACGATCAGTGCCTCGCATTCGAGTTGGGTCTTTGGCCGAAACAGGGGCGAACATCTTGGAGCTATGCGGGTAACGCCCTGCGCCACGATGCCCAGATTGTTGGTAGAACATTGGAAGAAGTTGCGACGTATTTAGCGCTGTTGGATCGGCGTTCGGAAGTAATGCATCGCAATTTCAGCAACACCAAGGCTCTACTTGAAGCGATACTTCCAATCTTCAATAAGGCGCCGGTGCTCATTTACGATCTGGAGCAGGCGGATTATTCCTTGCGCCATACCACGCGGTTGGACTATGAGGAATTCCGATTCAACATCCCTCGCTTGGGACTCGCTGAGCAACAAGCGTGGCGAATAGAGCTCGCTCACATTCGGTCTTGGCTTCAAACAACCGTCTTTGCCCAGGCCAAGGACGAGTCGAGTGCGGAACCCGACGATCCTCCAGATGTTCTCACCTCGTCCAGACTTGCAGGTGATGCGGCGAATACCTGCGCTGGCGGAGCGCTCAAACGGTTGTTTGGTTTGATTGCAGATTCCCCAGAACGCTTGGAAAGCATCTGTTCACGACTGGCAGCATCGTTCTCCGCATCATCGGACTTACCAGAGCAAACCAAACGACAAATTGTAGATGCACTGACTCCACCGATGGCTTTTACCCTCCGATGCTTAAAGCTGATGAGCGAAGCCAAGCAGATTGTGTTTTATCCTGCTCGTTACGAACTGGAGCAAGGGGGATTCGGCAAGGACGTGATCATCTGCGTGTATTCCCGCTGTCTTTCGGAAAAGGAAGTCACGGCAGAATTTCACAAATTTGACCAGTTCTTTGATGAGATCAAAATGCATCGCTTGGAGTTGAGCAGCCGATCCGGAGGGGTTGAGGAAACCATCCAAGCGTTTAGTCATGAGATCGCCCATCAGACATCGCGGCTTTTCGGCACACGTTGGCAAGAACTAGGAAAGGTGTTTGATCTAAATAGGGATGAATCTACGGGTTCGCGGAAGGGAGTTAACGATTGGCCAAAAAGCGCGGGAAGTCTAACCGTAGCCCCCAAAGACGTAGCATGCGTCTCCAAGTGGTTGGTGTGCCCCACCCCCAATATTCTCCACTCTGCCAAGAGCTTGCTTTACTTGTGGAGCGGCTCCCCAAGCTGGGCTGCTGAATTGAATCTTAAAAAAGATGATGATGCGAAGACAATCGTGAAGAGAGTATGGGCTGTCGCCCTCGGAGCAGCGGTCGCCGTTGATATCAAGAATCGTCCAATGCCCAAGAGCGTCAAAGCCGCGCTCGATTATGATAATTTGCAGACCTGTAAACTGATTGGCGCTTGCAGTAAACCCACGGTTACAATCCGTGGCGAGCCAAGCTTCTCATGGAAAGTTGCCGACCAAACGACGGCGAATTCGGAATTATTGTCAAAAGCACAATCCCTTTTTGTTCGTGCGTTTGTGGCAGCTTCCTTGAATACGATTGTTCACGCGGGCGCAATGCAATCCCCAGCGATAGAGGTCTGCGTTGTATGTTCAGAAACGGAGATGGTATATTCGCTCTCAAACTCATGCACTTCTGGCGATACCAAGAATTCACACGACGATGGAACGAAAGCCGTTCTATCGCTGTGTGTCCGGCAAATGGGGGGCGATGTTTCCAAAGTGAAGCATTTTTGCGATACGGATGGACGGTGGGTGACTGAGTTTTCCCTCCCGCGCATTGCTGTCTTGAGAGGGCAACCGGTCCAGTGGCTTTCGTCCCTTTGATGCAAGATTATGAAAACATGGATAATTATTGAGGACGATTCGACGATTTTGGAGATGCTCATTCGACGGGTGCGCTTATCCACCACCCATTGTCCAACTGACGATTCTGTTGTGGCCCTTTTCGCCAACAGCGATCCAACGAGTGCGTCCCATTTTCAGGAAGAGGAACTCAGCACTTTCATGTCGCAACAGAACATCAGGTTCATCCCCTGTGAAACCAGCACGAAGATTGAGGATGAGTTGAAGCTGTTGCAGGACAAACCGGCACTAATTCTGGCCGATATGAATCTTGAGGGTATCCACAAGCACAATCACTACAAGACTCCGGGCAATGCGTTGCGCAATCTACTTTCAGGATGGGTGCAGGGCGAAAAGGACTGCGTCTTTTGCCTCTATAGCAGCCACTCAGCAAAGGACGAGGTGGTTAAGATTGTCGGGGGGAAAAGTATTCGCGCTAAGGCAATTGGTTGGTTTGATGTCTCGGAAGACAACGCGAAGCAGGCCGATAGCCTTATCAATGAAGCCGGCAGGCACTGGCAAAGGTGTCACGAGAACCCTCTGAAAGGGGTGTGGGATGACATTCGCACGAAGGATTGGTTTGCAAACAAAGATGGTCCTGTTCCCCACGAATGGACCGACATCCAGTTGACTGAATATCGTTCCGCAATCGAATCTGTGTTCGGCTTGTCATTTCCCGACGAATGGTATGCGCACGCTCAACTTAATGGATTCCACGAATCGCTTAAGGCAATGTGCGGTGCGTATTTTTATGGTCGCATACATACTCCAAGCACGGCAATACCTGCCCGATACACATTCCGTTTAGGTAGCATTGTGCTCATTGCCGCATTGGCACACGCAAATTGTAAAAGTAAGGAACACCAGCCGCAGGAAACGCCTTTCCGAAGCTTTACTTGGAACACGCTCTGCTCCAGTGCCAAATTCACCCTTTCAACATCCCCCGAGCGCGTTCGCCTACAAGGGCAAGCGATCTATGAATTCTTTATACAGATCTTCAAAGTGGACAAGCACAATGGTCAGTTAAGGGGCGTCGAACTTCTTCCGAACGGCAGAACTGTGAAGCTCGTGTTGTCCTGGGACACAAAGAACCTCCACACCGTGATTTATGAGGAATTGCAGACCAAGTCTGGAGAATTGCATCGCGATGGCCATCCGATCGAGCCAGGATCGTGGATTCATTACTGTGATGGAACCCCTGGGACGGCTCGCTCTGCGTATGCGAAAGCACATATTGCGATGGCCTTTGAGCCGGGAAAACTTTTCGGTTGCGCTGACAATGTTCTTATCTCATCCCTTTGCGAATTATGAATAAAATGGAAAATGCGATCGCCCTTGTGGTGCTGCTCGACCCCGAGGACGATCGAGCAATAAGCTGGGCTCGCCTCTTAACAAACGTGTTTTCCGACGTCTTCGTGGTGCATGGAGTTAATTCGTGGGGCAGACTTGATGTTGTTCGAGATGAAATCAAAACACTGTTAAATAGCGAGCGACCGTCACCTTTAGAAGTGTCCGCGGTGTTTACTCACCGCAACGACGACAAGAAGGACGTCGCGAGAATCCTGGATACAATTCAAGGAGAGTATTACCGCTTTGTTTTTAGTGGACCGGGAGTTCCAGAGGGCGATTCAGCAGGCATACCAATTGTGCGGAATACCGATCCGTGGTCTCTTTCAGACCAAGATGCAAAGGAAATACATGAATTCGTTATCGGCATCCGCCAAGACCTGCCATCCTGTTGCAAGCGGGAATCGTTTTCCTTTCTCGTCGCCCTCGCCATTTTGTGTCAAGGCTACCTAGCTGCAAGAGGTAGATTCGATCTTCTCGGCGTGAATGCCGAAAAGGCAGCCGAGTATCGGACTCCCCCTGCTGAAGCGGTTGCGAGAGTTCTCGACCGAAAGTGGTGGCTGGCCCCATTTCAAGGATTCGATCTCACAAGCGAAATCCGCAAGGAATGTAACGAGCAAAGCCTTCCTTCAGAAATCGCACGGCTTGTTGACAACTTTGGCAATGGTGATGACCAATGTGTTAGCGCAGCCTTGCGGAAAATTGATGTGATTCTGAATCAATAGGCGACCGCATGAATACCCCTGCCTCCAAAGCTTTGACTCAGGTGCTAGAGCTATTAAGCGCAGGTGTTGAAGCAACTTCCGCCTTCATCATTTCCGCAAGCGCTTCTTCACAACTACTGTGGAATCTCCCAAAGGCGGCAAATGCGCAGCGCATAATCGTCATTTGGGATGCCTCCTTAAACTCGGCAAATGCCGCAACTACCAATCTCTCTGCGCATCTGAACCCTCTGACGGCGTCGCTCTGCGCACTAAAGGAACAAAGTGATTTAAGAATTGCAATTCTCGACCCTAAGCCCAAGCAGCATCGAGTCGAGGGCGGGTTATATCGGACTGTGGAGTCCATCCGCCAAGACAGGATGCCGCAGCTCTATTTGGCTTCGTTGCTGGATTTCGGAGGCTATCTTCTAGATCAGTTTTGCGGGAACAATGAAAGAGTTTTAAGGAAGGCAGACGAAAAGCGGACGGAAATCCTCGAAGTGCTACAGTGTCAGATTAGAGATGCCCTGATACGAGAGAGTGGTGAAAACGACCGGCACGCAATTCAGAACATCATTGGTCCGATGGTGCTACTTGGACGCGGTTACCTCGCCAGCAAGGGCGTCGCAGAACACGCCTTGCTTCGGGTTTTTGAGGCGACTGGTTTGTTGCCAAAGGGGCTAGCTGACGGATCCCAATCAATCGGCAAAATTAATGAGGAATCGTGGGGTAAGCAACCGTTACGCCTTTTGCTGGTTGATGACCAAGCCGATTGCGGCTGGACAGATTGGGTGCGCGCGAATCTGCCGGCCTCCAATCCGGGCCTTGTCAGCTTGGAGTCGGTTGACGTGCTTGCTTCGCCAGATGCCCTGCTCGACCGTCTGCTGGTCGAATGGAGGCTAATGGGTGACTCGAAGGACAGGAGACTTGCGCTTCAGTTGGCAGCCAGCGGCAAAGAAACATCGAGCCGCCAGCCTGTTCTTCTGCTGGATTTGCGTCTCCACTCCATGCGGAGCGCGGAAAGCGAAGCCGACTTCATCAAGAAGCTTCTCCCGCTTTGCGAACGTTTCAAATCCGACGGAAAGGCAGCGCAATTCGCCTGGCCCGGCTTTTCAGCGCAGGAAATTCAGAGCGTTCAGCAGTGGTGTGAGCATCCCAAACGAGAAACGCCCGATCATTTGGTCGCGTTGAGCTTGCTTCCACGGCTGATTGCGCTGATGGACATGTCCCTGCCCATCATCATTTTCTCGTCCACCGGGCAGCGTTCGCTGATTGAGAAGTTCAAGCCTTACGGGAATATCATTACGGACTTTGAGAAGCCGAGGTTTTTCGGACGCGACGCAAGGAACGTCATTGCTGAAACACATGCGAAGTTTGCAGCCAGCGTCGAACGGGCGGTTAAATTGGCTGTTACACGACGTTTATCCCAGCAGATGACGCTCAATGTCGGCATGGCTGACGCGGCGCTGGTAGGCTGTGCATTAAAGAATGCGGGAAGCAATTCTGAATGGAGTGCCGTCTTGTATATTGACGAATCAGGTTCTGCGCGTGAATTGACGTTGGGAGGAATACTGCTGCTCCTCCCCCGGGGGATCAGTGAAAGTGAGGTTGACAAAGCGCTCCGAGCGACTCTTGAGCAGCCGAGCAGTCAGGGCGCTCCGGCTGTCGGCCCTTCTCGCTCCAAGGGATGGTGTCATAAGCCAGGCAACCTCGAATTGCTTCTTCAGCAGATAAAAAGGCGTTTTCCAACAGTCCACATTTGCTTCGTCAGCTTAAGTGCGGGAGCAGATCGAATCTTCGATGATTTTGCGAAACACGATGAGCTTCATGATGAGCGGGTGGCGGACAATCTGTGGCGCGAGATTTTTCGCCGGTTGGTGGAACTGTCAGTCTATGCGATCCCAAGTTGTCTTGTCGAAAATGGCGCTTGCTTGAAATCCTTTTCCATTCGCGCTCCCACGCGGGTGTTGCCCGCTTCCAGCATTGGCAAAGATTCTTGGAAACAGCGCGCGCTATTCAATCGGTGGGGAATTGATGTCACTTTGGTTGGACCAGACGCGAGTTTATGGGAGGCCGTTTCTGCAATCGAAGCATTGCCCCCTCCCAAGCAGTTCAAAGCCAGTCGTTGGAGTTGGCTGGTTAAGTTGCTTCACCAGCTCAAGCCGAGGAAGCAACCCGATTTGATGATTCGATATTTCAGCTTTGACAGTCCGCGCCCGGTGGTTGAGGAGGTCATGCGTCTGTATCGTAATATCGAGAGCCCCCCCTTGGCCGAGATTGTAAGGGGATTCTTGCTGAACTGCCACGGACGGCCAGCCGCCGCACACATACCGATTCTACATTTTGCGGTTGATGGATTCTTGTATCAGCAGAATTTCAGGAACGTGAACCCTTTGATACGCGTCACTGGATACTATGGCAGAAACCTGGAATTGTTACTTGAATCCAATCGCTGCACGGCGAACGGGGATCGTATCGGCGCGATTCTGAGCGCATCGGCAGCGGAGTTTCACTCTGGCGATCAAATACAGGCGTTATTGTGGAAACGCATAGGGATGACGCTCAACGCGATTGATGGCCCAGACTTTTTGCGTTTCTCATACCTTGCGAACGCTGAAACGGCGATGAGTGATGACCAGGCGGTCTCGTGGCAAGGCAAAGTCATCAAAAAGGCGGGCTCGGTTGGCGGCGGGACATCTACGGGTTATTGGGGGGTAATCGAAGACCAGCGAGGAAAGCAGGTTTTCGCACCAACATGCCCTGCTGATGTTGGCGATGCTGTCACGTTCAGGCCGATGCGCGACAAATGCCCCGGGGAGATAATCGCCGCCGACGTGAAGAAGATTTGATCCCATGCTCAACGAATGGCAGGAACGACGCAGCGAGTTCAATCACGACTGGTTGAAGAACCAGTTCTTGAACCGCCTGAACGCTTTTCTTGAGCGGTTGCGAAGCGATAATCCCGACGCGGAAAAATTGTCAAGATTCGTCCGGGAGCATCTGCCGGAATGGAGTGCGCATGAATCGGAAGCGCGCTGGCTGATTGACTCTGTGGAGAGTGAACTGTCTCCCAAGCGTTTTTTTGACCAGCCGCCATTGAACCGTTGCGACTCCAAAACCAAGGAATGGTTGCCAACGGTTGTTCATGAACTTTGGTTGAATCGGTATCCGGTTCACGAGTTGCGCGAAAAGGCCGCCGGGAACCTGGCACAAGTGAACGTGCAATATGCGAAGCTCTCGTCAGCCTTGAAAAATTCGACTTCGGTAAGGGGCGGCGGTTTGGTAGCATTGGAGCACGAGTTTTCCAAGTTGAGCCGCTTGTGCGTCGAACTGCATGACACATTCAGCGCGTTCGACGTGAAAATCAGAAGATTATGAGTGCGTTGCCCAGAGTGCTGGTCATTGATGACGATCTTGGACGCCCCTTTAAGCGGTCAAACGGGGACGCTCCGGTATTGGAGAATCCAGATCGTGAGGCGTTTTGCATTCGCGCCGGCCTCCAGGACGTGACGGGCGACATTCCAGCCGAGAAGATCAATGAACCCGTGGCCGAGGCGGTATTCCTTTCCGGTCTCCGGATTGATGACGGCAAAGCGGAACAAGCCGTGACGGAAACGCTGGCCGAAATTCGTCGTGGGTGGGAGAAATCGCCGCGATGGGCGCTGATACTACTCGACCTCCATTTCAAGACCGGCCCCCTCAAATCGGGCGGTATTCCAGCCGGGCGTCCAGAGGACCGCGATCCGCAACGGTATTTTGGGCTGACGTTGCTTGAAGCCATTTCCAAGGAAGCACAGTTGCAAGGACTGCCGGTCGTAATTCTCTCCGCGATGGAGCGGGAACGAATTGAGGAGCGATTCTCCAAGGCTGCCAGTGACTTCGTAGATAAGAGCAAAATCAACCGGGACAAGCTAGGCGAACTGCTGCTTGAACACGGCCTTTTGGCTGATGATCGCATCATCGGCGTCTCTGTGCCGATGTTAACCTGTCTTCGCGATGCCAGAAGTCGGGCGCGACGTGGTAGCGACAACATCCTCCTCTTGGGAGAAAGCGGATCGGGCAAGGAATTGGTCGCGAATTACATCCACCGCCAATCACCAAACGCTTCCGGTCCATACATAACAGTCTTCGTTTCGGCGATACCCGACTCGTTGATTGAAGACGAGCTTTTCGGGCATGAGAAAGGGGCGTTTACGGACGGAAAGGCGGCGCGTTTCGGTGCCGCCAAGCTCGCAAACGGAGGAACCCTTTTCCTCGATGAATTTGCGGACATTTCGCCAGCGGTTCAAACGAAGTTATTGAGACTTTTGGACAAGAACACTCGCGAGGTCAGAGCCATCGGGAGCGGCAAAGGGGAGAAGATCAAGTTGCAGGTTGTCATGGCCACCAACCGGATTGAATTGCTGAATGGCGATGATTTTCGAGCCGACCTTCTAGCGCGGGTTAAAGTAAACGAACCCATTTGCGTCCCCCCGCTGCGCGAGCGGAAGGAGGATATTCGCCCGCTGGCGCTACACTTCGTCCAAAAATTCGAGACGGAGTTTAAGGCGCAAAAACGCAAGATTTCAGATTCGGCCTGGTCTGCGCTTATGGACCACGATTGGCCAGACAATGTTCGCGGACTTGAGCGGGTCATTGAGCAGGCGGTTTACAAAGGAAAGGGACTCCGTGCCCTAATGCCAGAGCATTTGAGCATTACCCCGAGGGTTTCGCTCCCGGTCGTCTCGGGGCGGCGAAACAGAGCAACAAAGGAGGAGAATACGCCGCCATCCACGGGGGCCAGTCCGACCGCTGAGGCTCAGCAGAAGTCGCCGCCAAGACTGAAGGACGTAATCGCATTGCTTGAAGCGTGTGAGGTGGATGCAAACGGCACGGATGAATGGGCTGGCAAGTTGGATACATTGCAGGAGTCGTATGGCCTGTTGCTTGCCAAACTCGTGAAAGCGGCCCTGTTGAAGGAGCGCAATTTCAAAGGCGAAATCCAGCATACGCCGGCGATGAGACTTCTCGCAGGGCGACGGTTGGCGGAAAAGGGTGAAGCATCCATTGCTTACAGCGCCATCAAGAGCCTGTTAAGTCATCACCCCCCCGCATTGGCAGAAATACTTTCGGACCCCATTTTGAAGCAGATTTACGAAACTGCGTGCGAAAAGCGGTCTGCCAAAAAGCCCAAGGTTTCGTGACTCCAGTTTCATATTGGCAGCGTGTCTGCCAACCGGGTTGAATGCATTTCCATGAAAGCGTGTCGCGTTGAGATTGCACGCGCTTCAACAAGCGCCGAAGAGCCAGAGTGCATTACTTTGGCGTTGCAGGCTTTTTTCGGTCTTTTCACTCATGACAGCAGGATCGGGGAGTTTCCGTCGAACCTCATCCAGAAGGATGCAGAGCAAAAGCGGCTGATAGTTGTTCCTTCCACGCATGAATCCACACTGAATGCAATGATGGAGGAATTGCTGGTCCGTGCCTATGGTGAGCCCCCAAAAGCCATGCAAATTGGGGCTGGGCACACCCGGTTGATCCTTGTCCGTCTTCATAATGCATCGCCTCGATTTGAAAACCTCGCCCAAATTTACAGGAAGATAGGAATCGCCGAAGTGGTGGAATTGGAGCAATTGCCTCTCATCTTCAAATTGGTCCACCTTGCGGGCGACAGCCAGGGCGTGCCGGAAAGCAAAGACATTACCCGTCCCTCAGAACTCCAAGAGGTGATTGAGACATCTGCCTTTCCCTCTGGAGCCGCTGAGATTATGGAGAGTCTTTTTCGCGACCCAAGTCTTTTGCACTCGACTTCAAGATTCTTGAGGAAGTCGTCTGTAACTGATGGAGGTTCGCCACAACCGAAAGATGTTTGGCCTCATCAGGGGGAAGCGCCGGTGAGATTGCTCTTCGGTGCGTTTACGGCAGGTGATGTGGGAAAGAACGAGTTCCTCCAAGCATTGCAGACTATTCGAATGGGATTTGACGAGGCTAACAGTCAGAAATGGAAACTGCAGCTCGGTGAAGTTTCAGATTGGGCGGAAAATGTCCTCACGCGCAAAACGGCATACCAACAGAACCCGCACCAGCTTGATGCTCTATCGACCTATTTATCTGGCCGCCGCATTTTGCTTATCGAAGATCAACTTCTGGAGCAGCACTGGAACGTAGCACTGCCGGTGATCTTTGGACTGAAAGGAATCCTTCCGAGGAGAGGGAAACTCAACGGCCTTGGAGGACCGATACTTTATCACGCTGAGACAGTGGATGACGCTCTGAGACGCTATGGTGAGATGATTGGCTCCTTCGACATTATCCTGTTAGACTTGTTCTCAAGCGAAGCTCGTCTCACTCGGACACGGCAATTGAAAGGCGCATTACTATCCACCATTGGGGCATCTGTTAACCGACTGGTGACTGAGTTGGAGAAAGTGCGCGACAAAAGGGCGGTCTGTCCAAATCCTTTTCCGCAACTCGTTGCGTTTTCGTATGAGGGAGGAGGAACTACGGTAAGGACGATTCTTCAGGACTTCGGAGCGGCCGACTATTTTATCAAGGGTGCAGAGGGGGAACCGCACAAGGCCGAGTTCTATTCATCCCTGCGCAATTGTGTGATAAACGCACTGAAGCGCATGTGCATCCACGTAACCGGGCACGCAAATGTTTGCCACAAGGATAGCCGATTCAATCTATGGTTGAGACAATTCAAACCGCAACATCGCCCGCTGGTGCTCAATCTCATGAAGCACTTTCGATATTACAGTGCGCAAAGCATCGTAAAGCTATTCAATCGTTATCTTCGTGCTGAGTATCCCATAGACACCCGAGGCAAAACCTTGAGGTTGACGATCGCAAATTTGGGAATAAAGCGGGTGTCTTCCCATAAAGTATGGATTTCCTATCTAGGTCGGTCCACCAAATCGGGGCCGGCTGCGTTGTCGCTGCTATCTAAGCTGGATTGGCTGAGACCCATGTCTGTCGAGGCGGCAAAACTGATAGAAGCCGTGAAAGCGTTACCCGGGTTGACCAAGGGAAAACAAATTGGCGATTATATGCCCCAATTCAAGAGCTACGAGGAATTGTGCACGGGCTTCTCTGGAAAACTACTCGGAGGCAAGGTGACGGAGTTGATTTTGGTAGATGATGTGATCGGATCTGGTGGCCAGATTGATTCCTACCTCCGAAAATGGCTCAATCGGGATTTGCTTAAAGCGCACTGGAGGGAATTCTTGATGCGATATCTGGCCCGCAACCCGAAAAAGAAGATGGACGCCACAACCAAAGCCAAACTGTGGGAGGCATTTCAAAAAGACTGGCAAAGAGTGATAGAAAAGTTGAAGGGAGTGGCGGGGGGCAAGCGCGTTCGGATTAGCGCTGTTTTTGCCGTTGGTCCCGAGAATGCCCAACTTCGACGACGGATTCGTGCAACGATTAACAGGTCGACGGGTTCAATGACGGGTAGCATCTCGGTGCCCATGTGCCTCAATCTTGTTCGTTCGGTGGGGGACGGCAGGAAACTTGACGACTGTCATCCAACGGAATGGGATGTGTATCCCGGACACACAAAAATGCCCGGTGCTTGTGGGGGAGAGGTTGTGCTGAACATCCATGTTATCGAGGTCAGTGCAAACTATACCCAGGCATGTGGAAAGAGCGGTATTAGTAGCCCGACCATAAAAAGGATGTTGTGGGATTATGTTGGAATAACAAATCCAAGGGCGAAGGAATTCCGCTGTAATTTTGAACCATTCGGATGGAAGGACGGAGGAGGGCTGATTGCGACCTATGCGAACACTCCGGGCAACACTTTGCCAATCGTATGGGGTGACCAAGGAACTAGCCCTTGGATTCCCTTGTGGCCAAGGTTCTTTAATCCGTGGGATGATGGCGGAGCAGAATCTCTCAAGTGCTGCTGTGGCAGGCGAGGCCGGCAACGCATCTGCGAAAGTGCTGCTAAAAAGTCTGTGCAATGAAGGCGCTAGTTCTGGAGGAGGTCGCGTAGTGATATTTCTTGCCAGTAGGAGCTTTGCCGACGTTGCGCGAGGCTGTTGTCAGCCCCTTGATTGCCGCGATTCAGGTTGAACTCGAAAGACTTGTCTACCGTTTTGCCGTTCCATTGGATTCGCACGATGCCTTTCACGCTGCCTTTGGTGTCGAACATGTTTAGCCACACCGATACATCTTCGAGACGGGCATGCTTGACCTCGACGTATTCCCAACTTGCCGTCCAGTCGCCACTTCGTCCCTGTGGCCCGGCGTGGCGGATGTCGCGGAAATACACGGCATCCGTGGCCTCCGCGCGACGCCAGAACACTTCAGGTGCGCCGGGACGGGCGGCGACATAGAGATCAACGTCGGCTGTGGATGCCGCGTGTGCCGAGGCCTCCCAAAGAGCGGCAATCCCGATGCGTCCGGCTGGCGTCCTGGGAATCTCCGTGACGGCTTTCGCAATCGCGGCGGATTCCACCTTTGGGCTGGATACGGGTGGGGCAATGGCTACCGGGGCATTTGTCGGAACTGCGACCGGGCGGTTGGGTGTTACGGCGGGCGGGACATTGATGCGCGATTCCACTCTGGGTGCATTCTCACGCCGGAAGATCGGCGGGGGGCGCATGACCAAACCCTGGTCGTTCGGGTCCAGTGTCGCAGTCAAAACGGGCGATGCCTCACCTTGCGCGGCCCGCTCGAACACGCGGGCAATGTCACTGCCGAACGTGCTCAACGTAGCGCCCTGCTCCGCGATAAACACCGACCAAAACCGCGTGACAGCGCGGCGGTGCATTTCCCCGACGGCCCAATCGTCTGAAGGCGTCAACCAGTGAACGGTTGTGTTCTGCAACTGCCCTTTGCGCTCCTTGGAGCCGAACAAAGACTCGGTGACGGATGCGGCGACCATGCCGTCGCTCGGCGTCAGCCCTTTCTCCATGTCAAAAGCAGCCTCGCGCTCATTAGATGCGAGATAGAGCGGTGATCCGATCACAATCACCGCAAGTTTTTCCTGGCCCTGACGAGCGCGGACGACTCCATCGAGAAGTTGAGGCAGGCGGAGTTGCGTCGCCTGACGCAAATCTGCGGCCGTGGGCGTTTTCAGGAATTGGACCAAGCCAACGAACTTGCCGGCATATTCACGGCTGTTGGCGCGGGCGCGTGCCGTTCCTTCTGGCACAACCACCAATGCGAGGCGATTGCCTTGTGGCGCGGCAAGGAACTCAACTCGATCACCCGGTTGGGCACGATTCAAGAGCAAGTCCATGCTCTGCTTGAAAGCGTCCTGGCTTTGATTCGACGAAAGTCCACCACAGATTGCGACCACGTAGTGGCGTGGCGCTTCCCCAGCGGGCGCGGCGCTCACAATCAAGGCGGTCGCAAATGTGATGACGGCAACGAGGATGGATTGGATGGTTTTCATGATTTGGGTTTGTTGTTCTTGTCGTCGAGGAATTGGTTTAGAAGTTCGCTGGTCTTGCGAGAACGCTCGGACTCCGCTGCGGCGAGGCGATACAACTCCACGGCGCGGGTGACGAGCTGGTTGCGCTTGGCTTCGATAATTACCAGTTTGCCTTGGAACAGGCCGACCTTCTCGCGTTCCTCGCGAAGCCCGAAAGCCTGCTTGTCCAAATCCGTTTTGACGCGCGTCCACATGGGGTTTTCGGCACGCACGGACGGGCGATGGCGTTCCACAATTTGGGTCGCCGTAAGCCACATTGCTCCGGCGACGAGGTTGCCAACCAAAAGTTGTAGCGCGAACGTCCACCAAGAGTTTGAACCGTGCGACACCGCGTCAAGCGATGCCATTGACGCGAGCGGGTCGGCTGTGATGCGCGAGTAGGTCTGCGCAAAGATCGGGACGGCCGCTGCCAGTGACACCATTGCCAGCGTGAATACGACGAACGCGTAACGGCGGCGGGCAAAGTCCGTATCTAACCAGTTTGCCAGCGACTTGATCAGGAAAGCCCCACCGACAATTACCGACAGGTTGAACATCGCGGCTCTCCAGTAGTGTCCGCGAAAAGCCTCAATGCCGCTCTCCAGCAGAGTGACTGCGGCACTGTTGATGTCCACCCACAGCAAGAGAAAGCTGAACACCACAATTCCCACCAACTGTGCCGCGTTCCACCAAGTCCACGGTTGTTGCGATTGGCGCTCGACTTCGATGTAGCGGTCGGTGCGTGTGAGGCGCGCAGTAAGTTCGCGCAGATGGGCTTCCCCACTGCGGACATTCGCCGCCATGTCCTGCAATACCTGACGGAGAACCCCCTCCATATCCGCCCAAATGGAGTTGAACTTCGCAATATGGTGATCGCGCACTACGGCTTCACCGCTGCCGTTCCACGCGGCGGAGAGGATCACGTCTTTGTCGGGGTGGATTTCCGGGCGATCCTTCTTCGTTACCCAATAGTCCATCCGGCTGCTGATGAACGGGCCAGGGGCTGCATCAACTTCCGCGTGGTGCGCACCGTTGCCGTTGTGCCCCGCGCCATTCACCGAGACCGGCCCTGACGAAACAGGAGTCGGTTTCGCTGCCCCGTTCCCATTGTGGCCGTTCGCGCCATTGTGCGCCGGGAGCGAGATGTTTTGCTCGGGCAATGCGCCGTCCTGCTTCGGGGTGATGTTGCGGTTTGTCTTCATGCTTTCCTTTACAAGCGGCGGTGTTGCCAATGTTTCGTCGCCCGGAATTGGATTGATACGTTGGAGTTTTTGACCCGCCGCAGGCGCATTGGATATTTCCGGTTGCAGATTCGCTACCAGGAGGTGTTTTTGCCGCACTTCGTCTCCGCTACTTGTCGAGTTCTTCAAGCAGCGTCACGCTATTAGCGAACGCGCTGCCGAGGGTCTTGTAGCGTTCAGCCAGGCCACGGCGGTCTTCCGTGTTGATGCGATAATCGCGGTGCGCCGCCTGCAAATGCTCCGCCGTCATTGCGTCCACGGTGTCGTCGAAGAAGTTTTGCTTGGCGCGAGTCACCATTTCCTCAAGGTCCGCTCCACTGTAGAACTCGCTTTCCGCCGCAATTTTTGAAATCACGGGACGGATTGCATCCTCCGCCATGACAGGTTTAGGCCGACGGCCGATCAAACCAAGGTGCATTTCCAAAATCTGTTGCCGGGCCTGCTGATTGGGATAAAGAAACGGGATGACGTAACTGAACCTCCCGGGACGCAGGAACGCGGGGTCAAGGTCGCCCGGCACATTGGTCGTGCCGACGATGATGGACTTGCGGTTGGCATCGCCGAGCCATTCCAGCATTTGAGCGAATACCCTGCTCGTCTCCTGTGAGGCGCTGTCGCCCTGGCCCGACTTCCTGCTGCCGAACCGATCAATCTCGTCCACAAACACAATGGCAGGCGATGCCTGTTCTACCATGTGAATCGCATCTCTCACTCGCTGGCCGGACTCGCCGAGATATTTTGAAAACAGGTTCTCCGTCTTGAGGTTGATAAACGGTAGATTCGTTTCTCTGGCGAGGGCCTTGGCAAAAAGTGTCTTGCCTGTGCCCGGCGGGCCAAAAATGAGAATTCCGCGCGGTAGCGGAAGTGCGGCTCGCACAGCTCGTTCCCGCTGTTGAAGCGCCCGCACAAGATTGCGCTGAACCATCCGCTTGACGCCGTTGTAGCCACCCACGTCGTCGAAGCCGACCGATGGGTCTTCGATTTCTAGTATGTCGGAACGGCGGATGAAGTCGGCTTTGAACTTCTTCACCGTTTCCAAATCAACCCCATCGCGCCTGCCAGCCTTGGCGGCGCGATAGGCTTTGTAGATGACGACATCCGTCTGGTGAAGCGTGAGGCCGGCGGTGGCGAGAGTGAGCGCGTTCAGTTCCTGCTCCGCAAGGCGAACTCCTGATTTCCGCGCGAACGCGCAGATGATTTCCCTTCTTTCGGCATCGCTGGCCAGTTCGGGCCGGGCCAGAACGCTCATCCCCAATGTCACTTCATCCATCGCGAGCAAGGGGCGGGATGTCACCCAGCACACCACGGATTTCTTGGCGAGAATGTCGCCGTCCTGTGCCCAAGAGCGCACCGCGTTCAAGGCGTCCAAGTTCTTGACCGAGTTGCCCTCCGGCTGATCGAGGCCGGATAGAATCAATGCGGTCTTCTCGCGCTTCAACTGGCTGTCCATGAATTTGAGCGCGCCTTGCAGGTCTTTTAGTTCGTTTTCAAGGCCAGCGCCGTAGTTGGAATCCACCGGAGCAGTCACAGCGGCAAAGTTGTCACGCTTCGTTTCCCACTTCTCCAACCCTTTCCAAGGATGGAAACGATAGACATGCTGTCCGAAAAGGCTGACGAGGTATTTCTCCAATTGTCGATTACGGTGAAAGTCAACGGTCTGCGCGGTCACGACTGCAGAGGCGCTGCAAAGGACTTCCATCATGGCGTTCTCCAGCCAACGGATGTCGAATGTCGGGGTGTTGGATTCGGGTTGTGACAGTGCCATACAAAAGGAAGGGAGCGGCGGAAGTGCCAATTCGCATCGCGCAATCAGTTGGATTCTCAGAAACGGTGATTCTCGTGTTGTGCCAGTGAGC
Organism: uncultured Verrucomicrobiota bacterium; assembly: GCA_903828255.1. Lineage (GTDB taxonomy): Bacteria > Verrucomicrobiota > Verrucomicrobiia > Limisphaerales > JADLHS01 > CAIKLQ01. Next base: position 27,397 of record CAIKLQ010000501.1, read on the forward strand.
TATGACACAAACTTAAAGACGTAGTTATTTATAGTCGCTTCAAACGTGAGCCACGTTCACGTTTGGCAGCCGCTGAGGGGCTAAAAGGTCTTGGGGTCGAAGGGGGTTCAATTCCAGAAAAACGGATCAGAGATTGCGCGGTGGTGGGGGAAACGTCTCGTCCCAAGCTGCTACGACTTCGAAAGTTCTCAGGTTAATGTAATATGCTCTGGCCCGCTCCACACATACTGTTGATAAAGCAATGATTCTGATCCACTGCCCGCTAACACTAGCGACGCTGCACCGACTAACTGAACAAAACTCATTGGAGGCGAACACCTCCGGGGCAACCAACCAAGTTTGAGGTGCAAGCAGAATGCCTTCTTTTCCCGACTCAAGCGTGGCCAAAAGGATTCCGGCATCTTCCGAAATAATTATCAGGGATTGGTATTCAGGAGCGACTATCCAATCCCCATCCCAGCCCATCCAGCCACATTTCGTTTCCCCGGATCGAGGCAGCGACTCGGCAATGAAACGGGTCTGCGTGGAGCGCGGACTTGCGGACATGTCGAACGGTAACATGCGTTGGATTTGTCCAGTCGAGTCGAGTAGCGCCCACTTGCCATCACGTTTCGCCCATGCCGTGCGCAATCGAACGTGTGGAAGGGTCAATATTTCATAGTCCGGCGGCAGCATCCATTTCCCACCAAAATCCATCCAACCCCAGCGCTCGTTTTCTTGAACAAGCACCAGCCCTAGCTCCTCATTGAGATCTGCGATCCGGTCAAACTTGGGAGGCATCACCCACTGTCCATCCCGGTTGAGAATCCCCGTTGGCCCAGCGTCACAACTTGCTATGCAGAGGCTTCCGCCCTGCTTGAACCAACCAGGAGGAAAACTGCCATTGATTTCGGGGCAGGCGACATGTGTGCCGTCGCGCCTGACAATGTGCCATTGTCCCCGTCCGCCAAACGTTGTTCCAACGCGAATACGACTGTTCGGGGTGTCAATTGCTTCGTCGTATGCACGCCCTTCTTTGGCCCAGGCAATTTCGCCTGCGCGCCGAGGAGCCTCCCAAGATGCAAACCTTGGGGTGATTGCCCATGATCCGTCAGGTCGAAGAAGCCCCCACGAGCCCTTCCGGCATGCCCAGAAGAGAGCGGCTTCATTGTCGAACGGGGTAATTTCTTCGAATGTCGGCGTCACAACCCATTTTCCTGTCGCATCAATCAATCCCCAATCAAGTTTCAAGCAAGCCGGTGCGAGTTTAGAAGTGGGATGGAATCGCTTTACCTCAGTGAACTGTCGCGGAATACGCCATTCACCTTCCGGGTTAATAAAACCCACCCTAAAGCTGCTGCCGTCTTCCGCGCGCCGAGCTGCGGCCAACCCGGAAACCGGATCAAAGACGTCCAACCAGTCAAAGGATGGGGCGATGACCCACTGACCGGCGCGGTTGACGGCGCCGAACACCCTGCCTGTCTCCGGCATGTCCGTTTTTCCGTCCTCTTCGCCCTCGGTTGTATTGAGGCTGGGAAAAATCGTCTCCGCTATAGCCAGTCCACTGGCGTCATCGAAGTCCGACAAGTGTAAGAATTGGGGTTCAATTACGATACGTCCGCAACCATCTATCGCTCCCCATTTACCAGCACGAACAATTGGAAAACGCAAACCGCTCAAGTCCTCATTACAGACTTTGTTCGAGCTGATTTCCGTGTGCATAGCGTTGATGTTGAGCAGGCAGTTTGCGCTGTCAATCGAATACCCGTTTAACCAGCTCGTAAACTCTTGTTTCCGCTTTTCCGTTTCCGCTCGCGCGCCGAAGGAATCTCAAGCTCTTTGCGGTAGTTCTCAATGGTCTTTCGCGACAGGATCAGGTCTTCCTCCTTTTCAATGGCCTTGGCGAGTTGCTCATCGCTCATCGGATGCGCGCGGTCTTCATGGCGGATGAAATTCATGATCCATTCCTTCACGATGTCCGGCAGGTAACGCACTTCCTGACCATCGGTGTTGCTGGCTTTTTCTCCGGGTGAACACAGCAGTTTGAGCGGCTTTACCTCGCCGTTCGGCAGGCGAACAAACTTGTCCTGCACGGCGCGACTGACAGTTGATTCGGAAAGCGCCTGCCCACCGAATTCCTCAAGCTCAAGTTCCGCCCCTGCGTCCGCTGGGCTAAAACATTGAAGGTCAAAACCCTTGCCTGATTTCAAAAACGGTTTTTGCCGATGGGCTAGGACGGTTGCCACGCGTAGAAGGGTCGTGCGGCGGTCCTCGCAGGCCCGGAGGAATTGCATCACATGCTCCTTACATTCCTCCTTTTGCTCCCGTTTGATCGTAAGCCCGACGATTTTGTCCTTTGCTTTCGCGCCCGCATCGCCCGGCAGATTCTTTGCCTCACGGAGTGATTCGAGTTGTTCCTTGAGGTCGTCAATATCCACAAGCAGCGTCTTGCTGATGGAGAGGTGCTCGTATCGGCTGCCGCAAAGTTCCACAGTGAAGCTCCCACCCGGCGACAGCGAAATGGCAATATCAGGACCGACTCCATCAGGTGATTGAAGGTGGTGATTCTGCCACGGCGTTACTTCCTCCTCGTGCTGGTCCACCGGATGCGGCACGGCTTTCAACAGCCGTTGGAGTGTTTGGCGCACTTGCACTTCGTCAATCCCCAGGCGACCTGCAACCGTTTTCGATAACTCCAACGCCACGCACTCGCAGTCGGTTTGGGACATCACGGAGCTTGCCCCGGCGGTGATTTCCCGCAACTCGCCCGCTTCGACAAGCCCGGCCATGCAGGAGGCGATGCGCCATTCTGGCGTTTCGTGGCGAGCGTGGCGTTCGAGAAGCAGCCGTCTGGCATCCCAGGCATTGCGGGCAGCGACACCGACCGGTTCGCAGTGCTGGATCAGAGCGAGAACTGCGGACAAATCCGCAACTGCCACGCCGCAGGCTTTCGCACATTCATCCATCTCCTCGGTGAAAAATCCTCGGCTGTCCAGCGCCTCCACGATGAACGCCGCGATGCGATGCCGATGTTCTGCCAAGCGGCTCTCTTTCAATTGAGCCATGATTCGCTCACGGAAATTCGCCGGCGCGGTGAGGTAATCTTCCGGCGTCCAGTCTCCGTCACTTGATACTCGCGATGTCGCGCCTTCGCTCGCCTGACCAATTTCGCCAATGAAGTCCTTGGCCTCATTCTCGCGGTCGGAAGCGGCCGAATTTTCAGGCGAGGATTCCTCGGAAGCATCCTCGTTCGTCTCTGCATTGGCCTGCGCGTCCTGCTGCTCACCCTGCGTTGACGGAACAGCATCCACGAGGTTCTGTTCCTCCAGTGTTTCGGCCGCCGCGTCAACCTCTCGCTGCGTCATCTCCAACACCTTTAGACCCAGCACGAGTTTCTGGTTTAGGGCGAGCGTTTGCCGCTGCTTTTGGGTGTGGCGAAATCCGAGCGTCATATTCGTTGGTCTTGGTTGTCGCGTTTTGGTTTCTGATTTTAAGAAGCGCGTTCTGTTGCCAGGTCGCGTGCACCCCGAGGCCGAGTCAGGCATGTCGAATGTCATTTAGGAGTCGCCCATAGTGATTTCCTTTCTGTTGGTTTTGTTGGTGGCTTGGGTCATCGAGTGGACACTTAGCGAGAGTAATGCCAACCGGGAAAATTGCTCCAAGCAGAGCGCAGCGCGGCCTCTACGGTCTGGGGATCTACCTGCGCGGCTACGCCCGGTAGCAATTGCGTAATCGCTGCTACCCGTTCAAGCGGATGTGTCCGGCCGAAATCCGATTGGTGCTCGCCATTGCTTTGGGGCGAGACGCTTCTCGACTGCTTTTGCCATTGCCTGCATTTGAGCCTCGTTCAGCGTCGCCAGGGTTGCGCTCATTTCTGCGGCTGCGGCGCGGTCTCCGATGCTCTGGAGCATGTCTTTCACGTCGGCAATCAAAGCCCCAGCCAGCGGCGTCCAATTACCGTCCTTTTCTCGCAGCAATGGAGCGCGCCGAGTAACCTCGCGAACCCAGCCTTCGAGCAGCCAGTTCCACTTCTTTGCAAACAGTTCCGGGTTGTTTTCGGCTAGGTCGGCCAGATAATGCGTTCTCAGTTTTTTGCGCCGTTGGCGGCGGGCCTGAGATCTCGTGCTGGCAGGCGGTTGCTTTTCTGAGGCGGATTGTTTCATCGCGGCTCCGGAATCTGAGTTTATTCTATTGGCCTGTGAATGGATGGCGAGGCGGATTTCCTCATTTGCGGTCTTCTTTCTTGGCTTCGTTGGCTCCCATTGTCTTGGCCCAATCACGGCGAGCGACAATTGCAGCCTCCACCTCGGCGACTGGGCGCGTGTGTGCTCGTTCACGCAACTCCCAAACGACTGGATTGACCCGCTTCTGACGACCGCCCCATTTCGCAGGCAGAGTGGCGAAGACGAACGGTCGGGTTGGCCCCCGTCCCGTCATGATCCGCGCCACGGCGTGATAATTGGGCAAACCTTGCAGGTCCAAAGCACCAAATTCCGGTTGGGTGTAAAGGCGAAGTTTTTCGGCATCGGGGGCACCCACGCGAAAGGCAATCAAGCTGCCCACATTGCCGAGGACCGCCTCCATGACATTTTGCCGACCGGCGTTGGCGGTGAGCTGGCTTAGGTTCTGGTTTGCAAGGGTCAAGTGGAGGCCATACTTCCGCGCTTCGGCGAGCATGAATGCGGCCCCGTCGTTCACGAAGTTCTGGAACTCATCCACGTAAAGATGAAAAGCGTGACGCTTATGTATGGGCACGTCAGCACGGCTCATGGCGACCGAAAAAATGCGCGAGAGAATAAAGGACCCTAGCAGTTGGGCATCGAATTCACCCAGCAAACCTTTGGGAAGTTTGACCAGCAGAATCCCCTGGCGGTTCATAATGCCCCGGAAATCAATCGTGCTCTCGGCCTGACCCACAATCGGTCGAATGAGGGCATTGTAAGTAAATGAGTTCAGCTTGCAGGTGATGTAGGGGGCAATGTTGGCCAACGCGGCATCCCCTCCGGCCTTTTCGGCAATGTCCCTCCAAAAGCCGATGACGGTTGGGTTCTTGCAGCGCCCCAATAGAAACTGCCGATAAGCCCTGTTCTCAAAGACCAGCGACATCTCCATTATGGTTACGGCCGGCAGATCACTTTCCAAAAGGAGCAACAATGCGTTGCGGAAATACGTCTCGAACATCGGCCCGCCAGCCTGGCGCATGTCATACATCCGGTCGAAGGTCTTTAGCAGCTCGTTGACGGCGAAGTTGATCTGCCTGCCACGACCCGGGCCACTGCATTCGAGGATATTCAGGCCAGGAGCAAAATCTGACTGCCCGGGATTAAAAAGCACGACGTCCTTCGCTCTGCTCAACGGCAGGTTTTCAACAATCTGGTCATAGAGATCGCCATGCGGATCAATCAGGCACACGCCGCGTCCTTCGCGAATGTCCTGGCGTATCATGTTGGCCAGCAGCGTGGATTTTCCCGTGCCGGTAGCCCCCAACACATACACATGGCGGCTGCGCGCGGCCTGCTCAAGGTGAACACTCTGACGCCCTGTTTCGTTTATGGTGCCAAGGAGCAAACCACTTTGATCCAATTCGGGAGAACGTAGATTGTAATGACGACGAACTCTAACCCGTGAGAACGTCTCCAGCGTTGGAAACACAGGAGGCAAGGAAACACCGGCGGGCAGGCAGCCCTCAAGGTGCAGTTGTCTTGTGACATTCTCCGGCCTTGAACCGGCGGGTTTTGCCGAGCCGTTTGTGATCTTGGCGGCAACCACGTTCACGGCGCTGCCGAGGACTTCGGCACCGATCACGGCAAGCAACGGCGCTAGGGCGGTCTCCTCGGCGACCGCCCTGCAATCAAGTTTTACACCTTGAGGTGATTCAACCCACCGCTTGAGTGTGGTTTCTACAGGGCCGGCGGCTGAGGCGTCCAAGTGCTGATCGGCAAGTTGGCGCTCAAGGGCCGATGGATGCCGCCTCACCCAGGTCAATGTGTCCGCCACTTGCTGTTGCTGCACGGAAGTCAGATCGAAACGCCTCAGCTTGACCGAGAGATGAATGCGGGCGGGACTGTTCGCGACGACATCAGCCACGGAGCTGAACGAACGGGTCAGCCTTGAAGGCCGGGGCAGACTGACGAGAAGGTTCCCCGCAGTCACGTCCGGCTGCGGTTGGGCGAAGCCCAATGAGGCGGTCTGTGGGACGTTGAGGAGAAGCGTCTGAGCTTCAAATGAAACACCCTGAAGCGAGTTCCACACAGGGACTAATTGCTCTTCCGCATCTCCATTCTGGAATCGCATCGCCGGTTCACTTGCCAAAACCAAAAGGAGATTCTGGCGCAACGATGCGGCTTTGCGAGCCGCTTCCTCTTCTGAATCAGCGTCCCGTATCCAGCCGTTGATTCGCCAGCAGAATTCGTGTCCGCCGCCGCCTCCGAAAACGAACTCCACCGAGGCATCACTAATCGTCTCATGGAGCATCTTGGACAGGAGGCGCGTGGAGCTTACCGAGGTTTCACTCGAACGCCCATTGGACACGCTGCACCCGTTCAGAGCGACTCCTGACAAGTTGAAGGGAACATTCGCGCCGAATCGTCCGGTTTCCCGGTTCTCGGCGACTACAAACCCTTCATGTTGCTTCCGAAAGCGCCATTCCGTTCGGCTTTCCTCATTCGGAGCGGCCTCCGTAAATCTTGCCGGGATGGTTGGAACGCTCTCAGGAAGTTCTCGCGACACAAGGGAGTCGGGCGGGCAACACGGCATCGTTTCAATAGTGGTTGTCATGGGGAAAATGGTGGGTGAATCGTTTTGTTGAATTGAAGGGCTTGATACAGGGAAGAACACACTCCACCTGTTCAAACGGGGCCACACAAGAAGGGGCACCCTTCAGACCAACACAAATGTGCTTACGGATTAAAAGGGGGTTAGCGGCGGTCGTTCCATTTGCGCAAACAACTGAACTCCGGTTCGAAATCGTATCCAAGAGTCTGAACGAGGAACGCCAATGAAATCGGCGCGAAGAATGTGAGATGCGCGTTCTGTTGCCAGGTCGCGTGAACCCCGAGGCCGAGTCAGGCGTTGCGCGTTAATTATTAGTCGTTCATAAAGTTTTCCCTTCTGTTGGTTTGGTTGGAGGCTTGGAACACCGAGTGGACACTTAGCGAGAGCGATGCCAACCCGATAATTTGTTCGAGAGCGCCCTTCTGCGTCCATTTCGCGCACCAAATCTCTCGACCTCTGCTACGCCCGGTAGCAACCGTGTAATCGGCGCTATCCACCAAGCCCCATCAAGCAGACGAGAGTTGCTTCGCGCATGCCCAAGCCAAACCCACGCGCCTTCAACAAGTGGCACAAGCGCCGCTTGAATTGATTCGTGCATGAACACTCCAACCCGATCAGCCGAACCAACGATTCGTTGCATGGACTGCGGTCGCAAGAACGATGCGAGCGAAAGCGTCTGCGAGTTTTGTGGTGCGACACTTCGTTCGAGCCAATCATCGTTCGCCGAACCTCCCGGCGGCAACAGTGCTGGAGTGCGCCCCAGCCTGCCTCCGCCGCTTTTCTCGGCTAACGCCGTATCGCCAGTCTTCCCGTTCTCCGGGCCGTTGACCCGCTCCTCATCGGAGCTGGAGTCCATCTCCGCTAAAAACGAGGACCAGCGGGTTACGGGCGCGGAACTGAGCGGGCGCGTGATTGCCGCCGAGCCGGTCGTTCATGAGCAGCCCGATTTCGACTGGTGCAAGCTCGTGACCCGCCTCCTCTGGTTTCTGTTGCTGGTCGTTTCGCCCTTCGTTCTGCTGCGCACGGTGCTCGTCCACTTGGGGGCATTGCCGGTTGTCTTCGCCGTCGTGGGATTCCTGTTCCTGCTCCGGTTTTTCAGTCCCACGAATATTATTTCGCTACTTCATCTTCACATGCTTTTGAATCCGCTTCGTCGTAACGAGGCCGAGCAAGTTCCCGTCCGCTACTTTCGCGTCCGTGATACTCAGGAGCGGGAGTGGGTTGTGCGGATGAAGGGACAGGTCAACGGTGGCAACATTGCGCCCGATGACTTGATTTCGGCCTGGGGCAGATGGCGCAGCGGCACGCTTTCCCTGACGCGCGCTTACAATCACCGAACGCAGAGCTACGCCTCCATCAGAAGTTCGCAATCGTGGATCATGCTCACGGTAACGGTGGGGGTGATCCTGTTCCTCGGCATATACTTCTACGATCCGCTCCACGCGATGTGGCAGATGATGCACCGGATGGGAGGTTCACAGTGACGTTACCCGAAAAAATCAGTGGATTGGAAGGTGGTCATTTGGACGGCACGGGACTGCCCCAATTCTCCATGGAGTATTTCTCCGGTTGGGGGTTCGTGCGCGTGCAAAGCCTCGCGCGCTTTTGGGATACGCCTGAGTCAGCGAGTCAGACATTGGAATCGGCGCAGGAGGCGTTCTATTCCGGCCTGCACGCGGCGCAATTACCGTGGGGTCTGCTGGTCCTCGGAGAGCCAACCCGCGTTTCGATCCATTTCGTGCTTCCCGGTGCGGGCAGTCGCTTGGCGTCCTGGAGCGGTGCGATTAAAGGTGCGCTTCCCGGATGCGAACTCGCCGACGATGTATCCAACCAGCAAATCTGTTCGCAGTTGGAGAAAATGCCGTTTGCCGTTGCCGTCACGGGGAATCCGTTTGTGGGAAATGTAGATGAAGGCTCGCAGCGAGTTGTTCGATCAGAAGGTGGGCGATTGGAGCGCGTGCTCTGCTCGTTGCGCGGTCGTGCATTCGCGTATCTGGTAGTCGCTCGCCCAGTGAAGCTGCCAGAAGTGGAGCGGACGCTGAACAACCTCACCATTGAGGAGCGTGAAATCCGGTCGGCGTTCATGCGGAAAGGCTCATCCGAAGACGGCAACAATCCCCGCGCGCAGCACTACCTGGAACTGCTTCGGGTTTCGCGCGAAAATCATCTCGCCGGGCGGAATATCGGCATGTGGGATACCGGGGTTTATCTTCACACAGCGGATCAGAGCACTCTCATCGAGGGGAGTCGGGCGCTTCATGGGGTTCTGACGGGAGCACGAAACCAGCCTCAGCCCATCCGAGTGAATGTCTGCGAACGTCCCGCCCAAGGTCGGTTTGAGCCGGTTTTCACCCGCTTGAATTCCAAGGAAGTCATGGTTTTGACATGCCTGCCGAAAGAGGAATTGCCGGGCTATGAAATTCGCCAGCGGGTGTCTTTTGGTGTTTCGCCAGTGCTGCATGGAGCGGGAGACGTGGTGGATGTCGGCGTCGTTCTCAAGGACAGCCAGCGGACAGGCAATTGGTTTTCCGTTCCGGTGAATGATTGGGCGCGGCACGCTCTGATCGCGGGTGTTTCCGGTTCGGGCAAGACGAACACCTGCAAATCCATCCTTTTTCAGTGCTGGCACGACCATTCCGTTCCATGGCTGGTGCTCGAACCCTCAATCAAGTCGGAGTATCGCACGCTGCTCAAGTCGAAGATTGGCGCGGATGTCCGCGTCTTCACACTTGGCGATGAAACAGCCGTGCCATTCCGCCTGAACCCGTTGGAAGTCATGGCGGGCATCCATGTGCAAACGCACATTGATGCGTTGCTCGCGCTTTTCAACTCGGCCTTCGCCTGGGTTTCGCCAATGCCGGAAGTTCTTAACCTCGCCGTTCACCGACTCTACACAAACTTCGGCTGGGACTTAGCCACAGGCAGTCGTCACAAGACGGACGGTTCAGAGCAGCCGACTTTGCGGGATTTGTTGGCGGTCATTCCGGGGTTGGTCGGCGAACTCGGCTACAACGACGACATTTCCTCGACGATTCGCGCAGGCTTGCTCACGCGACTTTCCAGTCTGTCGCTCGGTGCGAAAGGGCTGATGTTGAATTCCGGCCATTCCATTCCTTTCGACTACCTGCTCGCCAAGCCGACGATTCTTGAAATGGCTACCATCGGCAACGAGGAGGAGAAAGCATTCCTGCTTGGGGCGGTTTTAGTGCGGCTCGCGCAATACCGCCAGCGCCAAGGAACGACGGATGGGAAATTACGTCACCTCCTGCTGATTGAAGAAGCTCATCGGCTGTTGTCCGCCGTGCCTTCACAGGTCGCGTCCGAAGTCGCCAATCCGCGCGGCAAGGCGGTAGAAACCTTTTGCCATCTGTTGGCGGAGTTGCGGGCGTTTGGGCAAGGCATTGTCGTCGCGGAACAAATCCCTGCGAAACTCGCGCCGGATGTTGTCAAGAACACGACGGTGAAGATTGTGCATCGGCTCGGTGCGAATGATGACCGCCGCCTGCTCGGTGGAACGATGAATCTCGATCCCTCCCAAGAGAAGTTCCTCTCCACGCTGCGTAATGGTCAGGCCGTAGCTTACACTGAAGGGCGTGAGACGGCCTTCCATATTGGAGTTCCCCACTTCGAGCATGGGCAGAACCCGCTTCCCGTTCCGACGAAGGAAGAAATTGTTGTTCACATGCGCTCACAGTTGCCAGAGATGCCGCCGATCACACATGCGCTACGCAAAAAGCACACAACTGCTACTGCTGATAACATTCCATCTTGTGCCGGCTGTCTACCCAGCTCTTGCACCATGCGGGGCGTAGTGCTGCAAAAGTTGGCGAAGTCTGGTTGGGAAGCGGAATTCGAGGGATCAATTGAACGCGGCTGGAAGGGAATTTGGGAGTTTGGCATGTCCGCCGCTAAAACCCTCCCTGTGACGAATAAACCCAACTGCGCCTACTGTGTCCTGATGAACATCGCCGCATTGAACCGCTGGGATGATGAAACCGTGGAACGAATGCGGCGCAATCTCGCGGCGCTCCGAGACAACATGGCAATCTCCTGAACCCGAAAAGCACATGTCCTCGAAATCACCAGAGCGGATGAAACTTCAGAAGCCGAGCGAGACGCCTGCGCTCCGCACCTATTTCGCCGACATGGACAAGGCCGCTGTCGGCGCAATCGGAGAACGGTTCAAGGAGTTTATCCCCGCGGATCGTCTGAAGAATCTGCCAGACATGCCGAGCAAGTTTGAAAGCTCACAGGACCTTCGTAAGACGTATCGGGCGGAGACGGGTCACAAAGCGCCTGATGGCCTTACCGGTTTCACCAGGCCGGATTCGCCGGCGCACATATCCGTCAAGCATCTGGCGGGCGTTCCCGAAACGGTCTTGCACGAGCGGCTTCATCAAATGGCTTCGCCGGACGCCAAGCGTCTTCTCGGTAAACACTACGAAGGCGTCACGCAGGATCTGGCGATTGAGGTTCTGGGGCGAGAACCGCAGGAGGGGGAATTGACGGGCTACCCGGTCGAGCGCGAGCGCGCCCATTCTATGAGGAAACTTGTTGGGTCTGATGCCGTTTGCCGGGCCTATTTCCAAGGCGATGCAAAACCACTGAAGGCGGCGCTTGATCGAATGGCCTCGGAACGTCCGCTTGCGGGCATGCAGGACAAAATTAAGGAACTTCCGCCGCTAGAGTAACAGACAAAACCAAAAAACTATGGGTGAAGGAATCGCAAAACTTGTTGGCGTCCTGTTCTTGATCATCGCGGCGATCTACGCGGTGGTTCTCATCATAGCTGCCGCAGTGGTGATTGCCGCCGTGCTTGCACCTCCGGTCGGAGCGGGCTATTGGCTACGAAAGCTGTTCACCCAACGATACCAGCTTGGGCCTCGCAAAACAGTAAAGTGCGTTCTGGTCGGCCTTGCGATGGCAGCCCTCCCGTTGATCCCCTTGGGCGTAGCGCCCGCGCCTGTTTCAGATTGGACCGTAGCAACCGCCGTCTGGATGTCCATCACGGGCTGCCTCCTTGGCGTGGGACTTTACCTGGCCTTGAGCGTTTACCACGACGTGTTCTGGCCGCATCGCAGGACGATCATTGTCGCGACGAAGGAAAGTCTAGCACTGAGGTATCAACTCTGGCGACAGGACTTCCAGTTGAACCGAGTCAGCGCACGAGTTCGCAGGGTCGAACAAAGGGAAAATGCTCGCCTTGCGGAACTCCGCACACTTGAGCAGAGCGTGTCGGAAGTAATTCGGTCCACTGATCCGGCATTTCTCAGCGCGGAACGCGTGCGCTGGGAGACTGAATACAGCAACCTTGGTGCGTCAGCGCTTCGTAGCGAGTTGGACAAAGTTCAGGGCGAGATAAACCAAACGGATAGGTCGTCCGCCTACTATTCGAGCTTAATGGTGCAATCGGGCATTCTGCGCATGTTGGTTCAACGTGGTGCATTTGCCTCTGGAAGCGGTGCAACTTTCGAGGCTGATCTTGCAAAGAAATCTGACCTCGAATCGACAACCGGTGGGCTGCGGGAGCGGCTCAATGCGCTCCGAAGTCAGGTTGTTGACGCCTATGCGTCACTGCGCCAACTCCGCCGACAACGCGTGTTCGTCCAATAACCCTTCAAGACCTATGTCACTAACCGCTGATTACGATACTGAGATTCGAGTTCCCCAATTTCAACTTGGCGAAGCGCTTGGGGCTGTTGCCGGCCTTGCCGCATCCGAGATTCTGCGAAGACTTCTCACCGGCAGATCGGGCACGCAAAGCGTCGCTGCCAGCACGCCGCAGCCGGAATTGACCTCCGCGCTCGCAAACATTCGTAGCCTTCCCTCCATGAACATCATGCGGCAGGCTCTTGAAACAGTCGCTCGCGAGCGGAACGGCTCGGTGGCGGAAGACTACGAAGACTGCAATGGTAAGCGAACTCCCTGCCTCATCGGGTTGAAGGCTCCGCAGTTCCCGCGAGGAGTGGGAGTGGACATCTCGGCTGATGGCAAAGTCGTGTTCCGTTATGACGAGGTAGGCGGTGTTGCGCCTGCCGCCAAGTCGCTTTGCGACGATGTTTGCCGCGTGTATGCGACCATAGCGGTCCTGCACGCTCAAAAGAAACTCGGCTACCGGGTCAGCGCACGAGACATGTCGGATGCCGCTGGCCGGAAGCAGGTGGTTGTTTCCGCAATGCGCGACTAAAAGCCATGCATACCAGAGGAAGCCAACTTCTGCGTGTCCATCGGTTTCTGGCTGAAACCGAAGTTGAAGGACCGGGCCGGAGGGCCGCCCTGTGGGTTCAAGGCTGCCCGATTAGGTGTCCAGGTTGTGCCAATGGCGCAACTTGGACGTTCGATGGAGGCTACCAGACGACAGTGGAGAGTCTGTTCGATCAAATTCACGCGCAACGTGGCATCGAAGGTGTCACTTTCATCGGTGGCGAACCGTTCTCCCATGCGGGGGCGCTGGCAGCGCTTGGCCGACTCTGCCGGGAGCATGCACTATCAGTAGTCACATTCACAGGTTACGAGTATGCGCGACTTATCGCAGCGCGCCGACCGGACTGGAACGCCTTGCTGGAAGTAACGGACCTGTTGTTGGCTGGACCTTTCGTCGCAGCCCAGAAGGACTTTTCCCGTCCGTGGGTTGGATCGCGCAATCAGGAATTCGTTTTTCTCACTGACCGTTACCGCCACTTGCAGGCAAAAGGCGTCGCGTTGAAAAACGGATTGGAAATCCTCATCGCTCCAAGCGGAAGCATTCGGCTGAACGGTCTTGCTCCCGTCGAGGACATATCTGCGATGCGCCGGGAATTGGCATCGCTCGGACTGAACACAAATTGAGGCAACAACAACATGAAGAAGACGATTCAGACAAGGATTGATGCGAACGGGGACGTTCACTTGGATTTTGCAGGGTTCGTAGGACGCGAATGCCAAGTCGAGGAGGATCGCCTTCGTCGCGAATTAGCGACGTTGGGCTTGAATGTTGGCGTCACGCTATCGCCAAAAATGTCCGGCCGTCAATCCGCTGCGATTCAACCGTCCAGTTCAATGCAGAAGAATGTTCAGTAGCTCCCAAAGTCCGCCGTGACGTATCGAATGATAACGCTTTGCACAATCAAGGACTTGATGCAAAAGGCAATTTGCTTGTTGGAGGCGTCATACTTTACAGACCGTCCTGATCGTTTTCATCCATCTGCTGCGAGTATCGCTTCCCCGAACCTGTTGGCGCTTCAGTGTCTTGAACTCATCGCGCTGTGCAAGTCGCCGGAGAAAACAAACGCATTGTTTTTGGCAAACGTGGTGACGTGGCTTGCTCTTGAGAAGCGGACTCCGACCTTGTTGATCACAGACAAACACTCGCTCACTGTTCTCGCGGTCAACCTGCTGTTGTGGCGAGCAGGAATCAATCTGGAAGAAGCCGTCAACCCTGCTTGGGACGAGAATGAGTTCGCGCGATTAACCGTTGCCGCTGGCGAACTTGCCAGCGCCCCGCTTCTTGCAGTGAGGACAACGCCCATTTTGACATTCTGGAGTATGGCCCATGCTGCTGTTGCCAACCACGGAACACGCTGGGTCGTCATGGACAGAGCCGAAACAGAATCATTCGGCCAATTGACCAAGCTTAGTTGTGAGCTTGGCGTGCCCATCACGATCACATCGTCGGCTTCGGTCTGGCGTTGGCGGCGTGCAAGCGAACAGCGGAGCGGACGGAACGGAGTTGAGTGAAGCCGCGTAGCTGGAGCGACGACACCAACACCAGACGGAAGCCCGCCGCCCTCGCGGCATTCTGCCAATGCTCGCTTGTGACGAGCGCGCGGTTTGCGGAGCGGAACGGGCGTGGTCGAGAGGGATACGGGGTCGACCGGCAGCCCGTGCAGCGGAGCAGAACCGCGCGTTGGTCACGGCAGAATCGGTAACGTGCACAGCGTTCTCCGGCTCGCAACGAGTGCAACGAGAATCCCCATGTCCTTTCGCAAATGGTTCAACTCGCACTTCGATTTCCAACGTCGGATGGCGTGTGCTTCCGCAGCGCGGGAGCAAGGGTCGCGGGATTAACCCCCGTCCAACGGCAAAGTTCGACGTGGGTTTGTGGACCATAGTTGCTGGGGCGTCGGCCCGGCGAAAGTAGTCCAGTTTGCAGGGCATGGCGGACCGACTTTTTGTTGGCGGGAATGCCGGATCGGCGAAGACATCGCCAAGCTCGGTAAGAAATCCCGATGTCTGGATAAGGGGACGTATCGTGGGCGGGCCAAATGTGGGGCAAAGCCCCAGGGTCAACACCAGCCCAGTGACAGACTTCCCTATGCGTTTTTTTGCCGTAGTTTGGCGGCCAACAATAGGGGTAGAGTCTCCCGGTTTTGAGAGCACGGATGATGACCTCTTTCTTGATGGGAATGCCGGCGTTCACTAGGCAGCGGTTCGTTCTGCCGCAAAGGCCGTTTGGAAGCAATCTGGATGTCATGGCTAGGTGCCTTCAATCTCAGGCGGCGTTGCGTTTGGATGCAGATTTCTTGCTGGGAAAACTTCGGTGCACCTCTTGGTTCGGTTCACCCGCGATCATTGCGTCCCAGGAAAGCGTCGCCCACTTGCCTTTGCCTTTCCCGAGTAACTGACGGTCAACCATTCGGGCTGCAAATTGGAAGTCGTCCGATATTTTGACCACGACCAGCTTGCCGAAATTTCCAGCTCGCTTGAGCCGTACGCCATTACTCTTCTTGTCCGGCGTGATGGTCTTCACCTCCACGAAATCATTGCCGAGCAAGCCATCCGATCCCTGGGTCATCGGATTGTGCCGCTTGATGCCAAACATGATCTCTGCGAACAGCTCGCCGAGTTCTCCAAGGATGGGAAGATGGCGTCCGGTAAGCCGCTTGTATTTTGCCGCCGCTTCCACCAACTCCGCAAAGACCTCCAAAATTTCAGGACGAACCTTGCGGTGGTCTCTGGGCAGCAGTCGGCCTTTGGTGGAATCGTAGAGATACGCGTGACGAAGCAGGACGCTGTCTTTTCGAGCTTCAGCCTCCTTGTCCGCAATCGACTGCGGTCGGGTGGTGGTGCTCATAATTTTGTCAGGTTAATGACAGCGCATCGGCAGGCTGCGCGCTGCATTGTCTGGGGCGGCGGAATATCCACCAAGTTCATGCGATTGCTCATCGAGTTGCCAAAGCATAGTCACATTCGGACAGGCTGGCTATCACCGACAAGCTTCGGTCTGTGGTCGGCGAGCGGGGAAAGTGGAGCGGAGGGCGGAGAGAAGCGCATAGCGAATCGTAGCCGGAGCGCAACGCCGCCGCCGAGCCACAGACGGAAGCCGCCGCGTCTGCGGCACTGCAATATGAAAGCTCGTGACGAGCGCGCGATTTGCGAAGCGGAACGGGCGTGGTTGAGAGGGGACAGGGCCGACCGGCAGCCCGTGAAGCGCAGCAAACCGCGCGTTGGTCACGGCGGATTGGGTTTATGATTTTTCTATACCCCTGTCAACGAATGTCATACCTTTCCAGCTATTCTATGAGCATGAAAACCGAACCAGTCACCTCAACTGAGAATCTGATCCGTGATTTCGGCTTCGCGCTTTCAATTATTTTTCGGGGCGTTTCAGCCAACATGCACTCCTTGTCTCTTATTCTCCGTGCAGTGTTTCGAAATATTCTGCATCATTTATTTTATGAGCATGGCAACTTCAGCGACCAGAACGGGAATCAGGAACAACCACAATTACCGTATCATTGCCGATTGGTCCAAGGTGAACATGCAGACGGCTTTGCCGTCCGTTTGAAATTCACCCCATATTCCTATGGACGTATTTAACTTTCGCAATCGAATCATCGAGGACTACAGCGGCTACGTTTCGAGCTTTATCTCCATCGCGCAATCACGCCTGCGTGAGTTCGTGGATCGCTGCTTTAAGTCCGGCTCCCTGTGGCCCGATCCGCTGATTCAACTGAACCCGACATTCAAGCCGGGCATGACCGTGGCGGAATTGGTGCAGGAAGATGTGCTCGCAACCGGCTGCACCAAGGTTTTCCGGCGCGATAAAACGGCGGCGGTCGGCAGCGGTGAAGACCTGCTTTTTCACCAGCATCAGGAAGACGCGATCCGCAAAGCAAAGGAGGGGCGCAACTACGTGCTGACGACCGGCACCGGTTCCGGCAAGAGTCTTTCTTACATCGTCCCGATTGTGGACCACGTTCTCCGCGCCGGCTCGGGGCGCGGCATTCAGGCCATTATCATCTACCCGATGAACGCGCTGGCCAACAGCCAGTTCGGGGAGCTGGAAAAGTTCCTGAAGCTCGGATTCGCTGGCGGCCAGGGTCCGGTCACCTTTGAGCGCTACACCGGACAGGAAGATGAGGAAACGCGCACGCGGATCATTGCCACGCCGCCGGACATCCTGCTGACGAATTACGTCATGCTGGAATTGATTCTCACCCGGCCGCGCGAGAAAAAACTCATCGCCTCCGCCAAGGGCTTGAAGTTTCTGGTGCTCGACGAACTTCACACCTACCGCGGTCGCCAGGGCGCGGATGTCGCCCTCCTGTTGCGCCGCGTGCGCGAATTGCTCAATGCCGATGCGATGCAGTGTGTCGGCACCTCCGCGACATTGGCGGGCCGTGGCTCCTGGTCGGAACAGTGTGCGGATGTCGCCAAGCTTGCCACTCGCCTGTTCGGCGACGAGGTCGCCGGCAGCGACATTATCGGTGAAACTTTGGAGCGCGCCACTGCTCCCATTGACGAAACGAACGCCGACGATGTCGCCGCGCTCAGCGCGGTGTTCGCCCCCAATGCCCGACACCTGCCGGAAACGTTTGATCAACTCGCGGCGGATCCCGTCGCCCGCTGGGTCGAAGGAACTTTTGGCATCGTCCCGCTGGCGGGTCGTCTCGTTCGTTCGCCCTCCATCCCCTTGACCGGCAAAAATGGCGCTGCCGAGCGTCTCGCCAAACTCACCGGCGCATCCACCGAACGCTGCAAGGAAGTTGTTGCGGCGACGCTCCTCGCTGGGGCCACCCGCATCCGGCATCCACGCACGGGATTTCCCGTCTTCGCGTTCCGGCTGCATCAGTTCATTAGTCGTGGCGACACGCTTTACGCCACCGTTGAAACCCCGGAGCAACGCTATCTCACCATTCACGGCCAGATTTATTCGCCGGAAGACCGCAGCAAGATTTTGCTTCCGCTCTGTTTCTGCCGCGAATGCGGGCAGGAATATTATTCCGTGTATCTCGCCAAGGACCCGCAGACGGGCGTGCAGAAGTTTCTCAGTCGCGAGGCCCACGAACGCACCGAGGTCGTCGGCCAGAAGCAGGGCCTCCTCTATATCAACCCGTCGAAACCGTGGCCGCGTGATACGGAAATGGAAGCGCAGCTTGCCTGGCTGCCCACGGACTGGGTCGAGGAACGCAACGGCAAGCGGCAGGTGATCGCCTCCCGGCGCGAACGGATGCCGCGACATTACGTCGTGAAACCGGACGGCTCCATCGGTGCGGACGGTCTGGATGCCGCCTTCATCCCGGTGCCCTTCATGTTCTGCCTCGGCTGCGGCGTGTCGCACACCGCGCGGCAGCGTTCTGATTTTTCCAAGCTCGGCACCCTCGGCTCGGAAGGCCGGAGCACCGCGACCACCATCCTGACCACTTCGGCGGTGGCCGGCCTGCAACGCGAGGAGACGATCAAGCCCGAAGCGCGCAAGTTGCTCAGTTTCACCGACAATCGCCAGGACGCCTCACTGCAATCCGGCCACCTCAACGATTTCATCGAAGTCGGGCTGCTTCGCGGCGCGATCTACAAGGCGGCCGTGGCGGCTGGTGCCGATGGCTTGCGCGACGACACCATCAGCCAGAAAGTCACAACCGCACTCGGACTGCGGTTCGAGGATTATGCCAAAGATCCCACCATCAAATATGGCCGGGACAAGGTGGAAACCGCCCTGCGCGATGTCGTGGGTTATCGGGTATATCGCGACCTGCGGCGCGGCTGGCGCGTGAACGCGCCGAACTTAGAGCAGTGCGGCCTGATCGAAATTGATTACGCCGAACTCGACGCCGTTTCCGGCGACACCCCCCTGTGGACCGCTTTGCATCCGGTGCTCGGCAATGCCAGCGCCGAGACGCGCAAGGTCGTTTGCCGCACCCTTCTCGATTTCATACGGCGCGATCTCTGCACCGAGGTGGACTACCTCGACCGCGATACCCAGGACCGAATCAAGCGCAACAGCTTTAACGAGCTTCGCGACCCGTGGTCGTTTGACCCGGTTGAAAAACTCGACCAGCGGAAAATGGCGTTTCCCTGTTCCAAACAGGACGATTCTCCCGAACTGGAGGCATCCTATATTTCCGCCCTTGGCGGCTTCGGCTTATTTCTTCGCTCGGCAAACACGTTCCCGGGCCAGCCCAAGCCCGATGTCGCCACCACCAAAGACCTAATCTGCGCCTTGTTTGAGGGGTTACGGCAGGCAAACATCGTCCGCGAATGTGTGCCGAAGGGCGAGCGCGCCCCCGTGCCGGGTTATCGCATCAATTCCGGCGCCCTCATCTGGCGCGCGGGCGATGGCACCAAGGCTTACCACGACCGCATCCGCATGCCCACCGCTTCAGCCACCGGCAGCACGCCCAATAAATTCTTCGTCGAACTGTTCCGTTCGCGCATTCAGCAGATGCGCGGCGTTTCTTCGCGGGAACACACCGCGCAGGTGCCCGGTCCACTTCGGATCCAACGCGAAACCGATTTTCGTTCGGCCAAACTGCCCATCCTTTTCTGTTCGCCGACGATGGAACTCGGAATCGACATCAAGGATTTGAACGCGGTCAATCTGCGCAACGTCCCGCCCACGCCAGCCAACTACGCTCAGCGCAGCGGGCGCGCCGGTCGCAGTGGTCAACCCGCGCTGGTGTTCGCCTACTGCTCGTTCGGGAGCCCGCACGACCAGTATTTCTTCAAGCATCCCGAACTCATGGTTTCCGGCCAGGTGCAGACGCCACGGCTCGACGTGGCCAATGAAGACCTAATTCGGTCGCACATCCACGCCGTCTGGTTGCGCGAAGCAGACCTCGATCTCGGCAACACACCCGGTGACCTCATTGTTCTAGGCGGCGACCCGCCCACCTTGGAGTTGCTCCCGGACGTGAAGAACAAGGTCCGCAGCCAGACCGCTGCCCAGCAGGCGCGCGTCCGCGCCCAGGAGGTGCTCGACGCACTCAGCCCGTATCTGGCGAGTGCCCCGTGGTATTCCGCCGGCTGGCTTGATGAAGTGTTGCGCGGTATCCCGCAGGCGTTTGAGGCTGCGCTGGAACGCTGGCGTTTTCTTTACCGCACCGCGCGCAATCAGGCCGACGAGCAGCATCGCATTATTCTGGATCACTCGCGTCCGCAGGATCACGAAAACGCCAAGCGTCTGCGTCAGGAGGCGGAAGCCCAACTCAAGCTGCTCACCGACAAGCAGAGCGTCGTTCAATCAGACTTTTACAGCTATCGCTATTTTGCCAGCGAAGGCTTTCTGCCCGGTTACAATTTCCCGCGACTCCCGCTTTCGGCCTTTATCCCCGGCCGGCGCACCGCCCAGGAGGCCGAGGAGTTCATCTCCCGACCGCGTTTCCTCGCCATCTCGGAGTTTGGCCCCGGCGCACTTATCTATCACGAGGGCGCACGGTATCAGGTCACGCGTGTCATGATGCCGATGCAGGAGGGTGCCACCGGCGACTTGCCAACCTCAAAACTCATCGTGTGCAGTGCCTGTGGTTATCTGCATCCGGTGCTGAAGGAGCCTGGCCCGTCGAATTGCGAACGCTGCAAGCAGGCATTCGAGGCCAAGGACATTTGGTCAAATATGTTCCGTCAACAAAACGTCGTCACTCGGCGGCGCGAGCGCATCAATTGTGATGAAGAGGAACGCCTCCGCCTCGGTTACGAAATCAAAACCGGCGTGCGCTTCGCCGAGCGCGATGGCCGACCACTCTTTCGCACCGCGCGCCTGCTCCTCGGGAGTGAACTCTTTGCCGAGTTGCAATACGGCGATGCCGCCGAATTGTGGCGCGTGAATCTCGGTTGGTCGCGCCGTGAGAACAAGGAGGACCGTGGTTTCTGGCTGGATGTCGAGCAGCGGCGTTGGACCAAGCGCGCCATTGACCCGGATGACGAGGATGAAAATAACGGCAAAGCACCCGCCCGCGTCCAGAAGGTTATTCCGTTTGTCAAAGACCGCCGGAACAGTCTGGTCATTGCGCTGGCCAATGAGTCGGATATGAACGTCATGGCTTCGCTTGAAGCCTCGCTCAAACGCGCCATCCAGATCGAATATCAACTCGAAGATTCCGAGTTGGCCACTGAGGCGCTCCCCACGCGGCAGAACCGTCGCCATCTTCTCTTTTATGAGGCGGCGGAGGGTGGAGCCGGTGTGCTGCGGCAGTTGGTAGAAGATCCAAAAGCATGGACCCGGATCGCACGGCGGGCTTTGGAATTGTGCCACTTCAATCCCGATACCGGCGCTGATCTCGGCAAGGCCGAACACGCCCAGGAAAAATGTCAGGCCGCCTGCTACGACTGTTTGCTGAGCTACTTTAATCAGCCTGATCACGAATCTTTGGACCGGCACTGCGTCAAAGACCTGCTGCAACAGATCATGACCGGCACAATGGAACCGTCGCCGGTCGAAATTCCCCGCCCTGAACATCTCGCCAGGTTGAAAAAACTCTGTGACACCGGCCTTGAAAAGCAGTTCCTCGATTTTCTGGACGAACACAGCCTCCGGTTGCCTGAGCGCGCCCAGCACTATTACGAAAAGTTCGGCACCCGCCCCGATTTCAGTTACACGGGCGAGAACCCGGCGTTCATCTATGTGGATGGCCCGCCGCACGATTTCCCGGAGCGCCAGTCTCGTGATACCGCTCAGAACTCGACCCTCAAGGCTGAGGGCATCACGGTCATTCGCTTCCATCACGCTGCGGATTGGGCATCGGTCGTCGCCCAGTATCCGAGTGTCTTCGGCAATTTAGGCACCACCGGAGGCGCAAAATGAGCTTCGCTCCGGGCACTCTCGTTAAGGCGCGCGGGCGCGAATGGGTCGTGTTACCGGAATCGGAGGAGGATTTTCTCGTTGTCCGTCCGCTGGGCGGCACGATTCAGGAAACCGCCGGTATTCATTCCCTGCTGGAGTCCGTCACTCCGGCCACTTTCGCCCCGCCAGCTCAAAACGATCTCGGCGACTTTGTTTCTTGTCGTCTGCTGCGCGATGCCGTGCGTTTTGGTTTCCGTTCGAGTGCCGGCCCGTTCCGGTCCTTCGGTCGTCTCGCCGTTCAGCCGCGCCCTTATCAGCTAGTGCCGCTCCTCATGGCACTGAAGCTCGACCCCATCCGGTTGCTTATCGCGGACGACGTGGGCATCGGCAAAACCATCGAAGCGTGTTTGGTCGCGAGGGAAATGTTAGATCGCGGTGAGATCACCCGGCTCTGCGTCCTGTGTCCGCCCCATCTCGCCGAGCAGTGGCAAAAGGAACTCGCCAGCAAATTTAACATCGCGGTCGAGCTGGTTCTTTCAAGCACGGCACGACGTCTCGAAAAAAATCTGCGCTCTGACCAGTCCATCTTCGATGTCTATCCGTTTGTCGTCGTCTCCATGGATTTCATCAAGGCCGACCGCCGCCGCCACGATTTTCTGCGCACCTGCCCGGATTTCGTCATCGTGGACGAAGCCCACACGTGCGCGTCCTCCGCCGAGGGCCGTGGCGCCGCTCATCAGCGGCACGAGCTTCTGGCGAAGCTCGCCGAAAAACCGGAGCGCCATCTCGTGCTCGTCACCGCCACGCCGCACAGCGGCAACGAGGGCGCGTTTCGTTCCTTGCTCACGCTGCTCACGCCCGCTTTCAAAAATTTGCCGGACGACCTCTCCGGCCCGGACAAGGCGATCCACCGCCGTCACCTCGCTGCTCATCTCGTCCAGCGCCGCCGCGCTGACTTGCGACATTTTCTTCAGCGCGACACGCCTTTCCCCGAACGTCTGGACACGGAAGCGCACTACGAACTCAGCCCCGCTTACAAGGCGCTCTTCGAGAAGGTGCTCGACTACGCTCGCGAAACCGTCACCGACGCGTCCGGCGGCGCACTGCATCAGCGGGTCCGCTGGTGGTCTGCGCTATCGCTGCTTCGCGCCATGGCCAGCAGTCCTGCCGCCGCTGCCGCCACGCTCACGGAACGCTCAAATGTGCTTGAAGCGGCTGACACCACTGCCGCCGATGAACTTGGGCGCAAGTCTGTGCTCGATGCCACTGAAGACCTCGGCGACGAAGCCTCGGATGTCGCGCCCGGTGCCGACCCGGAAAAGGAGGGTGACAATCCCGTGCGCCGGCGTCTGCTCGCCTTCGCCCGTGAAGCGAAAAAATTGTGCGGCGATGAGGATTACAAACTCACCAAACTCCTCCCGCGCATTCAGTCCCTGCTCAATGAAGGTTTCAAGCCCATCATTTTCTGTCGCTTCATCCAAACGGCCGAATATGTCGCGGCGGAGTTGCGCGACCGGCTCAAAAAAGTGGAGGTCACCTGCATCACCAGCCAGCTTGCGCCCGAGGAGCGCGCTGCCCGGATCGAAACTTTGGAGGGTAACGACGCCGTCGCCCGCATTCTCGTCTGCACCGACTGTCTGAGTGAAGGCATCAACCTCCAGGAAAAATTCGACGCCGTGGTCCACTACGACCTTTCGTGGAATCCGACGCGGCACGAGCAGCGCGATGGCCGCGTGGATCGTTACGGCCAGACCAATGCGAAAAAACAGGTCCGCATCCTGACCTATTACGGCACGGACAATCAGATTGACGGGATCGTCCTCGATGTCCTGCTGCGCAAGCATCAGAAAATTCGTAACGCTCTTGGCGTTTCGGTGCCGATGCCTGTGGACAGCGAGCAGGTCGTCAAAGCCGTGTTCGAGGGTTTGTTGCTGCGCGGCCAGTCTGGCAAACAATCCGACGCTGTGCTGCCGGGATTCGACGAATACTTTCGCCCGCAGAAACAGCAGCTCCACGAACAATGGGAAGCCGTCGCCGACCGCGAGAAACGCTCGCGCACGATGTTCGCCCAGGAATCCATCAAGTTTGATGAGGTTGGCGCCGAGTTGGCTGCCGCCGAGCACGCCATCGGCTCGCCGGCTGAAATCTCCAATTTCTTCCGGTCCACGCTCACGCTTTCCGGCGCGGTGGTGAATGACGAAGCCATTCTCAAGACCGATCTGGCAGGACTCAAGCCCGCCGTCCGCGAGGCGCTCGGGGGTGCCACCCGTCTGGAAGTCGCGTTCGAGCCGGTTGCCGCCAAGAATGTCACGCTGTTGCACCGCACGCACCCGCTCGTTGAGGGTCTCGCCTCCTATGTTCTAAACTCCGCGCTCGACCCCTTGCTCGGCGGTCTCGCCCGGCGCGCGGGTGTCATCCGCTCGAAGACCGTGACTACGCGCACGGTTCTGATGCTCTTGCGGCTCCGCTTTCACATTGTCACCACCACGCGCGAAGGCGAACGCCATTTGCTCGCCGAAGATGCGCTGCTCACCGCTTTCACCGGCGACCCGGCCGCCCCGCAATGGCTGCCGGAAGTTGACGCGGAAAAACTCATCGCGGTGAAGCCGGACGCCAGCGTGCCGCCGGACATTGCCATTCACCAGCTCGCTTCCGTCACAGATCATTTGCCCGGCATGATTCCGATGCTCGACGAGTTTGCCAACAAGCGTGGACAAGAACTTCTCGAAGCCCATCGTCGCGTCCGCAGCGCTGCTGGTGCCAAGGGCAGCTACCGCATTGATCACAGTCCGCCGGATGTGCTCGGCATCTATATCTTCCTCCCCGTTACGAAGCTATGAGCCGCAAATGGATCATTCCTGAATGCCTTCAGTCTAAAGTGACTGACGAAGATGTTTTTCGTGATTGGCTCACGCGAAAGGCACGCAGTATTCGCAGGCGGGACAATAAAAGAGATCTCAAGGTGCTTTCCCAAAGCGGCACCAAACAAGCGATAATAGACGCCATAGAACAGTCCGCCGGTCGCGACTACTTCACTGGAGAGGCGCTCGATTGGGCATCTATCAGCAGGTGGAATAACGAGGATGCCAAACGAGGCGGTGCGAAATATCGCAAAGCATTTTGGCATCTGCCGACCGTGGACCACGATCATGATAAGGCGGGTAAGCCGGTGTTCCGCCTCTGTTCCTGGCGGATGAATGATTCCAAGAATGACCAGAGCATTGCGGAATTTTTGCAACTCGCGGCGCGAGTCCAAAAGCATCGCGGAGGAAGGCACTCATGAAAACGCCTTCATCCTTCATTGCCATTACGTCCGAAGGCGGACTTCTGCCCGCAGACTTTCTCCACGAACTGCCCGATCCCAAGACCAGCATCGAGGGCGTCACGCCCGTCGCATATCATTTGGCGGAGGGCGAGCGGCTCAATGAGCAGATCAACCGGAGCTGGCATCGTCTCAAAGGCTGCTGGGAGAATTTCAAAAAGGCCGTCGCCGATAAACCAATCACCGATCCCACCACTACCGATACGCGCGAGCGCTGGCTGTTCCCGCTCTTTCAGGAACTCGGTTTCGGCCGCCTGACCGCCGCCAAGCCCATTGAAGTGGATGGCCGCAGCTACCCGGTTTCCCACGGCTGGAATCAAGTGCCCATCCACCTCGTCGGCTCTCATGCGGACCTCGACTGCCGCACGCCCGGCGCGATCGGTGCGGCGAAGGCCAGCCCGCACTCGCTCGTTCAATCGGCGCTCAACGCCAGCGAAGCTCACGTTTGGGGCATCGTGTCCAACGGCCTCAACCTGCGCCTGCTCCGCGACAATGTCGCCCTCACCCGTCTGGCTTACGTCGAGTTCGACCTGCAAGCCATGTTCGACGGCGACCTCTATTCCGAGTTCTTCGTTCTGTGGCTCGTTTGCCACCAGTCGCGTTTCGAGGGCGAGAAGCCCGCGCAATTCTGGCTCGAACGCTGGAAGAAAACTGCCGAGGACAAAACCCTACGCGCCCTCGACGATCTTTATCCTGGAGTCAAGAAGGCCATCGCCGTGCTGGGGGCGGGGCTCGTCTCCAATCGCGCCAACGTAGTCCTGCTCGAAAAACTGCGCACCGGACGGCTGACCACTCAGGAATTTTACAAGCAGGTCTTGCGCGTCATTTACCGAATGCTCTTCCTGCTGGTCGCCGAAGACCGGGCGCTCCTCCATGTGGAAGACGACAGCGAGGCAGCGCTCAAGGCTCGCCGCCGCTACCGCGATTTCTATTCCCTCGCCCGCCTGCGCGCGCTCACTCTCTACCGCGCGGGCACACCGCATCCTGATCTCTGGCAGGTTTTCCAACTCGTCACCGCCAAGCTCGGCAGCGACACCGGTTGCCCGGAACTCGCGCTCCCACCCTTGGGCAGCTTCCTCTGGACGGCGGCCCAGTCCACGCCCGACCTGCTCGACAGCCTCATCTCCAATCGGCACTTCCTCGAAGCCGTTCACGCACTGACCTTCGTCCAAGATGGCAATGTCCGCCGGGCGGTGGACTACAAGAATCTCGGCTCGGAAGAACTCGGCAGCGTCTATCAGGGATTGTTGGAAATGCACCCGCGCATCAACGCCGATGCCGGCAGCTTCGAACTCGACATTGCCGCCGGCAACGAGCGCAAAACCAGCGGCAGCTATTACACGCCCGATTCCCTCGTCCAATGCCTGCTCGACTCCGCGCTCGAACCGGTCATCGCCGAACGGTTGGCCAAGGTGAAGACGCCGAAGGAAAAGGAAACCGCGCTGCTGAGCCTCAAAGTCTGCGACAAAGCCGCTGGCTCAGGCCACTTCATCATTCGCGCCGGACACCGCATCGCGCGTCATCTCGCCCGTGTGCGGAGCGGTGAGGAAGAGCCCAGCCCGTCGGTTTACCGCACCGCCCTGCGCGATGTCATCGGCCACTGCCTTTACGGCGTGGACATCAACCCGATGGCCGTCGAGCTGTGCAAAGTCACCCTCTGGCTCGAAGCCCTCGAACCCGGCAAGCCGCTTTCCTTTCTCGACCACCACATCCGCTGCGGCAACAGCCTCCTCGGCACGACGCCGGAACTCATCTCCGCCGGCCTGCCCGACGAAACCTTCGAAGCCATCGAAGGCGACGACAAAGCAGCCTGTGCCAGCCTCAAGAAACTGAATCGCGCGCAACGCGAGGGACTGCGCCATCTGTTCATTGCTGAGGACACTGCGATTCGGGAACGCATGCACCAGGCGGCGGCAGCGATAGACGAGATCAGCGACAACAAGCCCGAAGACATCCGCCGCAAGGAAGCCGCCTTCCGCAATGCCCAGCAGAACTACGATTTCCAGAAAGCCTGGGACTTGGCCAACCTCTGGTGCGCCGCCTTCGTCATCAAAAAACATTTTGCCAGTGGGGCGAGCGTCTCGGCGAGCCTCGAAGCCGCAACTCCCAACCCGCAACCTTCGACTGTTCAAACAGGCTTGTTCGGCGGCACGGAAGAAATCCCGAAAGCGAAAGCCAAGAAAACCCAAACACCAAGTCGCGCGGGTTCAGAAACACCCATCGGCATTACGACTCAGCACCTCCGCGATTTTGTTGAGAACGGAGAACTGCCCGATGGCCTGCTTGCCGAGGCCAAACGGCTGGCCAACCAATACCAGTTCTTCCATTTCCACCTCGCCTTCCCCGAGGTCTCGGCCAACGGAGGATTTGATATCTTCTTGGGAAATCCGCCTTGGGACAAGATTCAGCCAGAAGAAGAGAAGTTCTTTGCAAGCGTCCGGCCCGACATCGCGAACGCAGAAACAGCAAAGCTCAGAAAACAACTTATCTCTCAACTGCCAATAGATGACCCAACGATGCATGTTCGATGGGTTGAGCATCAGCGAGGTATTGATGGCCTCTGCCACTTTCTCAAGAGTAGTGGGGCGCTACGATTTACGAGCGAAGGCAACCTGAACAGTTATCGGGTTTTCACGGAACTCTCGGCCCAGCTACTCGCACCGAAGGGACGCGCCGGATTGGTTGTGCAGACAGGATTGGCCACCGACGAGTCTGCCAAGGAATTGTTTGACCATTTGCTATCTGAGAAACGCTTGCTGCGTTTTCTGGATTTTGAAAATCGTCAGGCCTTTTTCACCGATGTGCATCAGCAGTTCCGTTTCAGTTTAATTACACTAGGCGGCCTTGCAGCCGGCAGCCCCGATGGGACTGCTGAATTCGGTTGGCTTTTGCATAGCCTAGAAGAACTTGCGATCCCTGACCGGCTGGTGCGTCTATCGGCTTCGGACTTGGTTTTGTTTAACCCGTCCTCGAAGACGTGTCCGGTCTTCTGTTCGACACGCGACTTTGCGGTTAGCAAAGTCATTTACCAACATGGACAGCACGTTTGTATCGACGATGCCCACCGGCTTGGTGAAGTCGATTTCTTGGGTGAGATGTTCAATATGACGAGGGACTCCGGACACTTTTGTAAAGAACCGGCGGAGTCAACCTTGCCACTATACGAAGCCAAGTTTATCCACCAGTTTGACCACCGCTTTGCAACGACTGAAAACGGAGATGTCCGGGAACTTGATGCACGAGAAAAGGCTCTGCCAACCCGTCTGATTAGACCCAAGAGCTGGGTTGCAGAGGCTGTTGTGAAGTCGCGCGCTTCCAAACGTGGCATACATCTACGCTGGATGGCCGGATTTCGAAGCATTGCCAGCCCAACCAACGAGCGAACTGCGATATTTGCCGTTTTCCCAGTAGCTGGCATTGGTAACAGCATCAACATGGTCCTGGGTTTGTCGGCGAAAGAGACTGCTCTCGTAATGGCGAATGCCAATGCAACAGCATTTGATTTCTGCGCTCGTCAAAAGCTGAGTGGATCGAACGTAAACATTTGGATTTTCAAACAGCTTCCCGCAATTGCGTTTCGGCGATACAGCGAGCGTTCTCGTTGGAGTGGTGAGAAGCTAACACTGCACGACTGGCTGTTGCCGCGCGTTCTGGAACTGACCTACACGGCATGGGATTTGGAGGCGTTCGCGCAGGACTGCGGCTGGTCCGGCCCGCCGTTCCGTTGGGACGAGGAGCGCCGCTTCCTGCTCCGCTGCGAGCTGGACGCCGCCTTCTTCCACCTCTACCTCGGCCCTGAGACCGAGTGGCGTCAGCAACCTGACGCCCTGACCCAAGCGTTCCCCACACCCCACGCCGCCATCGCCTATATCCTGGACAGCTTCCCTATCGTGAAGCGCAAAGACGAAGCCAAGTTCAACGGCGACTACCGCACCAAACGAGTAATCCTCGAAATCTACGACGCCCTCGCCGTCTCCATGCAAACCGGCAGGCCGTATCAGACCATGCTAAATCCCGCACCCGCAGACATATCGTGCCGTCATCCGAAAAAGAAAATCGGCATCCTGGCCTACGGCTCACTCATCACCAAACCCGGCCCTGAGATCGCACCGTTGATTAAGCTACGCCTGCAGACCACAACTCCATTCCCTGTTGAATATGCGCGCATAAGCAAGAGCGAGAAACGCAACGGAGCGCCAACCGTCATCAAACATGAAGCCGGTGCTCCGGTCGTCGCACAGATCCTCGTCCTAGATGACACGGTCACTTTCGAGCAAGCTCGCGACATGCTCTGGCGTCGTGAAGCTGGCGTAACCGACACGACCAAACAATATCCGGCCGGCACAAGTCCCAATAGTGTTCAAGTGGAGGAAATCAAAGATAATCCCAGCGTCAATAGAGTCCTTTACACTGACTTCCTACCGACTGGAAAAATCGAGAAACCAAATGCCACCGAACTCGCACAGCGCGCGATCGCAAGCGTCAAAGGTGCGCAAAAAGACGAAGACGGCATCAGTTATTTGATGAACAACATTGCATCCGGCATCAAGACGAAGCTGACCCCGGACTACGAGGCCGAGATTCTGAAACAGACCAAGACGAGTTCGCTCGAAGGGGCGTTAAGAAAGGCGAAAGAATCATGAAGCCAGACGACGTAAAGCAAGAGCAGCAACTACTTTTTGACCCGCGTTTCTTGGAGCAATACACGGGGCGAATGCTGCTTCACGATCCTGTCAGCGCAATCGTCGAGTTGGTGGCCAACGGTTGGGACGCTGGTGCGACGCGAGTCGCGATTGACTGGCCTACTCAGCGTAGTGAGCATCTGCGCGTCACCGACAATGGGGAAGGCATGACCGAAGATCAGTTTCTGCGACGCTGGCTTACGTTGTCCTATGATCGCATCAAGGAGCAGGGTTCAACTGTTGCTGTCGTGGGGAGACCAGACCAAGCACAGCGGGCAGTTTTTGGTCGGAACGGTATTGGCCGGTTTGCTGCGTTTTGCTTTGGCAACGAATACACCGTCGCCACATCGGCAGAGGGACAGAAAGTTACTTACGCAGTGCGCCGGGGCGTGGCAAAACCAATTGATTTGTCCAAGCGAAGCAAACGCAAGTCATCAAAATCGGGGACGGTGATTGAGGTTGTTCAAGATGGGCAACAGCCGCTGTCAGCCGAATCAATTCGGTCTGAACTAGGGAAACGATTTCTAACTGACCCAGCCTTTGAAGTTTCCGTAAACTCCGTTCGCGTTGATTTTGAAGATATTGACCGGAAGGGCGTTGAGGAGTTCCAGGTGGAAATCCCGGACGTTACACCTGTCCGCGTTCTGATGATTGACACCCAACGCACAGACCGGACGACGAAGCAACATGGTGTGGCCTGGCATGTGAACGGTCGCTTGGTGGGTAAGTGTGGTTGGAGCGGGAACGGTTTTGATGACATGGTTGATGGGCGGAGAATAGAGGCCAAGCGTTTCACGTTCATCATT
This sequence comes from uncultured Verrucomicrobiota bacterium, assembly GCA_903828255.1. Classification (GTDB taxonomy): domain Bacteria; phylum Verrucomicrobiota; class Verrucomicrobiia; order Limisphaerales; family JADLHS01; genus CAIKLQ01. Next base: position 57,940 of record CAIKLQ010000501.1, read on the forward strand.
TTTGCGGACTGCCTTGCCACGACCGACGCAGTGAGGCCGGACTGGAGCGGGTTCAATGAAGACAATGAGCTTTACCTGAAGGTGCGAGAGAAGGTGCTTCCGACGCTGCGCGAACGCATCTTGAATCTGGCCAAGGATCGGCGGGACGAAACCACGAAGGAAGTTCGGCGGGCGAACGCGGCGGTTCTCCGTCAGATGACGCCGTTGAGTCGCGAGAAGTGGAACGAATTTGTTGAGCAGGCGCAGGAAGCCTGCCCCAGTCTTTCACAGCCGGAACTCCAGAGTTTGTCGGGCGTGCTCGCCAATCTGGAAATTTCCGGTTCACGCTACGCGCTACTACACAAGCTGCACGAGTTGAACCCCGATCAACTGGATGACCTCCACACGATTTTGCAAGACTGGACGGTGGACATGGCCAAGATCGTCCTCGACGAGTTGCAAGTGCGCCTGAAACTGGTGGACGAACTGCTGGCGAAGACCTCGGCCACTGACACGCAAGAAGTTCAGGAACTCCAACCTTTGTTCCATCGTGGCCTTTGGATTTTCGGGCCTGAGTTTGAAACCATCGAGTTTACGTCGAACCAGGGCATGAGCACGGTCATTCAGAAGTTGTTTGAGAGGGACATCCAAGGATCACTCAAGCGCCCCGATTTTGTTGTGCTGCCAGATGGAACGGCGGGCCTTTACTCGTATCCCAAGTATGACGATTCCAACGCAGAGATCGGGGTGGATCGTCTCGTAATTGTGGAACTCAAGCGGCCTGGGATCGTGGTCGGCGGTGAACAAAAGAACCAGTGCTGGGGATACGTGAAGGAACTTTTTAATAAGGGCTTGCTCGTGGATTATTCCCGCGTCACCTGCTATGTGCTCGGCTCGCAGATCGAGGCTGCCGAGAGCGGCGAACGCAAGGAGATGAATGATCGTGTGCGTATCCTCCCACTGACGTTCAATACAGTGCTGGAGCGAGCCAAGAGCCGATTGCTTAAACTTTACGACCGCGTGAAGACTGCCCCGTTCCTCCAGGGGCAAGACATCGAGAGATTCCTGGGCGAGACGGTTGAGCCTTCAGATGAATTACCCCTTGAGCTGGAGGCGCTGAAACAGGCCGAGGCGGTTGAGGAGAAAAGGGCAGTCTGACCAGGAGCGCGAATGTGAACCCCGGAATATACATCAACAAAGAGTCGCCTAAGCCGTCCATGCCGCCGACATCGTTTGACGAGGTGGCGAAAAAGATCGGCCAACAAATCGCCGACGGAATCATGGAGCGCATCAAGTCGTTCCCAAAGCGCGAGGCGATCCTGGGCGGGCAGGCAGGCAGAATGGATTCATTGCCGGAAGATATTCTTTGGGACGGGTTGGGAGAGGAGTCCGCGCCGATCTTTGTCGTTTACAAATTGATCCACGAGGCTTTTTCGAGCGCGCCCCAGTTCTTCCGTTCAGCATTGGTTGAGTTTTTGCGTGCTCAACCGGAACGGTTTTCTCAGGTGTTCAACCGCGAAACCATCTGGTCCGTCATGGCGGCGCAACCGGTTGCAGAGCGCCCCAAGGCTTGTCCACACGTTGAGGACATCGTGAAATTTCTGACTCAAATCCAGCGGCGAGGCATTTGGTGGCGCTCGGATGAGGAGATTCGACGCGAGGCGGAAGCCATTTATCAGAGTCTGAATGCCAAGGATGGCGTCTTCCAAAAGGGGTTTGCGGCATTGCAAGCGTTGCAGCTCGAAAAGGCGCGAGGCATCACCGCCGGCAATCTGCTCCTGTTAGTGCCCGGCCGGCTCGCGGCTTATGCCGATGAAGTGGTTTCGCTGGGACGGATGGAAAATCTGCCATCGTCAAAGGAGTTGCACGCTCGTGTGGACGAATTCACGCGGGATGAACCTAAAGACGTGCGCCATGTGAGCATCCCGCTCGACCTGCTTTATACGATCAAGGAAGACGACTTGTTGCATGTGCGGATTCTGGTTCGTGCGAAGGCAGATGCCGCTGACCGCGCGGAGATCCGTCGCCGTTCGCTTTATCTCCGCTACTTTCTCCGCAAAGCATTTGCCGGCTACAAGCCGGAGCAACTCGATCTAAAACTCGCGTTCTATCTGGATTCCGAATCCGCACATTTACCATGGCACGGCAGCGATAGCCTTTTTCACCCAGAAGAATGGATTAACCGAAAGTCTTTTTGGAACGATTTGTGCCCCGGAGCAGACCCTGAAAAACTCCTTGGGGTCATCCGTAAGGCCGCGACCACTGCGCTGAACAAGGAGAACATCGTCGCTAAGCTCAAATTGCATTTCAACCGCGTTCGCTCCGCGAAGCCGCCAGCGAATGAGGAGATGTCATTATTTCCAGTTGCGGGGAGCAGGTCGTGAAAAATATTGAGACATTTAGTTTTAATCACTGCACCAGGAATGATTGCGACTGCAAAAGAGGAATCAAAGAAGCCTAAAAGCACTGAATTATGAGTGTGAAAAGTCAGAATATTATGCGCAACGATCTTTCAAATCAGGGGCGAGCACTCCTGAAACTGATCGTGCAACACGCCACAACTGCCGGCTTTGTGCCGGGCGACCCAGGCACGTATCTCGGCTACAAGGAATGTTGCGTGGCACTCGGTGCTGCGCCGGCTCACGCGGATTTGCCTTGGGGGCGGTTGTTGCAAAAGCACGGCCTGAATGATTTGAATGAATGGACTCAGCGACACAATCTTCCGCGGGTCACTGGGTTGATTGTGAATCAGACAGGCGACCGCCAATATTGGCCCGGAGGCGATTTCTTTGAATCCAATGGGCGTCGGGACATGGATGGCACGTGGTGGGAGGATCAAGCCAAGCAGGCAGCACAAACGAACTGGCAGCCCTTCCTTTAAATCATAAACAGAATCGTTGCCATTCCATGAACAGGTCAGAAACTTTAGTCGGAGATTGCTACACTCAGAACCCCGAGCTGTGGAAGGCAGCATGGCGTAAATACATCACGCGTCAATTGGCTCAAAGAGCACGAAGCTTTCTAAGCTCCATTTCTCCATTACAGATTGACCCTCAGATTGCGACTATTGGACAGCCGACAGTTCGCGTGGGGATTGTGACTGTTGAATCAGCAATTCATTTCATCCTTGATGAGATCGCAGGACCCGGTGAGTTTCGTGCTCTAGCCGCAGCATCCTGCATTTCTAACGGAGTCGGATTACCCTCACGCTCAAAAGTTGAAAATGTATTGCGCCCCATGATAGCTGCATCACTTACCAGTAGAGAAGGGACGACAGAAATATCTTTGGTTGCCGACCATGAAGTTTATGGGGGGGTGGCTGATGTTTTAAGTGAAGAACTTTTTCAGCTCGGACAGTCAGGTGCAATTCATGGGGAAGGAGTGATTCTTAATCAGTGTCTATTGATCTACCACCTGCGACGTTGGCGCTTCCCCTTTAGTCAATTACCGCAAGCTCTCAACGATATGAATACCGGCGATTTGGGTTTGCCCGGTCATGTCATCTCGATACAAAACCGCCATTTCGCCTCGAATAATGAGGATGACTTTTCGGTCCCCGTCGTTCCTCCTACCAGCGCCGCATTGCCAAATGCCGTTCTGACACACAGCAATCTTCTAAGCGCAGTGCAGAGCGAGTCGGCCGCCATCGCGGCAAACGCAGGCTTTTTTCACCGCGCATTGAATATTAATCGCCCAATAGACCCTCAACTTCTGGCACAATCCTCGTTTGCAACGCAGCAACTTGTTGAGTCAGGGCGTAGGCTGGTCTACACACAATATGAGAATACGTCGCTTGTATTAATGTCGCTCGCCAGTATTGAGTTTTTATTGCGTTCGTTCTGCCCTCAACCTTGTGCCCCAGATCATCCTCTCGAAGAGGTGCTTCTACTCCACACTCAAATTTCAGAACGGCTTTGTGACACACTCAAGCGCATCTTTAGCACCGATGCTTGGAATATACGCAATCGCTGTATGCACGGTTCTTTTCTTGAACTTGAAGGACGCCGCGAAGACATGTTACGCCAATCTGGAATACTTTCTGGCCATGGTGTCGCTGCGGTGGATTTGTCGCAAGACGGGAGTCTACCAGCAAATGTGTCATTTGTGATATTGACGGCCTTAAACAATTTGGCCCTGGAATTGGAACGTGGCGGGAGAACATGTGATCGCCAGTGGGCACAACACTTTCTACTCACGGGTGAAGAGATCGGTTTTGCAAATTCCGTCCGTTGCGATCTGCTGCAAAACATTGGAGAAGCCGAAGCGTGGAGACGACACATCCGGGATTATTTACGTGCAGTTACTCCGTGCTTAAGCTCTCCGTTGCAAATTGGAATGCAAAGCTGGGTCACGCCGGCTCACTCGATTGACTCAATGCCCGGATTTTTTTTCTTAATGCTACTTTTCGAGCCGTTCCTTCGTCAGACACTTCTCTTTGCAGGTCGAAGTGTTCTCCAGAACCAAATCTCTGGCAGGGGTGGTGTGCCCCACTATCGTGTTCAATACAAAATGATGGACGAGAACGGTCTGTTCACTGCCGCCAATATCTTCTGGTTGACCGAGGACTTAAGCCCGGCGGAGAAGCCAACCGCAGAACGCGTGTTGCGATTAGCCGTAAAGTGCCGTGACGCCGTTGCACATGGCGCAGTTTTCGACTACACGGCAGAGATTCGGAAGGTTTACGGGCACTTAGTCATCAAAGCCATGCAGCTAGTTATTGAGGCTGGGCTGAGGCAATTGGAAAGCACAGGGAGCCGCACCCGATGAAAGCCACCCCCATCGTCAAAAGTAAGGAGGAGGCTACCGGCCCCACCGTCCCGGAAACCAATGACATCCAACTCGATGCCGTGTCTTACACTCTAAGCGCCTTCCCCATTGTGAACCGGATGAACGCGGCGAACTACGATTAAAACCAATGTCTGCCAACGCTCAATCCTTTAGTGCACGCCGATCAGGTGGCGTCCGCCATACACCGGAAGCAGACATTGAGAGCATTCGGGACCTGCTTCGTGGCTATGGCTCGTCGCGAAGCATTTTGAAGGAGTTGATCCAAAACGCGGAAGACTCCGGCGCTTCGCGCATGGAAATGCTTTATCTCCCGGGCGACCCAGCCTCACCCCATTCGTTGCTGCGAGGCCCGGGATTGCTGGTCGCCAACAACGGAACTTTCACACAAGAGAACCGGGACGCTATCACCCAGATTAACCTCGGAACCAAGGGCACGGAGGAACGGGCCATTGGCCGGTTCGGCAAGGGCCTGAAGAGTGTGTTCGCCTGGTGCGAGGCGTTCTTCATCATCGCCCGCACGGACCGAAATCAAGGCTGGCCGGACGACTCCATCACCGACTTCTTTAACCCATGGCACGGTTGGCGACATCAGGACTGGGAGGATGAATTCGAGAAAAGCGGGGACATTCTTCTGATTGAGACAAGGAAACACTTTGCAGACATCTACAGCGAAAGTGACCCCTGGCTTGCATTTTGGTTTCCCCTGCGATGCGAATTACACACCAAAGATGGCGACGATCGGGAAAGCTTCGACAACGGTTTGCCCGGTGAAGATCCGAGTTTTATCAAAAAGCTCGCCACGGAGCTGCAGACGTTAGCTCCTTCGCTTGTTTCCCTCAGAAACCTGCAACGGATTGCGATCATGGACGGCAACGGTGGAAAGCAGACATCTCTGATTTGGGAGTTCCCGCAGAAGAGCGAGCGAATCCCAGCGCCGGATTCAGAATCCGATTCTGTTAAATTTGTCAGTGGCGAAACAACGCTGCGTGCTGATTGTGAGACTCCGTTGCGCTACTGCGGATTTGCGGGGCGACTACCCGATCAGGCAGTTGATCAGCTTAAGACTGCGGCGGACTGGCCCCGGGTAGTCCAGCGCACGCGCGACAGGAGCAAGGCCGGGTGTCCGGTCAAAGGCGAAGCTCACTTCGCCACGTTGCTCACATGGGGTGCTGTTAACGAAGACAAGTCGCCCGGCAGTCTTGACGTGCGCTGGTGCGTCTTTTTCCCCGTGGGCAAGCAACCGCCCGGTGTTGGCCGCATCGAACTCCCCACAATCCGTCGTCCCATTACGCTGAACCTCCATGGGTTCTTCTTCTTGGATTCCGAGCGGTTGCGAATTGATGGCTTGGACGACGCGTTCAGCCACAATGGTTCAACGGCCATTCGGGTCTGTGTCGAATGGAATCGCATCCTCGCAACACAAGGGACACTGGCAAGGCTTCCTGCCGCCCTCGCCGCTTTTGCAGATCAAGAGTCATTTACCAATCCCCAATGTAACGAACTCGCACACGCCATCCAGCAGACAGGAGTCTGGTCGAACTTTAGGGACGCCGTCTGTCACCTTGAAACATGGCGACCCCGCTGGCGGTCAGGCGCTGAGAAGTGGGAACTCGTTCCGGTCGGCAATACGGTTCTTTTCATCCCCAGGATTTCCGCCACTGGCGAAGTCCTCGCCCGCCTTCCCAAGCTGGCGAGCTTGAGCGAACTCGTTACGCTGGTCGCTCGTGGTAGTGACAAAGATCTGCCGGGCCTCTACGACGGCGCAGAGCAAAAATGGCCTGAGAATTTAGTGCTGCAATTGTTGGATGGTGTGCAACTCAGCCCCACCGCCGATCAGGCGGCTGCCGATTGGATCAACGCCCTCTTAACTTACCTGCATGAAACACACTCCCTGACTCCCGCCATCCGTGAGCGAGTTTCCACTCTGCCACTCCTGCCGGTGCGTGTGGCTCGCACCGGGGTCCATCGGCGCGTAAGTGCGGGAGAATGGGACGCTGCGATTGCGGCCGATCAACTATTCGCACCCGCCACCCAGACGGATGGTTGGCTGCGTTTGTTGCACCCTGCTTTACCTGATTGGTCTTGCATCATCGCCGAATGGACCATCCCTGGGTGGTTCACGGGCCAACGTCCGCCTCTGCTTAATGCTCTCACTGCCGCATCCGCTGTCGTCTCGCAGTCCACACTGGGAGAGTTCACCGCGCTGGCCGAGTTGGTGCGCCACTTCATTTCTCAACCCGGCCTGCCGGACTCATTGCGCTTGGCCGTGCGCTACCTGATGCACGGCCACGCCGCCCATGCGCAGGACCGCGAACACTTCCTGTTCATGCCATCAACGCAGCCAGGCATGCTGATCTGGAGTCGTCTCATCAAGCAGTTGCTCATTCACGAGGGCGGGGAAAATTCCTGGCGGCTCCTGCATCAGCAGTGGGCCTCGGTCCTTAGCCCTCAGGCTCAGAAGGACCTGACGGTGTCCACCATTGACCAACTGGGCGCGTGGGAGGAGTTGATGACCGCCCAGGCCGACTTCAGCACGCTGGAATTCCCGGCCACCGAATGGTCTGCCTCCGATATCGCCACGTTGCTGCACGGTCTGTTCCAGGTCGGCCAGTCGAATCTCGACGGCACGATTGCTCTCCTGCGCAAACTGCGCCTGCACAACCTGCGGGGGCAATCCAACGAACGCGTGTCCGTTGCGGCTGCCGATGGACGACTGGGCGATCTGTTCGTCCTCCAAACTCTCAACTTCGAGGCCTCTATTCCCAAAGAACTCCTGCCGCTGTGGGAACGATTCCTCTCCACCACAAAAATCGTGGAGCGCGTCCAGGACGGGTTGGCCGCGACCGTTCAGGAAAAACTCTTCCGGAACACTACCGCTGAGGGCGAAGAATACGATGCCACGCTGGACTGGAACTATGTGGTGCGCCGTTGCCTCGAATCCTCCGACGCATGCGCTTGGGCGCCGCTGATCATGGAGGCGCTTAGCCACGGCGATCTGGCGGTGCGGGGATTAGGTCCAAAATTGAAGCAGACCGAATGGCTGCCCTTGTCGTCCGCCGGCAGCCTCGCACCTGACTCCATCATCATGATCGATGGCTTGGAGGTGGAGCTTCACGAACTGCTCGATCCCGCCGAGGACGGGCTGGCCGGGACTCGCGCGCTGTCGGAAGCCGTGGTCGGGCACGATGGTTTCGCCACGCTCAAGAAATATTTCCCCAACATCGAGGAGGCGCTGGGACTCCTTGGCCTTTGGCTGAAGGATAAGCCAGATTGGCATCTCGGTTTGGCTGAGTCATCGTTGCCCCCGGAGTTGGACAAGTTTCTCCCGTCCGTCGAAACCCTGCCCGAGCTTCCCGGCGCCGGACTGCTGGCCAAACTGTGGCGGCTGCCCAGCCAGGCTGAAAGCGATGAGTGGGATGCTTTGTTGCGAGAACACATCTGGCCGGCAATTCTGCGGCCATTTGCCTATGAACAAGACGGCGTGATCCGCCTTGAGCGCGTGCTCTCCCAGTTGGCGACCACACCAACCCGCATTGCGTTTGATGCCTACCTGCGGCAGGCCGTCGCCGACACTGTGGTCGTGCCCATGCTTCCGCGTCTGTCGTTGGTGAACCAGCGCGGACAGTGGCGTCTCGCCAGCCAGTTGATTTGGCCTTCCGCCAATCTCGATCCTGCCGCCCAGTTGTGTCAGGAACAGGACCACATTCTATCGGCCATCCGGGTCGCACCAATTCAGCCGGGCACCGCCGCTCCTGCCCAACGAGCCGTGCAGGGCCGCTTGGAGTTGGGCGATAACCGATTGGACTCCGAGCCGGATTTTCCCGCCCAAGCCAAAATCTTGGCTGGCTACCTTCAGCCGTTTCGGAACGGCAACGTGGGAGAAATCCTCCCAGCGGCGCTGGTGGCCGTTCTCGGCAGCCACCCCACCATGCTGGCCCTTCTCCGCGAACTGCTCCAAGCTGGATTCGGTCAGGACCCGGACGATTTTCTAACCTATCTACTGGGCGAACAACGCACCAAAGTCATCAACGAGGTCCGTTCCCAGCGTTTTCTGATCGAGATTGTCCATGGCCGCAGCACGCACGCTCAAACCATCACCGGTGACAGGGTGACGGTAGACCTGACCACGGACATCAATACGCTCATCGTTGGGGATTCTTCTGAGCTTTGGCGTCGTTACTTTTACCAGCATCGTCCAGAAACCGAATGTCATCGCTTGCGTTTGCGCGCCATCGAACGACCCGATGATTTGTCCGATCCCGTCGCCATCTTCGCATCCACGATCGAAACCATCCTGCTTAAGGTTCACTGCAATGGCGTCACGAGTCTCTGCCCGAGCAACCTCAAGGAGGTGTTGGGCGAGGTGGCGGATGCTGGTCAGGCCGATCTGCGGCGCAGTCAGCTTTACCTATTGGACATGGCCGAGGCGCGCCTCAAGGAATTGGCGGTGCGCAGCATTCCGGAATTCGAACAGGTGCTTCGGCAATTCAGTGATGCGCGCCAGGCACGGGTGGATGCCGATTTGTTCCAGACAAGATCCCCTGCACGGGCCAGGGAGAAGCTCGAAAAAGCCGAAAAACTTATCACCGAGGCCAAACGCACCTTGGTGAGCCTTTTGCAGTCACCCGAGGACGAAGCCACCCGACGCACGCTCGTTGAGGCCGTGCGTCGCAAAATGACCGACTTCCAATACAGTCTCGATTCGGTAGCGCTTGAATTGTTTCAGAACGCCGATGACGCCGTCGCCGAATGGGAGGAGATGAAGCAAGAACTCCACCCACACGAGCGCCAGTTCGTAGTCCACTTGGATGCGACCCAGCGACAGCTGGAGCTGATCCACTGGGGACGCCCGATCAATCGCCACGCCTTCGCTGGTTTTCTGCACGGTCTCAAGCGCGGCTACGATCAGGACCTGCAGAAAATGCTCACCCTTAATTTCTCCGACAAGGGTGTCGGCAGTGCCGATCAGCCGGTCATTGTGACCGGCCGCTTTGGCCTCGGTTTCAAAACGGTCTTTTTTGTGGCGGACCAACCCGAGGTGATCAGTGGCCGGCTGGCCTTTGAGATTCGTGGCGGTTTCTTCCCGGTGCCGTTGCCACTCGATAACGCCAAAGCCTTGCGCGAGTGGGCAGACTCGCTCGGCGTTCCCGGTTTAGTGCCTACGGCCATTCGCCTCAAATGGGCTGCTGACACCAAGGCCGAAGAACTCTCCAAGGCTTTTGACGCGTTCACGTGCATCGCACCCTTGCTGGCCATTTTCTCCCGCCGCATCCGCACGTTGAGCGTAAAAAACGGCGACGACAGCGTCACCATCACCAGCCACGAAGAAAAACTGACCGACTCCGGCCGGCTTACGCACATCCAGGTCGCCCAAAAGGCTTATCTCTGTTTCCGCTGCCCGCTCCGCGCTGACGAACGCCCCGCCTCGGTGCTGATTCAGTTGGACGCCAGCGGCGTATCTCATTTGCCGGAGAGTTTGCCCCGCCTGTGGATTACCACGCCCACCACCGAGCACTCGGATTTGCGCTGGGCTGTGAACGCTCCATTCAAACCCGATGCCGGTCGCCAGCGGCTTGCGCTTAACAATCCGGTGAATCGCCAGATTGCCGAAGAGGTGGCCCACACCTGGCTTCAGTCATTACTCGAATTGTATGATGAGACGCAGGCGCGTTGGGACGCGTTCGCCCTTCAGCTGGACCTGCATTCAACCGCCTCTTTCGAAAATTGGTGGCTGCAACTTTGGAACGAAATGACCCGGACCTGGCCCGTCTGTAAATGGGAAAACCTGCGCGATGGCGGCCAAGTGTTGGGCTATATCGCTTGGGGACAGTCCACCGGTGCCATGCTTCGGCTGATCCAGCAACGCTCCGCCATCCCATCCAACCTTCCCGGTGCTTACGCCCGTCTGGTAAAAAGTGGCGACGTTCATTTTTCCATCGCAGGCCTGCTGGCCGATCAGGCCAACGGTTGCCTGGCGCTAATCGCCGAATGGGTCTCCGCGCAGACAGCCTTTCCCCCCGGGCAGACCGTTGACGCCGAGGTCGCCCAGTTTCTCAAGCAAACGCTGCCTGCCCAAAAACTCAAAGGCGAATTGAACTTGCGCACCGCACTGAACGCCGAATTGGGTGAGAACCAGGAGGTGAACCATTTGATCGGCGAGCGCCTCGGCCAGCTCTTCCTCCAGTGCAAGGCGCTCTTCGACACCTCTAGTCCTTATTCGTCCGAAGTGCAGCCGCTCCTGTCCTCGCTCAACCAAGCCAAGCTGCTTGCCTCAGACGGCAAATATTATCCTGCGCCAAATCTCATCTGCCCTCGATCACTCGACAACCTTATTGATAAGGACGAGGCCGACCGTGCGAAGTTCGCCCCCGCATCCGCCGTCCTTTCCACCGGCTATTCGGAGGCGGCCTTGCATTTCTTCGTGAAGGCCCGGGGACAACTCGCGGCCAACGCGATCATGCTGGCAGCATGGGTCAGGCAGGCTTCGCCGGAACAACTCCCTGCCATCTTCAGGTATCTCATCGAAGGCGAGCTGGGCCAGCAACTGGCCGACGAGTTGAAACGGCCGTGGCTCGACACGCAACGTGCGACGTCCGCCTTCCAAAGTTTGTTGTCTCCCGACCAGAACGAATTGGAACGCAAATTCTCGCGCGGCCGTATTATCATTACGCAGACACCCATCGAGGTCAGCATCATCGAACTTCCCCCCGCCGTTCAGGTCATGGAGGCCGATGTCGCTTTCCGCCTCGTCTCGGAATGGTGGACTCGGGAACACGCTACGTGGACGGCAGACTACGAGGCCCGAACCTACCCGCCCGGATTCCCGGGCACCTTGCCCTGGCCGGGTGAAGACGAGTGGGACGCATCCACAGCACCTTCCGCCCAGGCGCGCTGGCTCTTGCTCTTCGTCCAAGCTGCCTTGGTTCCTCTTGGCTTCAATCGCATTGGCCGGGACCAAAGTTTCACCCGTTTCCTCGTCCAGAATGATTGGGTGGATGTTCTTGCACGGGTATCCCATGACCCGAATGTTTTATTCACTGTGCTGGACGACTACCTGGGCGCTTACATCCAGAACACCCAGTTCCATTTTCAAATGCGTCAGTTTATTGCTTTTTACGCGGTGTCCCGAAACCTCGATTCGTTCCTCCATTCGCTGCGTGCTGCCGAGAGCTCCACACAGCCTGACGCCTTCAATTTGGTGTTCAGCCCAAACGCCAATCCCGCCCTCTCCGGCACGGGCATCGTTGCCCCGCCTCTGAGCGGCATGCTCGGCATGGGCACTTGCCAGTTGCTCCGCGAACTCTATCGGCTTGGTCGATTGTCCAATCCCCACGGCTACCAGTTTGCCTTCACGCCGATTCGCAAGGTGCGCCGGCTATGCACACAGCTTTTTGGCACTTCGGAAGGAGACGCCGGCGCCGCTGCTTCGATGGCCATTTTCTCTGAACTTCAGGCCATGGGCACCGAGTTGAAGTTGGACCCTACCTTCAAACACTCCTTTGACTTGCCTTTCCAGATTCTCGCCGAGAACAAGAGCCTCCGCATCACAGTCCTGCGGGAAGACTTCGAAGCCGAGGCCATGGATAGTCCCGAACTCGACGCCGCACCCAGGAATTTCTCCTTCTAACCGCTATGAACTTACTTCCTCCCGGCAGCCCCGTAAATCACGCCACATTTGGTCGCGGAGTGGTCGAGTATTCCAAGGGCGAGACCACGCTGGTTCGCTTCTCCCGCGGCATCGAGGAATGCCTCACCCGCGAGCTGACTTATTTGCGCTCAGCGGCCGACAGCTACCTTCAAGGCCTGCCCGGGCATGCCTCCACCGTCGCACTGCGCTTGCTTGGTGAGTCCATTCGCGCGGTCAATGACACTTGGGGAGTTTTCTCACCCAGCCGCATCGATTTGTATCCCCACCAGCTTTGGGTCTGCCGCAAGGTCACCGAGCACTGGCCTGTCCGCTGGGTAGTTGCTGATGACGTTGGCTTGGGTAAGACGATCGAGGCCGGTCTGATTCTTTGGCGGTTGTTTCACCTTGGTTTAATTCGCCGCCTCCTCATCCTTTGTCCCGCCTCGTTGGTGCAGCAGTGGCAGGAACGACTGTTCACCATGTTTGACATTCGAATGGCCCAATACGATCCCGAGCTCGATTCAACACGGGTCGATTTCTGGAAACTTAACCCCCACGTGGTCGCTTCCTTCCACACCTTGCGCGAGGACCGCGATGGCCGACATGATCGCATGCTTCAAACCGACCCATGGGATCTCATCATTGTGGACGAGGCGCACCACCTCAATGTGGACGAGCAGGCCGGCATGACCCTCGCGCATCGCCTCATCAAAAAATTGCAGGATGCCGACCGGCTCCAGTCGCTGCTGCTGTTCACGGGCACTCCGCATCGCGGCAAGCACTACGGCTTTCTCGCCCTCATGTCGCTTGTGCGTCCCGATCTATTTGATCCACGCCGCCCCGTTGAGCCGCAATTGGCTCTCTTGCCCAAGGCGCTCGTGCGCAACAATAAGTATCACGTCACCAACCTGCGCGGGGAGCGTTTGTTTCAAGAACCCCAAGTCAGCAACATCCCTTATCACTACAACCCGGAGGAGGCCGCATTCTACCAGATGATGACGGACTTCATCGCCACTGGCCGCGCGTATGCCACCGGCCTTCAGGGCGACCGGGGCCGCACCGTTATGCTGGTCCTGATTGCGCTCCAAAAACTCGCCTCCAGTTCTGTCGCGGCAGTCCGCAGCGCATTGCAGAAACGTCTTGCCAAGTTACGCGTGATTTCCTCCAACGTGCAGCGCCTCGTGCCGCCCGCCACCGACGCCACCCGGCGGCTCGAACGCTTCAGTGATGACCCTGATTCACTAAACCCAGTTGTGGAGGACGAGATTGCCACGCTTTACCTGGAGCTGATGAAAAACGAGTGCGAGCGTCTTGCCGAATTAATCGCCGCAGCAGACCGGGTTGTCATTGAAACCAAGATCGCGACCATCATCGCTCACGTCCGCCAGCTCCCCCCCGGCGAATCGGTTCTATTTTTCACGGAATACAAGGTCACTCAGGCCCTGCTGCTAGCCGCGCTCTGGCGCGAGTTCGGCACGGAGAGTGCCTCATTTATCAATGGCGATGAGGCGCTGCCGGCCGTGTTGACGCCTTCCGGAACTTTGCGCGACCTCCGTGAATCACGCGAATCGGCCAAGGATCGGTTCAATTCAGGCGCAGTTCGTTTCCTAATTTCCACCGAGGCGGCGGGCGAAGGCATAGACCTTCAGGAGCACTGTTCGCGCCTGATCCACGTTGATCTTCCTTGGAATCCCATGCGCCTCCACCAACGCGTGGGGCGACTGAATCGCATTGGACAGCGCGACATCGTCAAGGTGATGCTCTTTCAGAATCCGGACACGGTTGAGTCGCGCATATGGGCACTCCTGAACGAGAAACTTGAGCGTATCCGCCGCTCCATTAACGCGGTTGCCGAAGAGCCGGAGGATTTGCACCAACTCGTCCTAGGCATCGCTCGCCCCGGCATGTTGGATGCCGTGTTCTCGACGGCCGATCAGGTGCCGCGCGCCAAATTGGAGGAATGGTTCGACCAGCAGACTGGACAAATGGGCGGCGAGGATGCGGTTCGCGTGGTTCAGGACTTGTTGGGGCACGCACAGCATTTTGATTTCGCTCAGGTCTCTGAAAAAGTGCCCAAGCTCGACTTGCCGGACTTGTCGCCTTTTTTCCGCCTCGCTCTGCGCTACAACCGGCGTCAGGTCACAGAGGCCGGGGGCATGCTCGCCTTCAAGACGCCCGATTCCTGGCAACGCACGCCGGGCATCAAACCCCGTTACGAGGACGCTCATTTTGAGCGCCGCCCGCCTTCTCAGAAAAAGGGCACGATCCTCGGCATTGGCAGCCGGGTCTTCGACGCGGCATTGGCACAGGCGTGTCAGTTGACGGATTCCTACGGCGTGTCCCACCACGGGGAAACCTCCGGCCTGTTGTTCGTCTTCCGGACCTATGATCGAATCACGGGAAATCCCGCCCAACCCAAATCTATTGTCCTCGGAGTCGTTCAGGAAAGAGACAAGTTTCGGTTGCTCAAGGATTGGCAAGTTCTGCAATCATTGAATGCGATCACCATTGAGATCAAGCCTGGGAGCATTGAAGATAATCCAACGGCAAACATTCCTCCCGGAGATCAGTCAGCATTAGACCAAGCCGAGACGGTCGCCCGTGCCGCCCTCCCAACTCTTGATCTGCCTTTCCGCCAGCCTGAGCTGGAATTGCTCGGAATCATTTCGCGGCCTAGTTCCACATGAAAGAAGAATTTATGACCAAACCCGCCTAGTGAATCTGACAAAAACCATCTTATGTCTATTCTTCAAGAAATCCTGACTTGGTCTGAAAGTTTGCCCACTTGGCAAAGTGACGCCATCGCGCGCCTATTCGCAAAGGGAGTAATTGCGGATGAGGATTTAGATGACCTCTTCGCACTGCTCAAGTTGGAATATGGCATACCAGATCCGCAGGGTAGAACGGCTAAGAAGTTGAGCGCTGACCAAATCCCATCGGTAGCTGCAAACAACACGCAGGTGAAAGTCTTGGCGATAAAAAATCTTCTACATGTTAACAGAATTGCAGCAAAACAACGCCTACCTTTTGCTGCCACTGGTCTTACGGTGATTTATGGGGATAACGGTTCAGGAAAGTCTGGTTATTCCCGCGTTCTCAAACGTGCCTGTCGAGCACGCGACCAGAGCGAATCAATTCATCCAAACGCCTTCTTGCCAGCAGATCAAATTGGTAATGCAGAGGCCACGTTTGAGATCGCAGTTGATGGCGTCACCAAGGAGGTCGGCTGGGTTAATGGCAAAGCTGGCGATCCGGTGCTTTCTTCCCTGGCAGTTTTTGATACGTGCTGTGCAAGAAGCTATTTGGATGATGAAGGCGATTACGCCTACGTGCCTTATGGTTTGGATATTTTGGAAGGACTTGCAGGTGCCTGCAAGAAGCTCAAATTAAAGATCGAAGCGGAGCAGGCTCAGTCCATTGCCGACACGACTACTTTTGCAGATTTATCTGGTGATACTTCTGTCGGTCGGATCATCGTGACCCTCTCCCGTAACACCAAGCCAGAACAAATTACGGCCTTGGCGACAATGACGCCTGAAGAGGAGCTCAAACACGGGGAACTCGATAGAAGCCTCAAGGAAGTTAACCCAAAGGACAAGGCAAAGCAGTTGCGGCTGGGTGCGAGTCGCATAGCGCGACTTTCGACAAGCGTCATTCAAAAGCTCGCAATCGTTGACGATACTGCCGTTACCAAGCTTCGCGGCCTTGTAGATGCCTACCAAGCCGCACAAACGGCGGCGGCATTGGCTGCAAAAAAGTTCACGGAGGATGCCAGTCTGCTGCCCGGCACCGGTGGCGACGCATGGAAGGAACTCTTCGAAGCGGCGCGCAAGTTCTCCGTGGTGGCCTATCCAGGGAAGAAATTTCCGGAATTGGGCGACACACAATGCCCTCTTTGCCAGCAGCCTCTCACCGAAGGTGCAGAGCGGTTGCTCCGTTTTGAGAAATTTGTGCAACAGGAGGCCGAAACAATAGCAAAGGCGCGGCATAAAGCTTTGGCAGAGGCGCAGGGTATTTTTGCCGGGCAGTCTGTCTCGCTGGGAATGGACGATGAGTTGCTAGCGGAAATCACTGCGTTGGACGCATTGCTTTCATCGGACACAAAAGCCATTGAGACGGCTCTCTCCTGCCGTTATGCCAAAATTAAGGCAGCGATTAGTTCAGGGGAATGGGACAAAGTTGAAGCACTGCCGCCCAGCTCCGCAGCACGACTCCAAGCGTTAGCGGACGGGCTTAATCAGAATGCGGAAACATTGGACAAGATGACGGATGAAAAGGCACGTGCGGAACTGCAAGCGCAGTTTAAGGAGCTTGGGGATCGAATGCGACTTGCCAAGGTCAAATCGGCGGTCTTGACGGCGATTGAACGTCTCAACCGTCAGGCAAAACTGACCCAATGCCTATTGGCGGTGAAGACAAACGCTATTTCAATCAAGGCTTCGGACCTAACTGAGAAGGTCGTGTCGAAGGAATTGGCATCTGCGCTCAACCAAGAGTTCAAGAATCTCGGGGTGGGGACACTTCAAGTGAGTCTGAAGAGCCGCGCGGACAAAGGGAAAGCCATTCACAAACTGAAGCTAGACGTCCCGCAAGCCAAGACGCCAGGGGACATTCTCAGCGAGGGCGAACAACGGGCCATTGCCATCGGCTCCTTCCTCGCCGAAGTCACCATCGGCGGCGGTTCTGGTGGGGTTGTTTTTGATGACCCTGTGTCGTCATTGGATCATAAACGGCGTGAGCGCGTTGCGAAGCGTTTGGCCCAAGAGGCTGCAAAACGGCAAGTCATCATTTTCACCCACGACCTATATTTTCTAAATCTATTGGTTGAAGAAGCCGGGAATGCGGGTGTGCCCTTCGAGACACAGAGCGTAATGAGACGGGCAGAGGGTTTTGGAGTCGCTGATTCGGACTTGCCATTTGAGGGTATGAATACCAAGGCGCGGGTCGGATATCTGCGCAACCGACAGCAGGCAATCCAAACGGTTCATAAATCCGGGGATGAGTTGGAGCATCGCAAACAAACAGCTGATGCATATCGGCAGCTGCGGATTGCCTGGGAACGCGCTGTCGAGGAAATCTTATTGCGTTCAGTGGTTTTGCGTTTTCGCAAGGGTATCGAAACTCAACGGTTAAAGGAGGTCGTTGTGGATAACGACGACTACGCGACTATCGACTCCTGGATGTCGAAGTGTTCCAATTATGCCCACGATCAAGCCCTCTTGGGTGGCACAGACGTTCCTGAGCCAGCTGAATTATTGGCTGACATTAATGCACTAGACGAATGGCGCACGAAAACCGAAAAGCGTGCTGGCGAAGTGGCGAAGGTAAGGAAGGCCGGCAAATAAAAACTCAGCCACATGAGAATTTACCACGCAGCTGACATTCATTTGGGACGAAGGCGGCTAGACGGCCGGTTGCCGGATGATGACTTCGTTGCCGCATTTCGGTTTATTGGCGAGGAGGCCATCCGCGAAAAGGCTGACGTGTTTCTTCTCGCCGGGGATTTATTTGACCGCCCCCAAGTAGAACCTCCCCATTTGCGGCAAGCTCAGGAAGTTCTTCGACTGCTCAAGAGCGCGGGCATCCCGGTGATCGCTATCGAGGGGAATCACGATAAGCAATTTGTGAATACCGATGCCCCGACCTGGGTGAGGTTTTTGGCGGAAGACGACCTCTTGATGCTGCTTCGCCCCGAGTTTCACGCAGAGGGTGTTCGATTGAATGAGTGGAACGCCGAGTCCCGCACTGGCGCGTGGTTAGAAATCGGTGGCGTGCGGTTTGTGGGTGCAGGTTATCTTGGCGCAGCAACCCCGAACAAGGTCCGGCAGATCATTGATCAAATACCGGCTGGGAAGACACAAGTGCTGCTATTGCATGCAGGCCCAGAATATTTTGTGGGCGAAGGGGGTGGATTCAGCAAAGAGGACCTCCAGATGCTTGAAGACAAGGTGTGCTACCTCGCGTTGGGGCACATCCACAAACCTATGCTTTATGGCGGATGGGCCTGCAATCCCGGGTCGCCCGAAAATTGCGACTTGCGGGAGGCAGGTTATTCCTGTGGGAAGGATGGAAAACCGGTCGGGCGCGGTTATGCCGTGCTGGAAATTGATCTCAACCGTCCCGATCAGCCGGTTTCTTTGGAAATCCGCTCGAATCCCCGGCGGCCATGTTTGCGGGTGGAACTGGATTGCACCGTTTTTGGCAACAAAACGAAGAACGGTGCCGATGCCTTCATGTCGGCTGCGATTAAGGCCATTAAGGAATGCAACCCAGATAAGTTCGCCGTGATCGAAATCATGCTCACGGGAAGTTTGAACCTTAACCGCATCGCCCTAGATTTGAACAAGGCGGCGCTGGAAATCGCTGAGCAAGCCAGCGTCTTCGCCGTGGCGATTGACACAACTCGTCTGAATATCGGAAATGGCTTCGCTGCTGGAGGTGCGGTTGGTGCGGATTTATTACCGCGTGATGAACTGGAGCGACGGGCCATATTGCAGTTGGTAGATAATCAACCACTCTGGGGATTGTCTGAAGAACGTCAGGCATTCGCCGATTTGTTTTATGAATTGAAGGAGCTCGTGCGTGGAGGGCAAACGGGCGAAGCGATAGCCGGCCAGATTGGCATGTCTCCGCTCATCGAAAAAGTTCGTGTGGCCGGTGCCACCCCCCCGCCGGTTTTGCCACCGCAAATTCCTGGAGAACCGGTTGTCGCCACGGAGGGTATCCAATGATTATCCAGTCCATACGCCTAAAAAACATCAAGTCCTATGGCGAAGGCCCGAGCGGAACCGGTGTCACGATAGGTTTCGAGAATGGCGTCAACCTCGTGGCCGGTCGCAATGGGCACGGCAAGACGACGTTGATTGAGAGCATTGGCTATGCGCTGTTCCTGACCGAACCGCAGTTCGAGGAGAATTTCCAAATCGAAACATATTTTCTCAGTTACGGGGCCAAGGAGGGCGAGATCGATGTGACGTTCAGTTGCGAGGGCGACTCTTATCGCATCGAACGTGCTGTTGGAAAACAAACCAAGCGACGCTCCAAAGTGATTCAGTTGAGCGATAAAAGCATTTGTGCCGAAGGCGACCAGGAAGTGTCTGCGTTTCTTTGCCGGCTCTTAAAATTCCCAGACCCGGGCCATCTGTCCGAGATTTTTTGCAAGTTGGTGGGTGTGAAACAAGGCCGATTGGCCTGGCCTTTTGACTCCAAGCCTGCCGAAGCCAAACGCTATTTCGAGCCCCTGTTGGAGGTGGATGTTTTCCGCGATTGCTTCGACCGATTAAAAGGCGCGGTCGATACATTTGAGGTCCAGCGTGGGGAGCATATGACGAGACAGGCTGCCATTAACGAACGCATCAAGGAAAGGTCGAACAGCCCTCAAATACTTGAAAGTGCTCAGCAAACAGTGGCTACCATGACAACCACTCTTGCGGAGGCTGGTAAGGATCGCGACGTGGCGCTGGCCTTGAAAGATCAGTTGGAGATCTCCGGCAAGGCGGTCGAGTCTTCACATACCGCCCTGAATTCGACCAACCAAAAGGCTGGCCATGCCAAGACCCTTCGCGAGGCCGGCGAGAAACAGCTCGATGAATCCAAGTCCGCAGTGAAGGTTTTGGCGGATAATGATGCGGCCCACAAAGCGCATGTCGATGCCGTTCAGACTCTTGTTCAGTTGGAACTTTCGAGAGAGAAAAGCGATACCTTAAAGCAAAGCCGTGACATTGCCGAAAAGGCGCGCGTTGCCCATCAAGCCAAGTCCGTGGCCGCGCGCGAGCAGGCTAAGGAGTTTGGTTTGCAGGTTGGAGTGAAGCAAAAAGATGCTCGGGGTCTGGTTGGAAAAATCACTCCTTTGAAAATGAGCCTGGAGGCGTCAGCGGCAGTTTTTAAAACATCCGCAAAACAGGCTGAGGAGGCAGAGGTGCATCGCGATACGATTGGCGGATGCATTGAAGGGCTCGACAGTTTGGTCAAGTCGCAGAATCGTGGCGCGGTCACGATAGCGCGTCTTTCTAAGGATATTTCTGGCTGGGACGGCACCAAGTTGAAGGCTGCCGAGAAAGCCGGATCATCAGCCGCCAAAGCGTTGAAAGATGCCGACGCCAAACTAACCAAGGCTGAGCAGCGCCATGCGACACTGAAAGATCAACTCGAAGAAATTGGGGGCGGGATTTGTCCGTTCCTAAAAGAGAAGTGCCGACAGTTTGATCCTTCCAAAGTGCGGGCTGATTTGGAACAACAGAAACTGGCCATAAAGTTATTGGAAAAGGAATCTGAACAGAGCGGAAAAGCCCATCAAAAAGCAGAACAGGCGCTTGGGGAACTCAGGACTGCCCACGGGAAAATTTCCGGAATGGAAACCGAGTTAAATGAAGCTCTTGAGAGCTACCGTGACGAGCTTGAAAGTTTAACGTCGGATGAAGCTGTGGCGTCTTATGAATGGCTGCTGGCTTGGGAGACTCAGCTGACCGCCATGCCCACAGCATCGAAACTCTCACCCAAAAAACTTGATCCGGCCAAGGTTGTTAATCTCCAAGAGCAAATGGCAACCTTTGTCAGCGAGGCGAAAGCATGGTGGGAGAAAACAAGCGGCGCGATCAAGACGCGCATCAAGGCATTCAATGACGAGGCGAAGACTCGCAACGCAGAAGAATCCACTCTCAGTCAATATTCTGAACAATTGATTCGGCTCAATACGGAGATTCAGGGTTTGTCGCAAAAAGCTGCCACAAAAGAGACCGAAGCCAAGCAACACGACAGCGAGGCAAAAAGTTTAGCCACACAGATTGAAAAGCTGGATGGAGATCTGAAACCCTTCGTCAATTTGGATGCCGATCTCAAACGTGAGCAATTGAAGCGTGATGTCAACCGTGTTGGTCATGAGCGCTATCTCGGTGCCAAGAAAATTGCTGACGATTTGCCGGCACGCCAAACGCAGCTGACCAAATTGCTAGTTGAAGAGTCCACTACCCAACAAGCACTTTTGGCAGCGACGGCAGCAGTGAAGAAGGCCGAGCAGGATTTTGATCCAGAGAAACTGAAAACCGCCCGGGTAGATCATCAAATCAAACATGACCGCGCAACCTCTTTGCAGGTGAGTCTAACGGCCGAGAAAGAAAAGCTCGCGAAAGAGGAAAAGCGTTTCAAGGAGTGGGAGGAAGCTTGCAAGGAGCGCGAGCGGATTTCCAAAGAAATAGGTCGTTGTGAAGCGGCAATGGCAATCACCGAGCTGGCGCGTAAAACATTGCGCGACACCGCACCGGCTGTTGCCCAGCATTTGTGCAGCCGGATTGGCACCAGGGCGCAAGGTGTCTTCAATCAGATCAATTCTGCACCCATCGAACTGGGATGGGATGCGGAACGTTACAGCCTGCGGGTCACCCCCGGCGACCGCCGCTTCGCAATGTTGTCCGGTGGCGAGCAAACCAAGCTCGCACTTGCGATGACGCTGGCAATGATTGAGGAATTCAGCGGTCTCCGGTTTTGTATTTTCGATGAGCCCACTTATGGCGTTGACGCGGACAGCCGCCACAAACTTGCAGATGCCATTCTTCAGGCCCAAGAGGCTGCTGGACTCGATCAACTCCTGCTGGTTTCCCATGACGACGCCTTCGAGGGCAAGATTGAGCATGCTATCCTTTTGGAAAAATCAGTAGGTCTGGGAACAGGTGTTGTTTTTACCCAATAAACCTTTACTGAAATGCGAATAAATTCAACGTGCCTCCCATGAAATCATGAATTCCACGAGTGTTCAAATTGGCTGGCTGGACCTCAGTGATGCGGAGCAGCGGCGAGCTCGCGAATACCTCCGCCAGTTTCGCACCGAGGGAACGCTGGACGAGCTGGGTTTTGGCATTATTCGTGACGGGCTTGCTGACGTCTTTTTCCCAGCGACCAGCACGATCATGACGCACACTCGGTATATCATCTTCATCGCCGCCATCTTCATGCGGATTGAGCGTGAACGACTATCGGGGGCGAATGCCACCAAGCGATTAAAGCAGTTGGAAGATGAAGTCCGTAAGATTTTAACTCGGGAGCAGTCGTCAGATTCCGAAGAGGCGGAGTTGCGTGGCGTGATTGGCGCCTCCAAAAAAGAGGATTTGCAGCGGTATCCGTCCATAATTTATTGGAATGGCCTCAAACGGCTGGGAATCTTCAAAAGGCCCAATTGGGGACTCACTTACTACCTTGACCATCTGGCGGATTATTATGCCGCGACGACACCACGGCAGGATGACGATGGTTTGGCTCACTTGGCACTCGTTGAGATGCATAACTGGGATCCCAAGCTGGCCGTAGTTCTCAGCGAAAGCCCCGACATCTCGCCGACCGCCGGATTTTCACCTCAATTGGATTTTCGCATAGGACTCAAGGAGGCTTGTTATCTCAGGGATCGTTTCAACGCCCTCGCTGAGATTGAGGGGCCATCCCTGATTTCACATTTGCTGGGAAAATCATTCATGGCCGAATTCTCCTACCCTTGGGAAGTGCCATGCCCCCCTGAGCTCGTTCAGTTTGTAAAACACGCCCGACTTTTCAGCATGTTTGCCAAAGGGGCAACTCTGCAATACAACGATCTGATTGTGGCAGAACAACAGGCGGGAGGAATAGCCGTAAACGTGGATAGTTTTGAGAAGCCCTTCACGGCATGGTTTGACCAAACCCGGAGCGATTTAGCCAACTGGGATGTCGAGGATTTTTGCACCATCATCAAAGGTAAATGCCACTTGCGTCCTAGGGATAAAACATTTTTCAAGGAATGGTTGAATCATTACCGCGATGCCGGGAACGGGAAAGAGTTACTGCAAGACTCCTCGGCAAGAAAAACAATCCGCAAGCGGGAGCGATCGGTGCGACCAGTCAAATACCGACTTGGGCAGGATAAATATCTGCGGCAGTGGCGTTCTCCAGAATCCCTCGAAACCGACGAGTATGCCAATGCAAACCATCTCCCCTACATGACAAACTATTATCGCAGCAGAATAGGCGGCACTTTTGTCCGGGAAATCGGGGCGGGCTTGAAGCGCAAAATATGAACCTCGACCCCGACAAGCGGACCAATTTTCTGGACTTGTTGCGCCCCCCCTCGGGTTATCGTCTCGCGCAGGCGGTCGGCACCACATACAGCATGGATTTTGTCGGACTGACCTCCGTGCTTCTGGCATTTGTGGATGCGGAGGCCGACAATGAATCGGAACGTCTCAATCCGGTGGAATTGCTTCGTGCCATCATCCGGTTGCAAAACCAAGTGCGTGTTTTTGTTTCCCGGGGACGGATAACCGAAAAGGACATCAGCCGGCACGGCAAGCTATCCAGCCTGTTTGACCGCATCGTCCACGAGGTAACTTTTAACGAGGGATGTTTTCATCCAAAAGTGTGGGTTGCCCGATACGAACCGAAAGCAACGGCTGAGGCCGCGGGCCTGAAACCCGTCCTCCGAATCATTTGCGCCAGCCGAAATCTGACGCAGGGTTCACGCTGGGAAATTTTCGCGGCCTTTGAAGGTCTGGAGAACGGAAATAAAGACAAGAACAGCCTGGCCCGAGAGATTTCCGAGTTTTTGGGAAAAGTTAAGCAGTCTGCTGAGGAAGGCGATACCGTTGTCTCAACCATCCAAGCCGCCCTCACGCGCGTGCAAATCGAACTGCCGCGGCAGATGTCAGAGGGATGCCATTTTAACTGGCAATGGAATGGTGCGTCCCCGCTTTGGAAAGTATTTCCCCAGCGAGGAACGCAGGCGTTGATTGTCTCACCATTTGTTCGCGCGAATTTCCTGTCGCCTATAGTGAACGGTTATGATCGCCTCACCCTAGTTTCGTCCCAAGCCGAGTTGGATGCTCTCAGTGAGGACTTTTACGCCAAACTAAAGCACAAGGCCGAGATTTTTGTAGTGAACTCCGCAGTGGCGGAAGATGACTCTCCGGCGATGCAGCTCCACGCCAAGCTTTTTATTTGCGAAACATCGAGCGACCGGACTGTGCTGTTGGGATCGGCTAATGCGTCACAAAGCGCTTGGCAGTCCCGTAATTGTGAGGCGGTGGTTTCATATTCACCCGGTCTGTCCATCGAACAGTTTCGCAAATCCTTTATCTTTTCGCCGAAGTCTGTCCCGGGAGAAACTGAAAATCTCCGTGGTTGGATTGAGCGCTATGATCGGCAACCCGTTGTTGAGGACGAAATTACCCTTGCTGAAAAAGAATTAGATAGGCTTCAAAAGCTCCTCATCGGCATGGAATTTACCGCCAGTTACTTCCCTCAGCTTCAGTCGTTGCGGTTCCAGTGCCCGGCTTTGGGAGGGCAGCCCGAACTGGCAACCCTCGTCGCCCAACACCGCTTGCGGCTCTGCCCCTTGTCACGCTTCGAACGGGATGCCAACCTCGTTGATGCGTCCGGCTTGATTTCCCAAGGCACTGAGTTCAACGCCATCCGAATTCTGGATTTAACGGAATTCATTGTGTTGGAAATCAGCCATCCTGCCACCGATCCAAAACAATTCATTGTTAAAGCCAAGGCGGATTTTCTTCACCTCCGCGATCAACGCGACGCCGATATTCTCGACGAATACCTCACACCGGAGTCTTTTCGGAACTTCCTTCGAGCCATCCTCTTCGACGGCGTCAGCCAGGGAATCGTCGGGCAAAACAGCCAATCCAAGCGCAATGACAGCGATGGAATCGGTTGGACATTGCTAGGTGAGATCACTCTGGAGGAAATCATCCAGTCTTGCACCGAAGATTCAAGCCGGATGGCCGAGATCGATCATCTCATGCGGGTGTTCGCTAAAACCAAGGCAGCGGATAGTGAGTTCGTGCAGTTCCAGGAATTTTGGGATGCATTCCAAGCCGCCCATGCCGAAACCATGGAGCATACCCATGGCTGAAACCCCACCTGATTTTCAAACCGAGGCCGTCAACCGGATTGTAGCCCGTCTAAACGACCCAGCCAGTTCGCTTCGGTTTCTGCTAGCGGATGAGGTCGGATTGGGAAAAACACGTGTCGCCGCCGGTGTAATCAAGACCTTGCGTGAAAATAAACGGGGCGGATTCACCGTCGTCTATGTGTGTTCCAATTCGGAGATCGCTGAACAGAACCGGCAAAAACTCTGCCCGGAAAGCGATGCCTCTGCCGTAACCCGTCTGACTTTGTTGGCAACCCGCTCGGCTGAGGTTCAACGGGCGCGTGAAACCGGCGAGCTGCAATTATTTTCATTCACACCGGGGACATCATTTCATGTGGGCGGTGCAACCGGCATCAAATATGAACGGCTGCTGCTCCTGTATTTGCTTGCCCGGGTCTGGCGGAAGCACACGAACCGTCAACCTTGGCGGACTTTCTTTTGTTGCTCGTCCAAAATGGAAACCTGGCTGGTGGATTCCACATTCCGGAAAACCAAAAAAGAATTCGCAGGTAAAGTGGCCTCCGAACTCCAAAAACGCCTGAAGGACGAATGGGACGAGGCAAAAATAAAGCCCATAAACCATAACACCGGCAAGGAATCAGCCAAGCCCGTCCGACTGAAGGAAATCGTAGATGAACTTGTGGCCACCTTTGATCCCCATGATCAAGTGGCGCGCAAAAACCGCAACCTCGTGATTGGAGAATTGCGCAATTGCCTTGCCAAAGTGGCCGTTGATTTTCTTGAGCCGGATTTGATAGTCCTCGACGAGTTTCAGCGTTTTTCCGAAATCCTGGAGGAGTGCAATGACCGCAACTCAGTCGTCGGTCGTCTGTTTGCCCGGCAAAGGGTGGCGACACTGATCCTGTCAGCCACGCCCTATAAGTGGTATACGCTCGCATACGAAAAAGAGGACCATCACAAGGATTTCATCCGCACCCTGAAGTTCCTGTTCAAATGTGTTAAGGAGGAGGATTCGGATCCCAATTACAAACCGATTAAACGCCTCAGGGAGAATCTACAGCAATTCAAAGACCGGTTGATGAAGGGTGAGTGGTTCAAAGAACCAGATGAGCAGCTCATCAGATTAAAAACGGATATAGAATCCGATCTTAAGGCGGTAATGTGCCGCACGGAGAGGAACTGGTATCTGGAGGGACGAAAAAAGGGCGTCGAGGAGTTTGGTGAAGCGCCCCTAAATGTGAATCCTTCGATCTGTGAGTTTTCCCACTACATCCGGCTGCGCAGTTTTCTTCTCGGGCAGAAAATTGACGATTGGAACATCACGGATTATTGGAAGTCGGCTCCCTCGCCGCTTACATTCATGGACGGGCACTATGCCCTGCTGAAGCGGATTCGCGACCGGCGTGTGCAAGTGCCAGGGCAATTGCTACTCACTGGAATGTCGCTCTCGAAATCCAGCGGGGATCATTTGAAAGTCCAAACACTGGTGAAAAAGGTTTTTGGAACCACGCCCAGCAAGTTCCGGTATTTGTGGGTCAAACCCTCGTATACCTACTACACGGACGAATTTTATGACGGAGGTGATCCAGCGAAACTAGACGATCCGACACATAATCCGGTAAAATTCTTGGTTTTCTCCCACTGGAAATTTGTTCCCAAGACTATCTCTGTGCTATTGAGCCACGAGGCGGAAAAACGCTTGGTTATACGCCGCCGGGGGCGCGAAACCATCCCCCTCCAGTTTCGCCGGAAAACTTCATTTTCTCCATTCGAAGTATCTTATCCCTCCTTGCCTTTGGCCGACTGTATCAATCCGGCAGAACTGGCCTTAGCGCACGCGGGCAAACTGACCGCCGAGGAGTTTTACGCACGGGCTGAGCAGTCCGTCCGTCGCCTACTCGGCGAGAGCGGTATTGACATCGGTAAGACGCGCACAGTCCCGCTCTGGCGGATCGTCGCGCGAATCGAGGCCAAATCCAAATGGGCGAAAACCATTGAAACTGGTTTATGGGAATCGAAAGTGTCAGTCCGAGATGAACTTTCTGATCAATACTACCAATACCAAAATCTCTACAGCGAATGGATGTCTGAAATGGATGAGGAGTTGGAGATCTCGCCAACCTGGCTAAGACGGTTGACGATGATTGCCCTCAACTCTCCGGCGATATGCCTTTTGCGGTCTATGCGTTCGGTCTTTGGTGACCTCCCGGGCTGGGAAGATCGTAATTGGACCGGAGTTCTGAACTTGGGGCTGAATCAACTGCGCAATTATTTCAACCGTCCGGTGGTTCAGTCTATAACACGGGCCAATTCGTCACGCGAGCACTCCTATGCTGCCAAGGTCTTGGATTACTGCGGGCGGGCTCATTTTCAGGCCATGCTCGATGAGTATGCCTACCTCGTCCGCATGGCCTTGCCTCAGGCTAAACCGGAGAAATTGCCAAGTCTCTTTCTGGCACAATTGACTCGTGTTTTCGGAATGGGCACCGGCTCGCCGTCCGTCAATGTTCTGACGCGGGAAGGAAGAGTTCGAAAACGGCCGTCCCCAAGACCGGCGCATTTCGCTGTCGCTTTCGGCGATGACGTGTCAACCGATGATCTGGAACCGGGTGGGCGCACGCGCAAAACAGCCATGCGCGAGGCGTTTAATTCTCCATTTTGGCCTTTCATCCTGGCCACTACGTCAGTCGGACAGGAGGGGCTTGATTTTCATCTTTTCTGCCGGGACATTATGCACTGGAATCTGCCCTCGAATCCGGTGGACTTGGAGCAACGTGAGGGGCGAATCAACCGCTTTGACGGCTTGAGCATCCGGCGCAACATTGCCAAGGACCACCCCCTGTCGTCTATCACCGAGGTGTCGGCAGAGAGCCAAAATCTTTGGTCTCGCTTATTTGAAATGTTGAGACGTCATCCAACGGGCACACAAAGGTTCAAACACGGACTCTATCCTCACTGGATTTATCAACCCGCCACGGAAGACGGCCACATGATTCGTCGTCATTTGGCTTTCTATAGCAAGAGCCGGGACGCAATCAGATATGGCGAACTCAAACGGGCACTAACGCTCTATCGGCTGGTTTTCGGGCAACCTCGCCAGCAGGACATCATTGAGTCATTGCTGAAAATGTTCCCGGACGCTGCCCCCACGGAAATTGATAAAAAACTCGCAAAATACACCATCAATTTGTCCCCCATACCACAAGGTCATGCAGCCAGAATGGCAAAGCACGAGGCAAGGAAACTAATCCAAGACCCTAAACTACTTTCGCTCACCTTGTCAGAAGTCCGGGGGTTGATGGACAGAGAATCAGATGGGGAGTTAACGCCAATAGTCAAAGAAGTCAGTGACCTGATGTCCTTGGCCGCAGACGGGCAGGACGATTCTGGTTTTCATGATGAGAGAAGAGTAAA
Organism: uncultured Verrucomicrobiota bacterium; assembly: GCA_903828255.1. Taxonomy (GTDB): domain Bacteria; phylum Verrucomicrobiota; class Verrucomicrobiia; order Limisphaerales; family JADLHS01; genus CAIKLQ01. Next base: position 86,607 of record CAIKLQ010000501.1, read on the forward strand.
GGCCATCACCGCCTTGCTTTACTTGTTGAATCCCTTCGATGATCTCTACGATTTCCACCATGGCATAGGCTATCAGGACGACATTGGACATATCCGGGAAGTTCACGGGACTCTTTTCTCCAATCGCGAAGCCGGGACACAATCATGAATCAATGATCTGAACACATGCCAACCTCCTACCAACCAAGTCTCTCCAAGTCCACCTTCCTCATGGGACGGCAATGCTCGAAGCTCCTCTGGTTTCGTTACAACGCCAAAGACCAGATTCCCGCGCCCGACCAGTCCCAGCAGGCGGTCTTCGATCAGGGACATGAGGTCGGTGAATTGGCCAAGCAGCTTTTCCCCCATGGCATCGAGATTGATACCAAACCCGGCGAATTCGATGCCGCCCTCCGGCTGACTCAAGACGCACTGAAACAACGTCGCCCGATTTACGAGGCCACGTTCGCCTTCGGCAGTGGCTACGCCCGCGCGGACATCCTCGTGCCGGTCGCCGGCGGCGCATGGGATTTGGTCGAAGTCAAATCCACCACGTCGTTGAAGGAAGAAGTCCATCTGCCCGACATCGCGTTCCAGGCGTTCGTCCTCACCGGCGCAGGCATCAAGCTCCGCAAATGTTTCCTCGCCCACATTAACAGCGAGTTCGTCCGCCAAGGCCCGATTGACCCGCAAAAGTTTTTCACCCTCGAAGACGTCACCAAGCCTGTCTCCGCCATGACCCGGGAAATCGAGGAACAGATTGACGCCATGCAACGCGTCATCGGCGCAAAGTCGCATCCCGATATTAAGATCGGCCCGCATTGCGACAATCCCTACACCTGCCCCTTACACGACCGTTGCTGGTCGTTCCTGCCCGAGGCCAGCGTCTTCACCCTTTACCGCGGCGGCACGAAATGCTTTTCGCTGCTCCAGCAGGGCATCCAAAAACTGGCCGACATTCCCGCCAACGTCACGCTTACCGATAATCAGTCCATCCAGCGCTCCGCCTTGCTCGCCGGCCAACCGCATATTGACCGTCCCGCGCTGGCCGCGTTTCTCAGTCAGCTTGAATATCCCGTCAGCTATCTGGATTTTGAAACCATCGGTACGGCCATCCCGCTGTTTGACGGTGCCAAACCCTACCAACAGTTACCCTTTCAATACTCCCTGCACATCCAAAAGTCCGCCAATTCCAAGTTGGAACATGTCAGCTATTTGGCCGACGGCCCTGCCGACCCACGCCCGGAATTCATGCGCCAACTCCGCAATGAGCTGCCGGATACCGGCTCCGTGGTGACCTACAACGCCAGCTTTGAAAATAGCCGCCTCAAGGAATGTTGCGAGCTGCTCCCCGAATTTAAACCGTGGTTGCGGAAAGTGACGCCGCGCGTCGTGGATCTGCTGCTCCCATTTCGCGGCTTTCGCTACCACCACCCGAACCAGAACGGTAGCAACTCCATGAAAGCCGTCCTGCCCGCCCTCACCGGCAAAGGCTACGAAAAACTGACGATTCAGGAAGGCGGCGCGGCCAGCCGCGAATTTCTCCGCGTGACCTTCGGCGACGTGACCGCCGCCGAGCGCCGCCGCGTGCGCCGCGACCTGGAGGAATACTGCGCACTGGACACGCTGGGCATGGTTCAGATCGTGGAAAGACTCAAAGAACTGATAACTAAAGAACCGGCCTGAAAATTATGCCCCGCAACCGCGAATCGAATCTTGAATTGCTGCTTAGAATGCCTTGGTGGGTCAGTGCCGTCCTTGGCGTGGTCAGCTTCATCGCCCTGCGCTGGATCATCCCTGCCAAACTGGACCACAACCAAGCCCTGCATCCCTTCGCCGTCGCTTTGCCCAAATTGGCTTTCCTACCCTTGGCCCTGTTCGCCCTGATCGCCGTCGGCTCATTCTTGTTTGCCGGGAAGCGCCACCGCCTTGTGGACGAGCAGACCAGCCTGGAAAAATTATGGGAAACGGCTTGGAAAGATTTTGAATACCTCGTTGCCGAATCGTTCCGCCGGCAGGGCTACCAAGTCGAGTTTTCGCTGGGTCGTGGCGCGGATGGTGGCGTGGACTTGACGCTTTACCGGGACGGCCGCACGTTGCTTGTCCAGTGCAAGCAATGGAAAGTCTTTTCCGTCGGCGCACCGGTCATCCGAGAAATGTTCGGCCTGATGACTGCCGAGCAAGCCGATGAAGCCATTATCGTCACGTCTGGAAAATTCACTCGCGACGCCCAGGAATTCGCCGCCGGCAAACCCATCCGTCTCATTGACGGCCCACAACTCCTCGCCCTCGTCCAATCCGTCCAAACCAATCCCGCCGCCGCCGATCCTTCTCCGCTCATGGTAGAAGGTGGCCGAAAGCCGGATGAGGTGTCCGCAACAGCTTGTCCGTTATGTGGCAAGCCAATGGTCCTGCGCACGGCCCGGCGTGGCAGTAACGCTGGTAATCAATTTTCGGGCTGTTCCGCCTATCCCGCCTGCAAAGGCACCAGAACCTAAAACACTATGGCCAAATCCAAAACACAGGCATTCAGTCGCCCACCGTGGGAGCGGATGATGCGCTTCCACCACCTGATCAAGGAAAAGTCCTACCCCAATTGCAATAAAGTGGCCAAGGAGTTCGAAGTATCGTGGCGCACCATCATGCGCGACGTGGATTTCATGAAGTGCCGGCTGAAGCTTCCGTTGGAGTTTGATGCCCAGCAAAACGGCTATTTTTACACCAAGCCGGTGGACCAGTTTCCGCAAATGCCCTTCACCGAGGCCGAGGTGTTCGCCATGCTGGTCGCCCACAAGGCCATCGCGCAATATCACGGCACGCCGTTTGAACATCCGCTGGCGCTGGCCTTCCGCAGATTGACCGGCCAGTTGGATTCGTCCACCAAGTATTCCCTCGGCAACCTGGATGACGCCCTTTCGTTCCGGCCCTTCGCGCCCGAGGACACCGATCTCGAATCGTTTGAAATCCTCACCCGCGCCCTGAAGGAGCGCCGCGTGCTGAAATTCCAATACCGCAATCTCGGCGCGGAAAAACCCCAGGGCAGGCTTGTGCATCCCTATCACCTCGCCTGCGTGGACAACCACTGGTATCTCTTCGCGTTCGACGTGAAGCGCGACGCCATGCGCACGTTTGCCCTGCCTCGGCTGAAATCCCCGGAAATCACTGCTGAGCGCTTCACCATCCCCAAGAAATTCAACCTGAGTGAATACCTGAAAGGCAGCCTCGCCGTATTCAAGGGAACGGACGATTACGAAGTAGTGGTGGATTTCGATTCGTGGGGCGCTGACTTGATCCGGGGTCGCAAGTGGCACGCCAGCCAGGAGATCACCGAGTTGCCCCGTCGCCAACTCCGCTTGCGACTGCGATTAAACAGCATCGAGGAAGCCGAGCGCTGGGTCTTAAGCTGGGGCGCGCACGCCACCGTGGTTCGCCCCCAGGCCCTCGCCAACCGCCTCCGCGAAATCGGTAGAGCCCTCCAATCCCGCTACCAGCCGTAGGTGGGCGCGTCACTCCGTGCGCGCCGCTGTAGTGTACGGTCTGTGACCGCCACCTCGCAGGGTGGCATTCCCGTCGCCTTGCCGTCACGCGTCCACGCGTCTCAACTTGTGCCCGTTTGTGCGTCCCGATAGCTGACTCGGCCCTCCGTCACCTTGGCGATGCCGCGTGCTTCAAGTTCCTGGACCACCTTGGCGATGGCCTCGTCGCTCGTTTCCGCGCCCAGGAGGTCCCTGATGCTGGAACACAGCCGCTTCACTGTCCGCGGCTTGGCGGCGCCGCGCTTGGCGAGGTTTTCGATCACCCGTTTCACGGGATCAGCAGCGGCCGCTTTCACCCGGCCTGCTCCCGGTGCGGGCGCCGCCGGCTTCATTCCAGGAATGCTACTCAGGTTGGCCCACCGATGACAGACGGTGCCCCTCATCTTCAAATGCCGGATCAGCGGATCAAACCCGGTGTCCCGGGAGATGATGTGGAAACTTGCCTCGGGCTGCTCCGCCGCCAGCCGTCCAAGGTGGTAGGCGATATGGAAATCAAGGGCGTTAGGGCCGCTCCCGGCGCACCGCACATACTCGGCGTTTGCCCCCAGCGCTTGTAGCTCGCACGCAAGGTCGGTCGGCAGCTTCGCTTGGGTGGCGCCGAGGAACACCATGATTTTGAAGTCTCTCCCGCGCAGCAGTGCCAGGTTGCCCGGCTGGACGTTTTCAAAATCTATCAGGATGAACTCGGTCTTCATATGATTTCGCCGGAGTGAGTGTCTTCCATTCCTCCGCTGCGGTCCAGCCGAAGGTGGCCGCAGGCCGAATGAGGCGACCCAAGATTCTTTCCACTTTTTTGAGGTATGCCCGCGTTTGTCATACCCCATGTTGTAAGCTTGTTTCATCATGAAAAAGCCAACGAACAAGACCGCGAATTCCGAATTCACCGAAGAAACCGCGCTGGCCTTTTTTGCGCGACACCTCGACGAACAGAAGTGGAATTACCACCGCGTGGGCGGCAGTCCGACGCTCTTCAGTGGCTTCAACGGCGACGATGCGCTCTGGGACTTCAACATGTGCGCCCGCCAGAAAGGCGACGACCTGTTCTTGCTGGGCGTCAACTCCTTCATCCCCAACAAAGCCCGGCCCGAACGCCGCGCCGCCTGCACGGAACTCTTGTCGCGCATCAATTTTGAATTGTCCCTCGGCTGCTTTGAGATGAATCACGAGGACGGCGAAATCCGCTTCCGCACCAGCATCGTCTTGCCCGCCGCTGACATCACCAACGGCGTCGTCGAGCATCTCCTCCGCTCCAACCTCGCCATCGTGGACCAGCGCTTGAAGCAAATCATGGCCGTGCTGTATTCCAACACCACCCCTGCGGATGCCCTGAAACCCCAGGACGAACAAACCGAACCCAAACCGGAGTCCCGCTTCGAACTGAATTGAAGCGCATTACGATGAAGCAGGGCTGCAATCCCGATTGGGCGGACAAACCTGCCAAGGAAAAAGAAGTTCTGCCCCCACTGCATATCGCACCCAATGAAGGCAAGACCGAGGTCATCTGTTCCTGACAAGCAGCAGACAGACGACGTGCTTTCTAATTTCCTATCAACATGCGCTTCCAACTATTGAACCATTTGGCTACTTTGCCGTCCGGTTCCAACGGCGGTAATGTCACCTGCCGAAATCCCCGTTCGCAGTGCACGAGCACACACTCGTGGTCGCGGAGATTGCGCAGCTTGTGCGGTTTGATTTTGTGTTCCTCGGTTTCGTTGTAATTCACGTTGCGTTTGCCGGCGCTGTAACCCCACGATCGTTTTACGACCCGTTTTTTGCCGATAAAATCGGCGGCTTGAACGGCATCGGCTTCGTCAGCGGAGCGGAAAATCATTCGGTTGCGAAGATTCAGGGTCAGGACTTTTGATTTGTCGTTGCCGAGCGGTGGAACAAGCGAAGTCGTGCTTTGCGCGGCGGCAACGACGGTGGCGCCAGCCTCCCGGAT
>CAIKLQ010000502.1 GCA_903828255.1 uncultured Verrucomicrobiota bacterium
GCGCCCCCTCCCCGGCCGGGGAAACACCCTCCGCCGGCTCTCGCTCGGACTGGTTTCGACCTCTCTGCTCGGGGGTTTGGCCCCGCCAACGCTTTGGGCGCTGCAACCCGCCGTGGTTCAGGGTGACAACGTGAACGTGCGCGGACGGGCTTCTTTGGTGGGCGAGGTTCTGCTGCAACTCAACCAGGGCGACCTCATCCAGATGGTGGATAAGATCGTTGCTACCGGGGCAAAGGACGACGCCCCTTCGCGCTGGGCGAAAATCCAGCTTCCGGCGACCGTTCCGGTCTATGTTCACGCCACCTTTCTGGACGGGGATACCGTTGCGGCCACCAAGTTGAACATCCGCGGTGGTCCGGGCGAAAACTACAGTGTGCTGGGCAGTCTGCAGCGGGGCGACAAGATCCATTCCCTCGGCAAGCAAGGCGACTGGGTGCGAATCAGCCCCACCCCCGAAACCTATGCCTTTATTGCGGCCGACTATGTAATCGAAGCTGCGGCCGCTCCACCCGCCGCCCCACCCGCCGCCCACCCAGTCGTCGCCACGGTAGCTTCCCCGCCCTCCGTGCTGGCCTCCGTTCCGGTGGTAGCCACCTCGCCAACTCCGCGCGTTGTCCCGCCTTCCGCACCGACGGTTCCTGCCGAGACTAAAGCGGTCCCAACTGTGGAAACTCCTGCACGCGTCGCTGCGCCACCCATCGTTGTGGCCCAAGCTGCACCTGCCGCCCCGTCCGCGGCGCCGACCTTTGTAGCCCCGCCCGTCACCCCGGCGGCGGTAGCAATTCCGCCCCCCGCTATCCTGACGCTAGCTCAAGCCCAGCCTATTCCCTCGAACAAGCCAGCGGATAAGATCGCGGCCAAGCCCGCCTCTGCGCCAGCCGCCTCGCTCGCCAGTAAGGACCGGGTCGAACAACTAGAGCCAACCCATGAAGAACACTACCGAAACCGCATCAGCCTCGGCTATCGCTTCGGGCTGAATAACTCCGTCGAGTTCCGAGGATTTGCCGCCGCTCCCCTGCCGCCCCTAGGCAGCTTCGATGATGGCTACGTCCTAGACAGTTCCAGGCAGACCGCCGGCCCGAACCCCGCCCCCGATGGCCGCACCTGGAACTGGGGCTATGATCGCCCCACTCAAGTCCAAGGCGACAGCCTCCTGATGACCCAGTCATACCCGCTTGCTAACACCGCCTCGCACAAGCTCGACGACCACGCAATGTCCGGCTTTGAGCTGACTTACTCGTGGGAGTTGTGGAGTGGCAGTCGTTTCGAGGCTTGCCACTTTGGCGTGGAGGTGGCCTTCAATTATTCCGCCTTGGCCGCCCAGAACACTTGGACCCATTCCGTGGATATGGTCCGAAACACCACTACCTACGAGTTGGGCGGCGTGGTGCCTCCGTACGATCCCCTAACCGGTCGAACCTATCAGGGCACCTATGGCGGTCCTGGCCCGACCATCCCTCGCAACGGGACTACTCGGCAGATTACCATCCCCGACGGGGCGTCCATGACCTCCTATCGGGAACTGTCGGCGAATACCTACGGCCTGCGCCTGGGTCCGTACTTTGAAAGCCCCCTCTACAAAAACCTGTGGGGCAACCTCGGAACGGGGTTGGCCATCGGCTTGGTGGATGGCGAACTGAGATATGCCGATGCCGTCCAAGGCTTGCCCATGTCCGGCTCGGCCAGTGATTTCAGCGCCCTGGTGGGTTGGTATATTGGCGGTGGCCTATCCTATAATTTCAACCATTCTTGGAGCCTCTTCTATAGCGCCCAATATCAGTGGCTTCCCGATTACACGCTCAAGGCCGGGGCCACGGAAGCCACGTTCAAGGCTGGCAACGGACTCTTCCAATCCATCGGGATTCGGTACTCCTTCTGACTCCTCGAAGCGGGTTGGACCTTTAGTGTGGGCGGTCCTAAACCCTAAGAGCCTGTTTTGAAAAGTAACAGCCGCCGTAAGGACGCTCTAGCTCTGGAGCGTGCAGGTCCACAAAAACCAAGAGATTTGAGCCTCCTGACGTCGGCTACTACGACTGCGATGGGAGTTTTCAAACCGGCTCTGAGTCGCTAGCGGCTGAAATACCAGAAGTCGGATTCGCAGCATCATAGAACCCACCATCATACAAAGCAGTTGGCAAATGAACTGATGCCTGAGCTCTATCGTGCTGTGACGTTACTCCAGTAACATGCCCATCAATCGGCAACGCACCTTCACCTGGTAGCATTGATATTTTCCCGTAGGCGAAAGCGGTATCCAATTCATTTCACCCCGGAGTCGCAGCCAAGTAAAAGTTTGGCCCTGGGACTGTGCTGCGATGTTCCAATCGAAGAGTTGCAATATCAGGAGAACCGCTATGCCCAATGACTGGATCATAACTAACCAACCGCCAAACATAGGTGACTTGCTGCGCCCGCGGACGGATGCACTCCGCCAACGCTTACCTGAACGGGAATAGGAATAAACTTCTGGCAACATTGTCTGCTGCCGCTCATGCGATCAGCCGCGCCAGCAAACCGGAAAACCGGTGCTCCGTCTTGTGGTTCCGAACCGCTATCCCCAGCGCCTTCCGCTGCCCGATTAACACCACGAGTTGCTTGCCCCGCGTGATGCCGGTATAAACCAGGTTCCGCTGCAACAGCAGATACTGCTGCGTCGCCAAAGGCGTGACGACCGCGGGAAATTCCGATCCCTGGGATTTGTGAATCGTGATGGCGTAGGCGAGGGAGATTTCGTCGAGTTCGCCGAAATCGTAAACAACCTCGCGCGGGTCGAACCGGATCGTGACCTCCTTCTCAACCGGATCAATCTTCACGATCTGTCCGATGTCGCCGTTGAACACGTCCTTGTCGTAGTCGTTCTGCGTCTGAATCACCTTGTCCCGAAGTCGGAACTGCCAGCCGAATTTTTCCACGGATGGCTCGGCGGCGCGGGCGGGGTTGAGTTCATTTTGAAGCCGCACGTTCAATTCGCGGATGCCCAGTGATCCCCGGTTCATCGGGCACAGCACTTGAATGTCCCGGATGGGATCGAGCCGAAACTTGGCCGGGATGCGGGTCTTGACCATCTCTACCAGCATCGCCGCGATCAGCTCCGGCTCCTCGCGCTCGATGAAAAAGAAATCCGACTCGCCACCTTTCGGCGCGGTCTCCGGCATCTGTCCTTCGTTGATCCGATGCGCGTTGATGATAATCCGGCTGTGCGCCGCCTGCCGAAATACTTCGGTCAGGCGCACCACCGGCACGATTTTGCTTTCGATGAGGTGCCGCAGCACCATGCCCGGCCCGACGGACGGCAGTTGGTCAATGTCGCCCACGAGCAACAGGCTCGCCTTCGTCGGCAAAGCGCGGAGCAAGTTCGCCATGAGGGTGACGTCCACCATCGAGGTTTCATCCACCACCAGAAGGTCGCAGTCCAAGGGATTGGCTTCGTTGCGCGTGAAGGTGCCGGTGGCGGGGTGGACTTCGAGCAGGCGATGGATGGTCTTGGCTACGACGCCGGTCGTCTCGGAGAGGCGCTTGGCGGCCCGGCCGGTGGGCGCGCACAAGAGGCAGCGCACTTCCTTGGCGCGGAGGATCAACAGGATCGCGTTGACGAGCGTGGTCTTGCCCACGCCGGGGCCGCCGGTGATGACGAGCGCGCGACTCGACAAGGCCAGTTTGAGCGCCTCGCGCTGGCTGGGCGCAAGCTCCTTGCCGGTCTTTTCCTGAGACCAGACGATGGCCTTCGCGAAATCAATTGCCGGAAACGCGGCCGGCGCGGCGGCAAGACTCCGGATCCGGGCCGCGATGATTTCCTCCGCCCGCTTCAGGTGCGGTAGGAAAATCAGTTCCTGCCCGCTGATGGTTTCCTTCACCAGATCACGACTGGCCAAGGTGCGCTCCAAAGCCTCCGTCACGATCTTTTCGTCCACGAGCAGAAGCTTGCCCGCTTCGTCCCTGAGCAATTCCACGGGCAGGGCGCAATGGCCGTCGCCGGTCGCCTCGATCAGGACGTGGCTCAACCCGGCGCCGGCGCGGAGCAGGGAATCCACCGGGATGCCGATCTTCTGCGCGATCTGGTCCGCGGTCTTGAACCCAATGCCGTGGATGTCCTTGGCCAGCCGATACGGGTCGCTGCGGACTTTCTCGATGGCGTCATCGCCGTAGGTCTTGTAGATACGCACCGCCCGACTCGTGCTGACGCCGTTGGAGTGCAGGAACACCATGATCTGGCGGATGACTTTTTGCTCGGCCCACGCGTCCTTGATTCGCTTCCGGCGTTTCGGGCCGATCCCGTCCAGTTCCTCCATCCGCGCCGACTGGGTTTCGATCACGTCGAAAATCTGCCCACCGAATCGGTCCACGAGTTTCTTGGCGTAGATCGGGCCGATGCCCTTAACCATGCCGCTACCGAGATATTTCTCGATGCCCTCCCTGGTCGTCGGCGCGGTACTGGCGAGCATCTCGGCTTTGAACTGCGGCCCGAACTCGCGATCCTGAATCCAGCGGCCTTCCGCAGTCACCCATTCCCCAGCGCTCACGGAAGGGAGGGAACCGATAACCGTGACCTGATCCCGGTGGCCCTTGGCTTTAACCTTCAGCACGGCAAAGCCGTTTTCTTCATTGAAGAAAGTGACGCGCTCGATCAGCCCGGAGAGGCTTTCGGCAAACTGTTTTGGTGGTTGCGGTTGCAAGTCCGCTGCATGATGTGCGCATTGATGGCGCGTGAGCAAGGATGCGGGAAAAGCCGAGTGCGATTGGAGGTCGCGGCGAGCTTCTTGCCGGCCGTATGCGCGGACGCGAACAAGGGCTCTAAAATCTGTTCGGTCGCTCAGATCAGCGGGCCAGCCATAGGCGGCGGTGCCGGCGGCATCTAATCTTCCTCAGTTGTTTGACGCAGTTTTTGCGGTGCCGCGGTAGCTATCGGGTCGGATTCCGTCTGGGCTGCGCGGCCAAGGCAAATCGTCAGCGAGCTGATGTCGGCGGGCGAAACCCCTGAGATTCGCGAGGCCTGACCCAAGGTCGTGGGTCGGATTTGACTAAGTTTCTGGCGCGCCTCTGACCGCAGGCTTGGCACGGCATCAAAGTTAAAGAAGGCGGGAATCTGTTTATCACTGAGCGATTTAGCCTTTTTGGCCTCTAACTCCTGGCGGCGGATGTAGCCCTCGTATTTGATGGAAATTTCAACTTGGGAAGTTACTTCTTCTGACAACGAGGTGTTTTTATGAGGAAGGAGGTTGTAGGAAAACTCCGGCCGTTTGAGCAATTGTGCCAGCGTGTTGGTTCCCAATCGAATGTGATTCAAACGTTCAAGTTCCACAGCCACCGCAAGCTGTTTCTTACGAAATCTCTCATAATTGGCTTGGGGCAACAGGCCGAGTTGATGGCCGAGTTCCGACAACCTCATGTCAGCATTATCCTCCCGCAATAATAGACGATACTCCGCGCGAGAAGTAAACATTCTGTATGGTTCAGAAGTGCCTTTAGTCACTAAATCGTCAATCAAAACGCCAATGTATGCTTGATCTCGGCGGAGCACGACTGGATCGCGGTCAAGTACTGCCATTGCGGCATTTATTCCAGCAATAATTCCCTGAGCGGCAGCTTCTTCATACCCTGATGTTCCATTGATCTGGCCTGCGAGAAAAAGGTTCGCACAGGCCTTCGTTTCAAGCGATGGTTTCAGTTGGGTTGGAAATACAAAATCGTATTCGACGGCGTATGCGGGCCGGATGATTTGTGCGTGCTCACACCCAATGATGCTGCCCACAAGTTCCAACTGCACATCGTATGGAAGACTAGTTGAGAAACCATTGACGTAGATCTCATCGGTAGAAATCCCTTCTGGTTCCAGAAAAATCTGATGTCTCTCCTTGTCCGAAAACCTGATGATTTTATCCTCGATGGAAGGACAGTATCGTGGCCCAATTCCTTTGATTATTCCCGAGTACAGGGGCGATTTCGATATGTTGGATCGTACGACCTCGGCTGTTCTTGGAGTGGTGTGCGTGATATGACATGACATTTGACGACCAACTGATTCCAACACTGAACCCGGCGGGAATTCAGCAAGCGGAGAATTGTCGTTAGTCTTGTTTTTGTGACATTGTTCCACATGGAACAATTCCTCTTTGAAAAATGAGAAATATGGAATCGGTTCGCATCCATGTTGTTCCTGCGTCCTTGAGAAATCAATGCTCTTCTTCAAGAGCCGTGGCGGTGTCCCAGTTTTTAGTCGTCCAAGCTGGAAGCCTAGTCCTGTCAGTGAAGCGGATAGTCCTGTCGAGGCAGGATCACCTGCTCGACCACCGGATGTTTGATTTGATCCGACGTGCATCAAAGCTTGAAGAAAAGTACCGGTAGTAATGATGACCGTTCTCCCACGGTAAACGACTCCGATAGATGTTTCGACACCGGTGGCGCCATGCCCGTTTGTAAGAATTTTTGTGGTGTGTGCTTGTTTGACCTCCAAATTCACTTGCCGCTCACAAATCCATTTTAGTCGGAATTGGTATGCCTTCTTATCACATTGAACCCTGGTGGATTGAACAGCGACGCCTCTTTTGGTGTTGAGTGTTCGAAACTGAATGCCAGCCATGTCGGCAGTCTTTCCCATTTCACCCCCGAGCGCGTCAATTTCACGAACCATGTGCCCCTTTCCTGGTCCACCGATCGCGGGATTACATGACATTTGGGCGATAGTGTCAGGATTCATTGTAAGCAACAATGTCTGACAACCAATCCTAGCCGCAGCAAGGGATGCTTCGACGCCTGCGTGACCGGCGCCAACGACAATCACGTCATAATTCTTAGGGAAAACAAACATGCTGAAAATGCAATTATTGCACCGTCATTTCATACCTTGCACTAAACAGACTTGAACCTGACATTTTAGTAAGACCGGATTGTGCGTTGGCCGAAAGCCGTTCGCAAATCTTGAACACATGCTCAACTTCATCCACTCTAAATATGCCGTGAGCAATATCGCTGCAAGTCATTGGATTTCCAGGTTTAGATTCTAGGAAGTTTGAAACCTCAGTCTGCAAAGTAAGAATGGCCTCCGCCGCTTGTTTCCCAGCCTCTACGCCCGGTTGATTATATGCGTTGATATTCACCAAGGACGCGTAAAATCCGACTGCGCGTTCGAAGAGAGCAATTAAAGCACCGACGCCGAAAGGAGAAACTGCTTGTAAAGTCACCGTAATTGATTCTCGTCCATTTTCAAACAATGCCTGTCTGGTGCCGAGATAGAAGCCCCCGAGATAATCCCCCGTCTTAGCCTTGCCTTCTACCGCGATTGAACTGGTATCCCCGTCAGCAAGAACTTCCAGAAAGGTGCAAAAGAAATTGTTTAGTCCATCCCTAAGCTGTTGAATATAAGAATGCTGATCGGTAGCACCTTTGTTTCCAAGGACACTAATTCCCTGGTTCACGATTACTCCTTGGCGGTCCCGCTCCTTGCCAAGTGATTCCATGATGAGTTGCTGAAGATAACGGGAAAACAGTTCTAATCTGTCCTTGTAGGGAATGACGACCATACTCTTTGAGCCTCTGCCACAGCCAGCGTGATACCAAGCAAGTGCGAGTTGCGCGGAGGGGTTCAATCTAACATCTTTGCGGCGGGTCACTTCATCGCAAGCTCGCGCCCCAGTTAAAAGCATTTGAATATCAAATCCTTGTAGCGCTGCCGGTAAAAGCCCCACTGCGGATAGCTCACTCGTTCTTCCACCGACCCAGTCCCACATTGGGAAAGTCGTCAACCAGTCGTCCTTGAGAGCCAGTTTCGACAGTGCGCTGCCTTCCCTTGTGATGGCCAAAGCGTGGTTCGCAAAATTCAAACCGGCCTTTTCATAGGCAAACTTCGCCTCCAGCATCCCGTTTCTAGTTTCCTTCGTGCCACCAGATTTGGAAATGACGATGCAGAGCGTCTTGTCCAAGCCTTCGCCAATCGTTGCGATTACCCGCTGGATGCCATCCGGATCAGTGTTGTCCAAAAAATATGGGGTCAACTTGTCTCTTTTCGGATGCCCAAGCGCATGGGCCACAAACTGAGGACCGAGCGCCGAACCTCCAATGCCGACGATTAAGAAATTCTCGAATGCGCCGCCCGCCCCATGAATCCGTCCGGCATGGACATCAGCGGCGAAGGTCTCAACATGTGCGAGAGCTTGCTCAATCTGCTCCCGAATCTGGGGTGTGGGGGAAAGGCTCGGATTCCGCAACCAATAATGACCGACCATCCGGTCTTCATCGGGATTGGCGATTGCCCCCGCTTCCAGGGCTTCCATCTCCGAAAATGCGCTCTGAATAAGAGTATCCATTTCGGTAAAAAAGGCATCGTCGTGCCGCATGCGACTGAGATCCAGCGCCAAGCCGACGGTTGGAAATTCCGTGTAATACTTTTGGAACCGCTCCCAAAGCTGTTGTTTTGAATAATTCATAAATGATTTCGGCAAAGAATCTCATCGCTTAAACCGCTTCCGCCGACGGAGCAAGAAAAAATCAGAACAATCTCGCGATATGGCGAAGTTCCCAAGGCCGGACCTCCGAAGAGTCTTGGGGAATAACAAGAGGCAGACAATAAACCTCCGAACCAACCGGCGTTGATCTTCGCTCGAAGCTCCTGCGGCCTAATTGTAGAGCTTACAAAAGAGGCTCGAAAAATGGGCTTGCCCACCGAATGGGTTGCCGTTAGTTCTCATGGGTGAGACTTGGAACAACATCAAAACCCCAAACCAAATGAAAACAAACATGTTAAGAATCGCAATCGTCAGTCTGATCGCCACAATTGTAGCTGCGGCACCCCTCCAGGGGATCGCGCAGGATACGAAAAAGGAAAAGCCCGCTGCCGCTGAAAAGCAAGTGCCGGCGAAGGCTCAGAAGAAAGATGCCCGGATTCCATTCCACGGCAAACTCGCTGCCGTGGACAAAAAGGCCAAGACCATCACAGTCGGGGAACGCACGTTTCAGGTCACCTCGGACTCCAAGTTGTCGAAGGGTGGCAA
>CAIKLQ010000503.1 GCA_903828255.1 uncultured Verrucomicrobiota bacterium
ATGCATGAGCGATGATGTGGAAGTTGCTAAAGGGTCAGTTGGGCTGAAAATTGTCGCCTGGGTAGGTACGGGCGTGGTCGCTTTGACTGTGACGTTCTTTTCCCCGCTGATTAAGAAGACGGGCGAGGATTTGGCCGGGGTTTCGTTCCCGGATCAGGCGGGTAAGCCTCCAGTGATCGTCGTGCAGTCACCGGTTCCCGCCGAAGCCGGCGCAACCCGCTCGCCGGATGCACCCGGCGGCGGGGCTGCAGGCGCGGCGGCGGGGGGCGTTGTTCAAACACCAGTTGCGTTGGTTGGAGCGGAGGCGAAGGCGGCCAAGATGCCCCCCCGCGAGCCGCGAGTGACCCGGAACACGATCACGGCGCCTCGGTTTGAAAACACCGAGCAGGCTGACTATCTCGAAAGCAGCGGCACGGGTTCCTCCACCGATCGCGAGGCTGCCATCTTCAAGGCGTTGGAGGAAGCCTTGAGCAAGCAGGGGGCCCGGGTTACTGGGGAGGTGCGACTGAAGCTGATGGCCGAGACCAAAAAGTTGAACGAGTCCAAGGTCAAGCGAGTGGAGCAGTCGGTCGCTTCGGATTTCAGCCGCCTTTCCGGGGAGCTATTGCGGTGGTGGGATATTCGCAGCGAGGAGGACGATGGCTTAAAGTGGACCGTGGAAGTTCTGGTCGTGGTTGCGAAAATCAAGGCGCAAGCTGGCGAGCACCCCACCCGTAAGACGCTGGCAATACTTCCGTTCCACCTGGATGGGGATGCCCGACTCAATGAGCGCGTCGTTCCCGCCAATACCATCGGCAGCCAGTTACGGGAGGCGGTGGTGACATATCTGGTGAACAGCCGCAAGTTCGCGGTGCTGGACAAAACCTTCACCGAGGAGCTTGATCGTCTCACCGGCAAGAATCCGAACGCGGACCCCGTGCAGGAAGCCATAGACGCGGCCCGCAAGCTGGGGGCTGAATATGCCGTCATTGGTTTGGTGCATGGTTTGAGTGTCGAGCGGAGACGGGTCGGCTCTCTGGACGTGCCGTCCGCCGCCGGCATGGTCAGTCTGAGAATCATTGAGTTGTCGTCCCGGCAGACGGTGCTGGCCAGCGCCTTTCCGCTGGCCAATTTGTCCGGGTTGGATTTGAGCGGCAGCCGACCGGAGGATTCCATCGCCGACGGGCTGGGTCGGGCCATGTCCGAGCGCACCTTGGAGACCATATACCCGTTCAAAGTGGCCGCCCTCAACGGCCCGGACGAAGTCATCCTTAACCGGGGAGGCGACGTTCTTTCGGTTGGTGCCCATTTTGAGTTGTTCAACCCGGGGGAAGCGATCAAGGACCCCAGCACGGGCGAGTCCCTGGGTGTGGCGGAGCGAAAGATCGGCACCGTGGAGGTCGTCCGCGTCCTGCCCAAGGTTTCCTACGCCAAGATTATCGCGAAAACCGAACCTGTGCTGGTGGAGGCCCTTTGTAGAAAACCGCAGCGACCACAAAACGAAGTCGAAAACAAACCAACAGACATCCGCAACGAACTTGACACCTTGTTTAAGTAAAGACCCAAATATGAAAAATTCTATTGCCCTAGCCCTCGCTCGCCTCCCGTGGAGGCAGGCCCTCCTGGTTGGGATTATGTCTCTGACCCTCTCCGGTTGGGCTGAAGACAAATATGATCCACAAAAAGACCAAGGAGTTCAGGCAGTCATAGAGGCGCAAAAGAAAGGTCAGCCAAAGCTGGCCCAAGGCATGGCCGTAGGGGATTTCATTCCCACAGCGAGAAATGTGCTCGAACAGAAGCTGCGGGAGTCCGGGATCAAGCCAGGCGGATGGGACGATACGAAGGGTCGGTATGCCCAAATCGCGATTTTCTCGTTTCCGCTCGATAACAACGATATGGAAGAATACTTTTTGCTCCGGCAACTGGCGGCTTTGGGCACCATGGTCGTTGCGCAAAGAGACCTTGCGGTGTGGATGGGAGCGCAGGCTTCAATGTCGGTGACGGTGAACAATCCCGGGGACCCATTCAAGCTCCAGAACGACGCAAAGTTGGAATCAATCAAACAGCGCCTCGTGGCGGCCAAGCAGAAAGCGGAAAAGCTCGGCGCGAGGTTCGATAAAAGCGAAGAGGAAGTGTTCAACGGCGTGACGACGTCGGATAGAATTAAGATCGCAGAGGATGCACTGCTGAAAAAGTTGGATGCGAACTACGACCCGGGCGTGGCGGCCGATGCCAAGAACAAGGTGTCGGAGGAGGTGAAATCTGATTTGCAAGTTGCGCAAGAGGACTTGGCAAAGCTAGAGAACCAGTTCCTCAACTATCAGAAGCTCTATGCCAGACGCCGCACGGAGGCCTCTTCCCAACTCACGTTCGACCATAATATCTTTGGAATGAATGCGCTTTTCTGGGCTGAGAATATAACGCCGGATGGAATGCTACAGATGGCGGTCGCCTATGTTTGGAGTCCCAAGCTTGCCCAGTCGGCTTACGCGGCGCTCATGGGCGATTCATCCTTGGAACCCGAGGCGGCGGCCAAGGGTAAGCTTTCAGTTGAAGACTGGATCAACGCCCCAGAGCAACAGGATCTTACAAAGTTTGGCGCATTCCGCTACTATGTGGACAACCAGGGGGAACGGTGGTTTCTCGGTGCCAGCGCCCGTGCTGGAGGTGATGACGAAGCGGTCGAGGCGGCGAATATGTCGGCAATCCAGAACCTGTATATGCCGCTGGCATCAAAGCTTACCGGGCAGCAGGAATTGACCATGCGGTCCTTGGATGGAATAAAAAAAGGCACTGGTTCTCAGGCGGCGGAAAATTTGAAGTTAATTTTGAACTCCAAAACTGATGCCAACACGCGGGGATTGAACCGGCTGGTGGGCCGCGATGTTTGGTGGCCGGCGAAGAATCTCGAAGGAAACAAAGATGACAAAGTGCAGGCCACGGTACAGATCTATGCACTGGCGGCATCCAGTGCGGCTGCGGCCCTCAAGGCCGAGGTCACCACCGCTCTGCAAATGGCCCAGGTTGAACGCGAAAAAAACCGGCGATGGCTTGAGCATCAGCAAAACAATGAGATCGTTGAGGGGGCTAAGCAGGATACTCTTCCTTCGAGAGTTCCGGGGATTGTCAAGGAGCAGCAGGGAGTTGGCCGTAACCCCAACAGTGTGACACAAACAACTACAGCCGCGCCCCAAACTAAAGAGTCAAAGGGCAAGTTAGTACCGCAGCCCGGCTTGAAACTTACCCCTGGCAAAGCCAAAGACGATTTTTGATGCTTGGATTATGTGCCCCAGGGTTGCGGTCTTTGCTAGCTTAATCTTTGCGGGCTGCACCGGGCGGCCCGCAAACGAGGCCTCACAGATTGCCGCCACGGAAGCTAATCCAAGTTCCGAGAGTCTTACTGCTCAGTTGGAGGCGGAAAACACCCGGCGCGCTCACCAGCACGCAGAGTTGCTGTCGGCTGTGCAGAGGGCAAAGGGTGAGGGCCTCCCGCCCCGAGTGCCAGAATTAGCGCAAGGCGCTGCGATGAGAAAAACGCCGAATCGCGTTGAAGTGCGCGTGTGGGCCTGCTCCCCGGCCGGGGTTGACCGTGAATCGGCCAGCATGGCTGAAATGACCGGGAGACAGTTGCTGTTGCTGGCCCGTGGGGCGTCCGTAACAGTGGGCGAGGGCGGACTTAAAATCAATTCGAAGGCAACGATTCCGGGTGTTCGGGTCACAGAAAAAAGGCAGACGGGCGCTTACACGGTCGTTCAACTGGATGCCAGCATGGACATTCTGGTGCCGTCTGGCATGCAACAGATTCAAGCCGCATCATTCACGGGATCCTTGTATGAAATTATTGCAACCATATCGCAAAATGTAGAAGACCGTATGCATCGTCACCGAGAAACTCATCCGCCGGCGACCAACGGTTTTGTAATTCTCCGAAAAATGGAGTTGTTGTCCGCCAAGGCCACACCGAAATGCCGTTATCAGTTGGAGATCTATGCGGCCGAACCGTGACGAAGCTGGTCAGGTGCGAACACTTACTAGGTTTTGTAGCAATCCGGAAAAGTCCGTCATGAACAAAAGTGCCCCTTACCATATTTACCGCTATCTGCCAGCCGCTGGCCTGATACTCCTGTGCGCTTGCCGAGCGACCGCGCCTCCGCCATCCGCCCCTCAAGCCGTCTTACCAGCCCTCGCGCCGACAATCCCGGAAGTGCGCCAAGATGACATTCCGCCGGGTGCGTCGCCAGCGGTGCGGGCGCATTTAATCAAACTGCGCGAGATGCGAGACCTGGGGCACATCAGCGATGGGGAATATCAATCTCGAAAAGCGGGACTGTTAGGCCATTCGCCGCCCTGACAGATTTGACCGACCTCGCAAGGTTGGTGTTGGCTTTGGTCTTAAAACCAGCCGGCGACGCGTGTACGGGGCAAGGTGGGGACGATTGCCAACATTCACCGCGGTTGAAGGATGGCACCGTTTCCATCCAAGAAGTTCGGCACCGCAATTCGCTTGCCTACGAGCCGGGCTGGACGAGACTTGGGCGGCAGAGGTCGAAACAGGGTCGCGGCGGAGTCAACGGGCAAATTCCTGCTGCCAGTAACGCGGGCGTCAACTATGAACGAAGTCATCCAGCATGAACCGTCAACGGATGTGGTGATAACGACCGTGACCGGGCAGGTCACCCCGACCCACTACTCGGATTCCGCCGAGTATAATGAAATGGTGCTGTCGTTGTTGCGGCAGTCGGCCCGCAGCGGCAACGCGGATTCCATGGCCAAGCTGGGGGCGATGCACGGGTGCGGGGACGGCGTCCCGAAGAATTACAGCATCGCCATCGCGCTTTTGCGGCGGGCGGCGGACAAGGGCCATCCGTTGGCGCTCTACAATCTCGGGGTCATGCACGCTCAGGGGCTGGGCACCGGGGTAAATCTGGAGATGGCGTTCAACTTTTACACCAAGGCCGCCGGGCTAGGCAGTCTGGATGCCCTGAACAACCTGGGGGTCTGTTTCCAGCACGGCGCCGGCTGCGTGCGGAGCCTGGATCTGGCCTTCGAGAAATTCCGCGAGGCCGCCGGGCGGGGCTATGCCATTGCCGTGTCCAATTGCGGTTACATGAAGGAGCTGGGGCTGGGCACAGACCTCGATGAAGCGGAAGCCCTGCAACACTATCGCAGCGCCGCCGCTCGGGGGTGCGTGGAGGCTTGCTACAATCTCGGCCGGTTGCACATCTTTACCAAGACCTTTTACAACGACTTCGCTTTGGGGCGCGAGGCGTTGCTGAAAGCGGCCGGCATGGGTTCGAGCGAAGCCTATAACCTGCTGGGCTGCATGGCGTACAAAGGCTTCAAGCGGCCGCGGGACTACGATCAGGCGCGAGAGTATTTCTTGCAGGCGGAGCGCCTCGGCAACGCGGCGGCCCGGAATAACCTCGCCTGGCTTTACCAACACGGCTACGGCGTGCCGGTGGACTTCGAAAAGGCCGTGCATTACTACACCGAGTCCGCGGCGCTGGGGTATTCCAGCGCCCAATGCAACCTGGGCTACCTGTATCTTCACGGCCAGGGGGTGGTGAAGAACGTATCCAAGGCCTTTGAATTGTTCGTGCAAGCGGTGAACGCGGAAAACACGACCGCCATGTTCAACCTAGCGCTGCTGCATCTGGAACCGGATTCCAGCTACCACAACCCGGCCCGGGCGGCGTCCCTGCTCAAGAAATGTGCGCTGGCGGGCTTCGCCGAAGCCCGGCAGTTGCTGGCGGAAATCCCCACTGAAGTCGCGCCCGGTGCTTAAACTCATTTACCATACCGCCGTCTTCGGCCCCATTGATCTCGAATACGACGTCCCGGTCATCAGCGTCGGCCGTAGCGAGGACAACGACCTGGTCTTGCGGCATCCCTCGATCCTGCCGCACCACTGCCTGCTGGTGTTCCGGGGCGAAAAGGTGCTTTGCCTCCCGCCGCGCCGGCCCCTGCCCGCAGTAACCGAAGTCCGCCACCTGACCGGTCCCGAGCTTGGCCTGGCGGACCCGCTCCAACTTGGGGAGCTTCAGTTTTCGCTGGCACATTCGGGCCGAACCGTGGCCCTGCCGGACCACAATCAGGGTTCGCTGACCGCAACGCCGGTGGGGGCGGTGGCGGACCAACAGCGCTACTATTGCCCATTTTGTCGGGTATTTGTTCCGGACGCAGGCGTGAAGCGGGTGGGGTTGGTGGGCCATGCCAAACGCGACCTGTGTGCCAAGTGCAGCCGCCCGCTCGCAGCGGGGCCGGAACCCCCAAACGCCGCGCCGGACCCAAAACGGCGTTTGCTACCAAGCGGCTTGAGCCGGGTGCTTGGAAGCGTGCAAACCCGGTTAGGGCGGAAGGGTTCGTAAGATTTTGAAGACCGGGTTTCCGGCAGATTGAAGCGCCAGAAAACCCAGTCGGAAAGATTTTTTGTAAGGAACCCAGGGTTGCCCGGTTAATAGGGTTAGAAATGTATGTGTCGCAATCAGTCCGCATTAAGAAAACCAACGCAAAATCTCTGAATTATCAGCGTCAGGTGGGCGCGCTCATCGGTTTGCTGTGCGCCGGTTTGCTGGCGTTACCGGTGCGCGTCAGCGCCATCGAGGACCCGCCGAATTGCAGTTTGGCGCATGGAGGAGCCGGGAACACCAGCCAGGGCGGCATCAATTTCAACTTGGCACAGGCTCACGTCGGCGACACGATCCAAGTGTTCCCGAGTTTGGGCATGGCCAACAATGCCTGCAGAGCGATCAGTGTCACAGGCGCGGTTTACATCACCACGGGGCCGCTGACCAACTTCCTGGTGGGCGTCACGCTTAATCCGAGCGAGTTGGTGGCCTGCCCAGCCAACGCGCTGTGCCAGCCCGGGCCTTACAACCTCACCATCACCCCGGCCCTAGTCGGGGCGGGTGTCAGCACGCCATTGGGCGGTTTGCCGGGGGTGGCGAAAACGGTCCGGGCGGTGGAAAACGGGTCCGGGATCGTGTTGGCCGGTGATTCCAATGAAGAGTTATCTGACTTTCACAGCGCATCCATCCAAATTGTGACGCCGTGCCTGCAAGTCTTGCGGCAGTTTGCTTATCCGGCGGGCCAGACGTGCTTTCCGGCCAACGAACGAATCCGGTTCACAGGGTCGGTGACCAACTGCGGGGACATCACTTTGACCAACGTGACCGTCATGGATGACCGGGCCGGAGTGATGCAACTACTGAACCCGGCGGATGGTTCCCCGCTCGTCCCGCCAGTCGCCCTGGCCCCGGGCGCTTATGCCGTTTTCTCCAACAGTTTCCTGCCGACCCCGGTGGAAGTGTCTGCGGGAAAGGCCACCAATTCCATCACGACCACCGGGACCGACATCACGGTCATCGGCGGACCACGGGCCTCGGTCACGAACAACGCCAACGCCGGCGGTGCGATTTGCCCAATTCCGGGTGTGGTGCGGGTGAGAGCGGTTCGGCCTGCGTTTAGCGAGCTTACCCCAGGTCTGCGATACCAACTTCAAGTCTCAACTGATTTGGAGGCTTGGTATGACCATGAGTTGCCGTTCACTGCGACCGCCACGAACATGCTCGATTCCTCGTACTTTGATCTGGATTTGGCCCCCCAACTTTTCTTCCGGTTGCAGGTAATTCCGTGACGGGAAGAGTTCTAAACCCAGCCAGCAAGCTCCACCGGCGAAACCCTATGAAGTTTTCCCGCCGAAAGGTTGTAAGGAGCCAAGCGCAGTCCGGTTAATTAACTTTGAAATGATGGAACATAACAACGACGTAGGCGAGAGCCTGACAAATTCGGAACCGATAATTCACGTTTCGTAACAACAAACAACAAACAAAAAGGAAAAACACGTATGCAAAACCTCAAGAAGGCACTGACGACGGCAATCATGGGAATCGCGCTGCTCCCGCTCACGAATCACGCGCAAACCTGGATAAAGCTTCCCGGCCACACAAACCTTCCTCCCGGGTGGCGGAGCTTTCCATCATCAGTGGATGCAAGCCGGGGGATCATCTACTCCGTCTCGGCAAGTGGCGTCTTTTGGAAATACGACATCCGGAGCAACCTATTCTCGCAACTTCCTTTGTCCGGCTGGCCGGGGAGAGCTGATCAATGCGTATTCAATCCAGAGGAGAACACAATCTGGCTGACACTGAATGGCAGAGGGCAGGTGTTCCGCCTCCCGGCCGCTGGCGGGGCTGTGACACTAGTTGGCGCTTCGGGTGCATCTTACGAGGATTTCAGCAATGTTACTTTCTGGAACCCAGTAACCCACAAAATGGGAGCAGCTTTCGGATATGGCTTTTCTGCCGTCAGAAATTGGCGCTGGGAATTCGGAACGAACGATACCGGCTGGGTCCAGATTGAGGCCAACACACCGGGACGGGAGCCTTGGACCCGCACAGTCGGCAGTGCGGCTCTGGATTCCGCCGGGCGACGGCTCTTTGTGTCTGGAGAGATTGGAAATTCCACGGGTGTGCAAGGACAGTTTGACATCGGCTTTTCCAACAACGGCAACCAGTTCGATTACCTGAAAGACCTTTGGGTTCTGAATCTCCAATCAAACCAGTGGAGGAGGCTGATTCCGCTGAACACTAGCATCGCGATCCAGGGCCGCATGGTCTATTTCCCACCGCTTGACACTTTGTTCATGATCAATGGCTATCAAATCCCAGCAAATGCCAATCCGTCTGTCTTTGTCACTGGGCTTTGGTCCTTTGTCGTCGGGCAGAGCACCAATTGGACGCAAGTTGCAGCGACCGGCGAAGTTCCAAACGCCTCCGATGAGGGCCTGCCGGCCGTCTACTCAGGAACCACATTCCATGACCCAATCAACAACCGGATTCTGCATTTCAATAGCAAGGGCGTGTATGCGCTAAATGTGGGACCAACGCCACACGTGGTTTCAAATGCAAATTATGGGCTGATTACCAACCAGCAGCCAACATTTTCAGTGGCCACCACGAACGGAACCATGCACGAAGAGTTTGATTACATTGTCACCGGGCCTTTTGACCACACCACGCCGGCATTGCAAAATGGCAACATTTACAAAGTCACCATCAGTGGACGGGTAGGAGTTGGTCCGCGGGACGGAGAAAACAATTCCACCCCAGATTGTTGTTATGTATACGTCAACTGGCAGAACTTGGATTTGGTGCATGTCGCTGGGACCGCAGCGGTCGGTGCATGGGATTCGGTCTCAGGTCGGCGCCCTTACCCGGACGGCTATAATACCAACCACATTTATGATTTTTACATCAATGGGACTGGTGCCGGATTGGCTTTTAGTTTTCGCGACAACCCTTATGGGGACAACATCGGAGGCTTTCACGTCAAGATATTCAACCTTGGAGCGCCGGGTGTGATTACTGCTCCGCCCAGCATCACTAGTCAGCCGGTGAGCCAAACCGTGAATGAAGGCAGTCCGGTCAGTTTTAACGTCATCGCCATTGGCACGGGCCTCAATTACCAATGGCAGTTCCAGAGCGTGAACATTTCCGGGGCGACCAACACCAGTTACAATCTCACCAGCGCAACGACCAACAATGTCGGCATATATGCTGTCATCGTCAGCAATCCGGGCGGCAGCGTGACGAGCAGCAATGCCGTTTTGGCGGTCATTCCGCCCTCTTGCCCGCCTCACGCCGCCCTTGCCACGCTAGTTGAAGTGAGCGGGTTCGTTGTCGGCGCAAACCTCACCGGTGGCGGTTGCGGTTACACTAATACGCCAAAAGTTCGAATCATGGGAGGGGGCGGAAGCGGGGCGCAAGCGGTAGCAGTCGTGAGCAACGGAGTTGTTACCGCCGTCAACGTCCAGCTTGCGGGGTTTGGTTATACTAACGGTCCCATCATCGTTATCAGTCCGCCATTCATTCCGCAGCCTACGATGAGCGGTCGTGTGTATTTGTCCGGCCCGTTCGTGACGACGGTGCTTGAGGTGGAGTTGGACAATCTTTCACCGTATGACAACTACCAGTTTGAGCTCAACCCCGGCGTTGGCGGAACGTGGAGCAATTTCGGCACTCCATTTACTCCCACGGCAACGACCGGCACGCAGTACGTCCCCGCAAGCGGCAGTTATGGGTTCTTGCGACTGAAATACGTGCCGTGAAGTGCGGGGGAGGATGCTGGTGGTAGTCGCGGGCCTTGGGCAGTGGCGAAATTGTCATTGCCCAAGCCCAGCGGATTTGGTTTCAAGACACCGGTCAAATGCTCAATGCCCAAACCACCGATCCCCGGTTGATTGAAGCCGCCAAGGACTGGCGCGACGATACCAACTGGCGCGAATTCTTTGAACGGTATGCGCCGGCGATTCGGCGACATTCCTGCGTCAGCGGGCTGTCGGAGGCGGATGCCGAAGATGTGTTGCAAGAGACGATGCTCAAGGTGGCGCGGTATCTGCCGAGTTTCAAATACGACCGCACGGTCTGCAAATTCCGCACCTGGCTCAACCAAATTGTGAACCAACGCATCTTCGAGGCGCTATATCGCCGCCGGCGGAGCAGTTTCTCCGAGGCCGCGCTGGATGAATTGCGGGAGGCGGTTCACGGGGCTGAGGCGCCCACGGGCGACCCGGTGGTGCAAGCTGAGGTGGACCACCGGTTACTCGAAGCCTGTCTGGCACGGGTGCGCGAGCGGGTGAAACCGCGGCATTGGCAGGTGTTCGAAGCGCACGCGTTGCACGGGTTGAGCGCCGAGGAAACGGCTCGCCGCCACGACAGCACGGCCGCCAATGTGTGGATCATCCGCCACCGCATCCTGAAGGCGCTGCGGGTGGAATGGCAAAACCTGTTGAGCAAGCCCTTCCGCGCCGAGGGCCAAGTATGAGCACGTCGGGAGCGTGGCCGTGGCCGGTGGGGTATGAAGTCCTCCGCATCCTTTCCGAAGGCGGAGGCGGCGTCGTGGCGCTGGCCCGGAAGATTCCCGGCGAACTGGTGGCGCTGAAATTGTTGCGGCTCGCGCCAGACGCCAATCCGGAGGAAGCGCTCACGCGGCATGAAAAACTGCGACTGCTGACCGTTGCTCCGGGATTGCTCCATATCACGGCCTGTGGCCTGGCGTCTGATCGCTTATGGCTGTGGGAAGAACTTGAGTTGGCAGACAGTCTGGACGGGGGCCCGGCTACGGTGGGAGACGATTACCAGCCCGCGACACTGCGCGCCGAGTTGATCGAGCGGGGCCCGTTCTCCACGGAGGCAGCGGTTGCGATGGGGCTGACGCTTTGCGCCGCGGTGGAAACGCTCCACGCGCACGGTCTGGTGCATCGCGATGTCAAACCCGGTAACTTGCTGCGTGTGGGCGGCAAGGTGGCGCTCGGTGACTACGGACTCACAGCGCCTCCGGGCACGCCATTCGATTTCAAAGGCACCGAAGGCTTTGTTCCGAGTGAAGGCACCGCGGACGCGGCGGCGGATTTGTTTGCGCTGGGAAAAACGCTCTACGAACTATGGACTGGCTGTGACCGGTTGGAGTTTCCGACGATTCCCAAGCCGGTGCTTGAGAGTCCGGAGTGGATGAAGAACGGGGCTGCGCTCAACGAGTTTCTCTTGCGGGCGTGTTCGCCACAATCCTCCCAGCGTTTCAGGACGGCGGTTGAGTTCGCCGAGGGTTTGCAAGCGGCGGCTATCGGACGGATGTGGAGAGCGAGCCGACGGCGATGGCTGGCGGCGGCAGCGGCCACAGCCGGCGTATTCGCGTGCGCGGGGATTCTGCCGCGCTTGCTGCTGCGCAAACCGGTGGCTCATTGGCGGCTGCGGAATCCGTGGGGACACTTGCCGCAAAGCTGGGGCGCCAACCAGCCGATCTTGGATGAGCAGCGGCGGTGTATGCTTCAATTCTGGTGTGGGGACGATGAACGGGCGATTCACCGGATTGACTTGGAGTCGTTCAAGGTTGCGGGATTGGACCTCGACATGGGCAAGGTCAGTGGCTGGAAGGCGATTTTGCACCCGACCGAGCGCACGCTTTGGTTTGCGGAAGATGGCCGCGGCCCGGTGTGGCGAATGAATCCAGAAACTGGCAAGGCAAGTCTGGTTGGCGGGCACGAGCCGGCGGTGACAACCGATTTTCAAAATACGCCTTACTGGAATCCGGTTACGCAACGCATGGGCTGCTTCGGTGGCTACGGTCAGTTCCAGGTACGCAACTGGCGTTGGGAGTTCGATGTGAGCACGGGGCTTTGGATTGAAGTTGAAAAGAATGATCCGAAACGCGAGCCGCGCTGTCGCGTGGCTTGGGGACTCATGCCACTGGACGGCGATCGCAAGTTGCTGCTGTTCGGTGGACACGGGAACTCCTCCGGAAAACAGGGTGAGCGCGATTCCGGGTTCAAAATATGGAACCAGCAATTCCATGATTTCGGTGATCTCTGGCTGCTTGATCTAGCCAGCAGCAGATGGGAATGCATTTTACCCGCGCCGGGGTTGGAGTTGTCCAACTACCACGCCTGCGCTTACCTGAAGGAGCAAAAGGTAGTGGTAGTAATTCATGCTCACGATAACGCAACGCCCGATGGGACACCGCCGGAAATCTTCATTCATCGTCTTGGCAAAGGAACCGCGTTTGAGAAGGTCGCCAGTCAGGGAGATGTTCCCAACGTCCGCGAGCGCCAATACCTGACGGCGCTTCCCGGTGGCCGCTCGCTCGCGGCGTTCATGAATGCCGGCATATATGAACTGACGCTGGAAGTTTGACTGATCAGGCCCGGAGACGAATGGTTCGGCCAACGCGTTCTTGCACGGCCTAGAGTTGATGAAACAGTTCAAGGTGTTGGCGGGGGGGGCTGAAGTTGGTAAAATAATCAGCCATAGGAATTTTGTTTGGTCGCAAATACGCTGGTCGGGTGTCGGAACGGAAGACTCCCGCGCTCACTCCCCACCGGCGATATCCCCCCCAGCGGGACCAGCCTGATCGGGTCCGCCTGATACCTAAAAGAAAGCCCGTCCCAAAGGACGAGCTTTCTGTGATGATTACGCCGCTTGCCGCGCCCAGCGACACGCGATTCTTTCCCGGGTGGCCTCCAAGCCATTACGCCAACCAGGATGCTCTTGAACCTGCCGCAGGATGTCTTCTCCGAGATATTCCCGGATCAGTTCCGCCAGCTGGTTCTTTCTGGTTTGTAAGCTGGACCGGCTCAGCTTCAGCGATGAAACCAGACGCGTCAGCTCGGACCCGTCAACCAGCGCACGCAGGATCG
>CAIKLQ010000504.1 GCA_903828255.1 uncultured Verrucomicrobiota bacterium
GCCGATGCGATTGCGGAAGCGGAAACAGTCAGCCACCGTTTTGGCGACGCAATAGACCGGCACGGATACGCCCTGGATGACATGCCGTTGGACTCCCTCGGTCATCATCCGCCCGGAGAACCTCGCCACGCGCAGCGCCGGAGCGCCGGACTTCGGTGGCCGCGCACCGCGTGGAATGGCGATCCAGACCTCGGCTGGATTCTCCGTGGTCAGACCGTGAAAGCGCAGCGCGGACAGCAGACAGATGACTCCTTTCGGTGAAAGTTTTGCCGCCTCCGCCAGCGAATGATTTTCGGTAAGCGTTGCACCCGCAATGACATAAAGCCCCCGTCCGGTCTTGAGCAGTTCACCGCGCTCCACCAGTTGCTTGAGATAGACTCGCGGAACGCCAACGGATTGCAGGTCGCGCGGGCGCAGCACTCCCAGCTTGCGCGCGAGTTTCAGCACTTCGCTTTGGTGGGTTTTGGCCACGAAGCAATTATTACACAATGTATGCAGATAGCAACAACTGAATACATTGTGTAAAACCGGTGCTGGCACGAATTGCGGCCGGGCATGGTGGAAAAAACGGAAGCCTGCAACTACAGCAGGCTTCCGTGTGTGATGAGGGGGCGACCAAAGGCTGAGCATCAGACGGCGACGCCTTCCGGGCGTTGCTGCTGACCTTGGGTGCGGGCGACGGCGCGGCGGGTGGACCGCGCGATTTGGGCGATGACGCCCTCTTTCTGATCTTCCGGCAAGTCCTTTACCAGCGTTTCGTAGGCGTTCTTGAGCGCAGGGTTGGAATTGATGCGTTTCATCATCCCCTCGCGCATCCTTTGCTGGCGGTCGAGTTCGCGCACCTCGTTGAGGACCACGCTGCGTTCGAGCCGCTCGCGCGGCATGGCCTGGACGTAAGTCCAATACTTCGGGTTCTCTTTGATGTAGGCATCAATCTTGGCATCCACCTCCGGGTTGGTGCGGAAGGTGGGCTGTTCTGCGGGTGCGGCATTGCCGCTGGCGCTGGTTGGCGCGGATGTTCTTGGTTTTGTCATAACGATTCGATTTGTTGTTTTTTGTTGCGCGGCATTTGCCGTGTTCACCGGAGCAAGGCAGTCACACTGCCCCGCCCGGCAAAGTGTCTTTAGGGTTTCGGGGAATCATTCGATTCCGGTGAAAAAGCGGGAACGTCATTGGTGGGCGAAGGCGATGCGGTGATCTTCTGCATTTCCTTCTCAAAGACCGTGACGCGCTGCTCGGTGGCGGCGAGACGCGAGTTCAAGAGCGCGTTGTTTTGGGCAACGGTCTTCATTTCACCGAACACCTTCTGCAATTCCTGGTAGGACTGCGCGAGCCGGGCAGCCTGTTGCATGACGAGCGCGGTGGCCTCGCGCTGGCGGTTCATCTCCGCGATGACAACATCGTTGGTGGGCGGCGGCGCGAACGCGGCGTCCGGCGGCGGGTTCAACAAATTGGCGGCGTTTGGCGAGCCGGGGTGAAGATTCCAGCGCGAGGAAACCTCGACGCGATAGACCGGATGCCCTTCCGCCATCATGTCGGGATGGTTCGGGTCAACCTGGCGACCGACGTGGTAAGCGCGGACAACCTCGTCATACCGCAGGGATTCGGCCGGGGCGACCGCCGCAGGCGGCGCGGGACGAACGGCCAGTTGCGGGCGCGAAGCGCACGAGGCGACGAACACGAGTGGAATGAGCGCGAGATGTTTCATGGTTTGATGGGAGTTGAGGTTGATTGGAAAGCTGACGGGACAGCGGTGAGCGCGGCGCGGGCGTTCAACTTCTCTGCGCCGGTCGCGGTGGCTTCGACAAACGGTTTCTCCGAGCCGCCGATTTCGGCATCGGCGCGGTCAATTGTTTGCAGGACGTAGAGGTAAAACTGTTTCCCGCTCGGCACGCGGACATAGAACCCGTCCTTTTGAATCGCGTCGTAAATCCGCTGCGCGTAAATCGAGAGAACTTTTTGCGCGCCTTCAAATGGCGCATTGGCCAGTGAGGGGCTGCTGATCGGGCCAAAGACAGTTTGCTGCTTTTCGGTCAGCGCCTCGGCTGCACCGGAGAGGAAGGTGGCGGCGAAAAGTTTTATGTCCGCCATGTCGTCAGACTTGAGGACGCGCCCGCGCAAACCGGCGCTGCCGTCCGTGATGCCCCAGCCCTCCTGGTCGCCGGAAAATTCACGGTCGAGCGCGATGGCGCTCAGGCGGAGTTCCTCACCGCCCTGCCAGACGAGCGTCCAGTTGTTGCCGCTGGCGATGCGTTCGCGATGCCGGTCGGTCTGGGCCGTGCCGTGAACCTCCGTGCCGGCGGGGATCACCAGTTTGCCCGCGTGATAGATGTTCTCGGTGACAAGGCCGATGATCGGCGTCTGAATCGAAGCCGAGTCCACCGTGACGACAGTCTCACAGGAGATGAGCCGGCCGAACGGCGCGTAAATCGAGCTGACGGTCTTCTTGTCGGTGTTTTCGATTGCCGAATCAGGGAACAAACTGATGGGAGCAAGCGTTGGCACTTTGGCCTCCTGCGGTCGCTGCTCGGTGATGATTTTCGGCGCTTCGTTGGATTTCACCACCGGCAGCGGTTCGGGCTTGGGAGTCGGCGGGCGAAATGGCTGCATCGGCAACTCGACCGACTGCACCACCTGGGCCTTGTCGGTGACGTTGGTTCGGGCTGGCGCAACCATGATGTCTTCCGGGCTACGCGATTTATCGCGCAGCACGCTGAATATCATCAGACCGCCGCCAAAGATCGCGACGAACAAAACAAGTTTGCCGCTCTTGGTTTTGAAGAAATTCAGAAAGTCTCGTGGTTTCATGGTTGATTCCTGGGTGTGTGGAGTGGTTTTACGGGAACGACGACGCGGTTGGTGACAACGGCTGGTGTTGGCGGCGGCGAAAGCCGCGTCACCAAGACGCTGAACTCGTTCTTGAGCGCCAGCTCGTTGCGCCCGCCATCCGGCGTGCCGGTGATGGCGAAATAGACCGTGCTGGCCGATTGCGGCGGCAGCACGCCCGGCGCGTCGCTGATGGACTGGTAGTAAAGTCGGTTGCCAACACGAACACAGAAGCTCTCCGGCAGATAGCGAATTTCCCGGTCTGACTTGTTCTTCAGCGTAACGTGGAAAACGAGCGTGTCCTCGGTGTTAAAACGGAACACTTCCTCAATGCGGATTTCGTAGTCGTTGAAGTCGGTGACTTGCGGTTTTTCACCAAATGTCTTGGCCTCTGCCCCAGCGACGGCATCTGGATGTTGCTTCTTCAGTAGCGGGAACGCCTTAGCCTTGTCCAGCAACGCCAGTAACTGTGTCGGCGTCAGCAATGGCGCGGGCAGAACAGCCTCGGCGGTCGCCGGGTCGTCCAAGTTCAGCGAGAGAACGGGATTGTCACTCTCTACCAACTCGAAGACGTAAGTGCGCTTGTTCCA
This sequence comes from uncultured Verrucomicrobiota bacterium, assembly GCA_903828255.1. Lineage (GTDB taxonomy): Bacteria > Verrucomicrobiota > Verrucomicrobiia > Limisphaerales > JADLHS01 > CAIKLQ01. The sequence goes on from CAIKLQ010000504.1 coordinate 3,417, forward strand.
CCGGATATTCAGGTTCGTCGCCGCCTTGCGCGCAAGCGCACGGACGGACACGAACGTCGAGCCTTTGGTGTGCGCGAGTTGGAACTGTCCGGGCGTCTTGCCATCGGCGGTCACGCCCACGGCATCAATCGCGGTGATTGGGCCGGGAAAGCTGATGGTAGTGACGCGGTTTGTCGCAACGGGCACGGTCACGACGACACGCTCGTCCAGAGGGACGCGCTGGATGGCTTCGGGCGATTCCGCAAGCGCGAAGGCAGCGGACAACAGGAGGATGCTAATTGATGATTTCATATTTGAAGTCGCCGACGGCGGTCGGGAAGCGACCGTTGACGGCCATGTTGGGGTTGCGGATGAGACGGAGACTCAACTTGAA
>CAIKLQ010000505.1 GCA_903828255.1 uncultured Verrucomicrobiota bacterium
CTCCGGGAGCAACTGGAACAGAACGCCCAAGCGGCGCGGCGGGTCGGTGGCCCCGGCAAACCAGAAACCTTATGTGTGTTTGCCCCCTGGCCGCAGAGCTATTGATCCTCCGCCTCTAACTTCAACACCCGGAGTCGGCCACTCCGAGCCGCCCGCCGGGTCGGGCGTGAGGCTTGGGGAGTTCTCCCGGTGGGGTGCAACGGTGCTTCTTGTCGGGTAAACACCCTACAAGGCACTTCCCATTTGGCCTACACAATAATCAGGAATTTCCCCATTGGAGGCTTTTGGCAATCCGGGTATGCTGACTCGCATAATTAAATCGCGGAGTGCCAAAAAAGCCAATTGCCCATCAACCGCGTCAGCACGCGGCGGGAAAACCCGGGGCTCTTTGCCGATGTGCGCGGGTGCACCGGATTGGCGGATAACACGCAGGAACGCGTGGTGGGATATGTGCGCGAGCACCAGCTTACCGGTGGAGCGAGCGAGGCTTGCAGCAGCGAATTTGCCCAAGAAACCCTGCCCACGGTCAACACTTACCTGACCTGCGTGATTGCCGCGGCCACGCGGGAACATGGCAACTACGACAAATTGAACAACCCCAGCACCGTGCCCGCCAGCGGCCCGGGGAAGTATTACCGCCTCCACAAACCCTGAAAACCAATAACCCCTAAAAAACCTCGCCAACTAACAAAACAGCCAACAAACCCAACGAGCCACAACCATGAAAACGAACCTCCACAACATGAAACACAAACTCAATCTCTTCATCACGGGCCTCGCGGTGCTCGTGGCTCCGTCCCACCTCCACGCGCAAGGCTCAGCCTTCACTTATCAAGGCCGCTTGAACTCCGGTGGGGGCGGGGTCGGCAACGGACTCTACGATTTCGTGTTTTCGGTTTATGATTCGGCCACCAGCCCCACGCCGGTGGTGAGCGGGTCCGCGGTCACCGCCGTGCCCGTGAGCAACGGATTGTTCGTCGCGACCGTGGATTTCGGCGGCGGCGTCTTCACTGGGGCGGATCGCTGGCTGGAAATTGCGGTGCGTACCAATGCCGCCGCGAGCTATACCCTGTTGTCGCCCCGGCAGCAGCTCACGAGCACGCCCTATGCAATTACGGCGGCCACCGTGTCCGGCGCCGTGGCCGCTGCCCAACTCACGGGCGTCGTCGGCGGCGCGCAACTCGGGGGCGGCTACCCTGGCGCCGTCACGTTCAGCAGCCCGGCCAACAGTTTCGCCGGCAACGGCGGCGGCCTCACCAATGTGAACGCCGCGACCTTGGGCGGCTTGCCGGGGCAGGGTTTCTGGCAAACTGGGGGCAACAGCGGGACGACGCCGGGCGCGGATTATTTGGGAACCTCCGACAACCAACCCGTGGAACTGCATGTGAACGGACAGCGGGCATTGCGCCTGGAGCCAAACGCGTCCGGTCCGAACGTCATCGGCGGATCCAGCGGAAATTTTGTTTCTGCGGGCTCCGGAGTGACGATCAGTGGCGGCGCTCAAAACCAGGGCGGTAACAATTTTGCCACGGTGAGCGGTGGCGCCACCAATATCGCCACCGGACTTGCGGCCACGGTTGGCGGGGGGGCGAACAACTACGCCGGGCGTTTTTCCTTCGTAGGTGGCGGGCAGGGAAACAGCGCTGCCAACCTCGGCGTCGTCGCGGGCGGCGCCACCAACGATTGTTCTGCGGCGTATGGCTCGACCATCGGCGGGGGGGCCTACAACGCCATGGATATGGCTCTGAGCTACTGCACGATCGCCGGGGGCGAAGGCAATTTCATTCAGAGCGGGCCCGGGCTCATTTTGCATCTTGGCAGCGTGATCAGCGGCGGCGTCTCCAATTTCGTCCACGGTAATTGCGCCACGGTGGCGGGCGGGTCCAACTGTGTGGCGTACGGGGACTTCGCGTTGGCCGCCGGGAAAAATGCCCGAGCGGTTCACGACGGCGCCTTTGTCTGGGCCGATTCCCAGGATGGCCTGTTCCAGTCCGCCACGAATGACCAGTTCGCCGTCCGGGCCGCCAACGGGGTCACGATCACGTCCGGCGCGACCACCGCGGCGTTGGAACTTCGCAGCGGCGGAATCAAGGTGACTGGGGCCGGCGTCGGCACCTCCGGACCGGCCTTCATCCATCGGGCCCAAGCCGGCAACACCAGCGGCCATATTACGATCATCGACAATCCCTTCAGCAATGGCGATCCCAACGCCATTCTAATTGTCACTGCCAATTGGAACCCAGGCGGGGGTGGCGGAGTTTACAACAACCATGCGATCGGGGTGTATTACAGCGCCTCCCGCTGGAGTATTTTCAACCAGGACCTTGTGGCGATGCCGAATAATGCTGCGTTCAATGTGCTGGTGATCAAACCCTGAACCCCAACCGCCGCTCAACTCTCAACCCCAACAAATTATGAAACACATGAAAATCCTAGCCGCCGTGGGCCTGTGTCTGATAGCCCGGGATGCTTTGGCGCAATATTCCATTGACTGGTCGAAAATCGCCGGGGGCGGCGGCACGAGCACCGGCGGGGTGTATTCGGTCAGCGGCACCATCGGCCAGCCGGAGGCCGGGGGCGCGCTGACAAACGGCCAGTATGCCGTCACCGGCGGCTTCTGGGTGCTGCCGCAGGCCTTGCAAGTCAGCGACGCCCCGACCCTCACGATTGCCCGCGCCACCCCGGGTCAGGCCCTGATCACCTGGACGCCCGCCACCGCCGACTTTGTGCTGCAAGAGAATCTGAACCTCGGCACACCCAATTGGACCAATTCCCCCAGCGGGAACACCAACCCCATCACCGTGTCCGCCAGCGGCCCAGTGAAGTATTACCGCCTCCATAAACCCTAAAACCCCAAAACCCCACCACAGCAAACCTCAAGAAAACTAGAAACTACCCAATCCTCACCGCACTACTCGCCATTCGGGCGGGCGCCCTGCACCGCCA
>CAIKLQ010000506.1 GCA_903828255.1 uncultured Verrucomicrobiota bacterium
ATACGCTTACATCATCAAGTGCAACGAAATCGTGAAGGACGCCGCTGGCAACCTCACCGAACTGCGCTGCACCGCCGACCTCGACAGCAAGACCGGCGGCGCGACCTCCGCCCGCAAGGTGAAAGGCACGATCCATTGGGTCAGCGCCGCCCACGCCGTGGACGCCGAAGTGCGCCTCTACGACCGCCTCTTCACCGAAGCCGAGCCGGAAAAAGACGGCCGCGATTTCAAATCTGTGCTCAACCCGCACTCCCTCGAAGTCATCACTGCGAAATGCGAGCCGAGTTTGAAGGAAGCGAACCCGGCGCTCCGTTACCAATTCGAGCGCCTCGCCTACTTCGCGCTCGATAAGGACAGCGCGCCCGGCAAGCTGGTGTTCAATCGGACGATTACGTTGAAAGACACGTGGGCGAAGGAAGCGCACCGCGCATAGCGAGTCTTTGTTCTGGCTTGGCTGAACCCCCCGGAAACCGCGCCCACGGCGCTTTGGAGTGCGGAGACTTGTCACCGCTTTTTTCGCTTGGCCGACTCGTCGGCCAAGCAGCGCTGCGTGGCGCGGCGCGAGCTAGTTCCAGCGCGCGGCATTCCCTCCGCAATCGTCCCAACCACCAAATTCGACGGCGCCAAGTCGCCTGCCGAAAGCGGCGCCGAGTCGCCGCACTCCAAAGGCTTCGCCGCAAATCGGATCGGCCTACTGTTCAAACACGCCAGACCACGTCCGCAAGCCAAACCTCCCGCCGGCGTTTTCTTCGCCAGCCCGAGCATCGCGTGCCACGACTTAGCTCCGACTTTCGATACTGGAGTGTCTTGGTTTTTCTTGGTGCCCCGCGGATTTCCTCAAATTTCCGCAGGTGCTGCCAACGGCTTTGCGACTTCGCCCGGCTGAGCCTCGGGGGATGCAGTCCCCACCTTACTTCGAGTTTGGCGGCGGGGGTTCTGTGAGCAGAAATGTCAGTAGGTCTCGGAGTTCGTCCGGCGTCAGCGCTTTGTCCAATCCGGTCGGCATGAGGGAGACTTTCATCGGCTGGGTTTTGACGATCGAACTTTTCGGGAGCTTCACTACGCGCCCGCCGGGTTGGGCGAGGTGAAGTTCGGTGGCGGTTTCGCCAACGCGCGTGCCGCTGATTTCTTCATCCTCCTTGAGTTGGACGACATAGCCAATCGCGTCCGGGTTGATGGTGGCGCTCGGCTCGACGATGTCCTTGAGCACGCTGGCGTAATCGCGGTGAATGAGGTTGCTGAGATCGGGGCCAACTACCACGCCTTCGCCGCGAATTTTGTGACAGGTGACGCAGGTGGCTTGGCCCCGAAAAAGCTCGTGGCCGGCGTTCCAATTTCCGCCGGCAATTTCCGGAATCACCCGCGCCGAGTCCTCGTGGGCCGCGGGCCTTGCGAAGGGCAGGAGGAAACGCCGCGGGCCCAGCGCCCGGGGACGTGGGTCGCGCGTGGTGGCATACGAAACCGCCAGCGTGCGTGCCGGAGTAGCCAGCGTGAGCGTGAGCGGAAGCCATTGGTTCTCGCGCGGGCCGGCGACGGTAAGGTGCGTTTCGCGTTTGCCGATGCGGTCAACTTTTCCTCCGGCACAAGCAACCGTCAGCGCCGCGTCGCTCTTAAAAATGACAGTTACGGACTCCGGGTCGGGTGAGTAGTCGAGTTTTGAGCCGGGCTGCGTGGCGGGGATGAGCATCTGCCAAAGGTCAAGTTGGCCTCGCAACGTGAGCGTGCCGCGCGCCGCGAGTTTCTGCCATAGGGCGTCATGCGCAGCGCTGGACCGGGTGAACTCGCGGGCGGCGACGAAATCCGGGTGCGGCAACCAACCACTCCATTGCCCGCCTTTGGGGCCCTGCCATGTCCCGGCGACGCCCGACAAATCGTGCGCCACATCCATCGGGTGGCTACCGCCGGCAACTGCGAGCGCGTAGTGAACGGCTTGCGTGCGGGGCGCGGTCTCAAAGACAATACTCCGGCCATCACCACCGAGTCGGGCGCGGTTCACCGCAAAGGTGGCTTGTCTTTCCCGTTGCTGCATCTTCACCACCTCATAGCCCGGGCGAATGGTTTCGAGTCGGTCGGCGGCCTCCACGTAGCGCCCGGCCAAAAGCTTGCTATGCGCCGCGACCTCGGCCCAGGTTGCTGCGGCTAGCGGACGGTCGAAGGCGATGACGGTTTCGGTTGCGCTGGCGGGCCAGGTCAGCACGGGCTGCGGCGCGGTTTTGTCGGTATGACTGATCTTGAAAACGCGGCCCTCGCCGGTCGGACCAGTGCCCCAATCGGGATCGCCGCTGTGGCAGCACACCACGAGGTCGCCTTGGGGCGAGAGGGTGCAATCCACCGTCAACATCCCAAGTCGCGCGAACAAGTCCGTGCGCGCGACATAGCCCGCCGCCGTTTTCGCGAGCACCGTGCGATAGAGCTTTCCGCGCGCCTCCCCAGTAACGAGTGCGTTGTCCGCCCAGAACTCCGGCCCGAACCGAGCGTGACCCGACGTCGGGCGGTTGAAGCGAAAACCGCAGGTGCTCTCGTGCTGCGGCGTGTAGTCCCAAACGCTCGGCTCGTCCACGACGTTCGTCAGCCAGCGCGGATGGGCGGGCGGAAAACCATAGTGCCGGCCCGCTTGCAGGTGGAGCAGCTCATCCAACGGATTGCCGTTCGGCACCCAGGTCGCGCCTTCCTGATCCGTTCCGAAAAGATCGCCGTGCCGATTCCATTGCAGCGACATGATGTAGCGCAGGCCGGTGGCGATTTGCTCCACTTTGCCGTTCGGCCCAAAGCGCAGGAGAGCGCCGCGGCGCTGGTTGGTAGAGTAGTGTTTCACGCCAGCACTGTCGTTCCAATACGCGTTGCCCGGCGCGGAGTTTCCCATCGTGACGTAGAGCGCGCCATCCGGCCCAAACGTGAGGGCCATCGAACTGTCCACGCGGCGGTGCATGAGATAGGGCGCTTTGACCAATTCCGGATCGTCGAACCCTTTCACCACGGTGCGGCGCTGGTCGGGGGTGCCGTCGCCGTTGGTATCGCGGTAAGCCACGACTTCGTCGGTGAGCACGGTGTAAACCTCCCCGTCCTTTACCACCATCCCCAGCGGGTAGTTCTCGCTGCTCTCGGACCAAAACGTATCCACTTTGTCTTCCAAGCCGTCGCCGTCCGTGTCGCGCAAGAGATGAAAGCGCCCATCGTAACCCGCGGCAAACAAGCGGCCATCCGGTGCATACTCGACGTTGTTGAGGTTGCTGAGTTTAATGGGCAATTCGCGCACGGTGAAACCGGGCACGAGTAGGGTCACGCCCAGGTTCACCGGCGGCACCGGGAGCGGGTCAGCCAGTAACCGGTCGAGCCACGGGGCAACTTTCTCCACCCAGCGCGCGGCGTGTTCGCGCAAGCCGGGGCCGCTGAAGTGGACGCCTTTGCCGCCGGAGTCGCGCCATTCACTTTTGAGGGCGTCGGTGTCGGGACCCTCAAACGCAATGCCGTCCTTCCACAACGAAGCTTGGGCGGCGCGGATGTCGGGCGAGGCTTCGTCGCCGGGCACATGGTAGCTGACCTGCGCCACGAACCACGGCGCCTCCCAGCCAAGGTCGCGCCGCGACTCGCGGATGACCTGCTCCAGATAGTCGCGATAAAGCTTGCCCGGCAAAGTGCGGGTGGCGTCCGCCTGGTTCGCATCGCTTTCGCCCTGATGCCAGAGCACGGCGCGGAAGCCGTGCGCCCCGAGTTGTTTCATGCGGGTGACTAACGTGTCGAACGCCTCGCCTTGGCTTTCCCACTCGCCAGAGGGGAGTCGCCGCACGCGACCAATGAGCGTCGGTGGGTTCGGAAACTTCCCGCCCTTCGGGAGCCACTCGCGCACACTGGTCGCGCCGATCCCGCAGGCGATAAGACCCACTGGCACCTTGAAACGCTGGGTCATAGCATCGCCGAACGGAGGGAGGTAACTCCCGCCACCGCCGCTCGCGCCGGGCTGGGGATCGGTGGATAACTGCCACCGCTGGTCATCGAACACCGCGACTTTCCCGGTTTGGGTAGCCTGCTTTGCTTCGCCGTGATTAGCGGAGTTCGATTGTCCAGCGACGACGAACACCTCGCCGACGCCCACATGTTCAACCGCGGTTTCTGCGAACACCTTGTCGCCGGTTGAGGCTCGCACTTCCACCCGATACCAACCTCCCGATGGAAGCTCCATCGTGGCTTGAAACGTTAACGCGCGATAGGACGGTGCAAGCTTCTGCCATGCACCATTTTTCCCATTGGTGACGGTTCGCGCTTCCAGCGTGGTCGCTTTGACCTCGGCGCCAGCAAGCACGCCTTCGATGATAATGTGGCCCTTGTCCTGCGTCTTTCGCTGCACGACCTGATAATCCTTTGGAGAAGTAAGGGTGAGGCTCGGGCGCTTCGCTTGCGCGAGAACAAAGTCCACCAGTTCCTGACATTGGAAGAAACCCGGCCACATGTTGTGTCCCTGGTCGGGGGGGATGATGAGTTGCATCTTGCCGCCGAGGGCCTCGTAGCGTTTCCGCATTTCGCCGGAGTTCGCGTCCAGCGGGACGGTTTGGTCAATGTCGCCGTGGATGGCGAACAGCGGCACCCCCGCTCTCGCTAGTAGTCCAAGTCGGTCAATCGGATTGTGTTCGGGGAGGTGTGCGGAAAGTTCCTCCGCTGTCAGGTGGTAAGCATCACAGGCATTCGTCACGCCGGGATAGCTGGCGAGATTGCAGACCGGATAAATGCCGGCAAACCCAGCCACTTTGTCCGCGTTCTCGACCGCCCAACCGAGCGTCATCAAACCACCGCGGCTGCGGCCGAGCATGACCGCCTTCGGCGCCAAGCCGCGCTGCTGGGTAAGTGCTTCGTAAAAGGCCGAGTAAAGCGACCGCCCATCCGGACTCCCGTAAGATTCGCCGACATCAATACCCGCAATGGCAATGCCGGCCTGGTTGAAGCGTTCAAACATCCATTGCTCCTCATTGCCTGGTAGCCCCGGAAGCGTCGGCGCGTACCAGACCCACGGAATGGGGCGGTTGGTGGGGGTCATGGGCGGGAGAATTATGAAGGCGGGGTGGCCTTGCATGTCGAAGATCGTCCGCGGCAACGGTAGCGATTGCGGTGGCGCGTCTGTAGCGTGAAGCAAGCAGAGACGAGCTAGTAGTAGGGTGGCGAGGGCTACGGCAAATCTCATGGCTGAGTGAAAGGTAGTTGGTGCAAGCGACGGTTCAATTGGCAGGCTTGCCCGAAGTAATTGCTAGTTGCGGACGAACCGCAGCTCGTAGGTCCGCCCGCTTCTCGTTGCAATGACCGCTGCGCCGTCGGGGTTGAACTTGGCGTTCGCGGGCTTGCCTTGGCTGATGACACTGACAAGAGTCTGGCCCTTCGGCGGCAGGACGGTGACTGACCCGCCCTTGAACGCTTGCAGGGTGGCTGACACGGCCTTGCCGTCCTTCCAAGTCAGGTCCACTTCAACTCCGCCGCGGGCCCGCAACCCGCGGTAGGAGCCGCTAGGCCAAGCGGTGGGTAGCGCGGGCAGCAAGTGGATGACTGGGGTGGGGCCGTCGGGACTTTGCAGCAACATTTCGGCGATGCCGGCGCAGCCACCGAAATTGCCATCAATCTGGAACGGCGGGTGGAAGCAAAACAAGTTCTCCGCCGAGCCGCCGCCGCCCAGGTAGTTCATGGCGGAACTCTGCACAGGCCGGAGCAGCATTCCCAACAGCTTGTGCGCACGGTCGCCGTCGCCCAAGCGCGCCCAGAAGTTGATCTTCCAGGCGAGCGACCAACCCGTGCCCTCGTCGCCGCGGCCTTCGAGTAGTTTGCGCGTGGCTTGGGCGAGTTCCGGCGTGCCGGTCGGCGTGATCTCATCGTAGGGATGGAGGCCATAGAGTGGCGAGACATGCCGGTGATGCGGCTCGGCTTCTGGATACGGCTGGAGCCATTCCTGTAAGCGCCCATCCGGCCCGATTTGATTCGGGGCGAGCCGGGCGCGCTTCTGCGTCAGTTCGCGGCGGAGGGCCTCGTCCACACCGAGAATTTCCGCAGCGTGGGCGGTGTTGCCGAAGAGTTCGCGCAACTGCTGCATGTCAATCGTCGGCCCCATGCAAACATGCTCCGAGCGGCCGTTGGGAAGCTGGAAGCCGTTCTCCGGCGAATTGGACGGTCCGGTCACTAGCCAATGGTGGTCCGGCTCCTCCCAGATGTTATCCAGGTAAAACAGCGCGCTCTCCTTCAGGATTGGATAGGCCCACGCGAGGAACTCCCGGTCCCGCGTGTAGGCATAATGCGTCCAGAGGTGCTGACACAACCAAGCCGAGCCGCCGGTCGTCGAGCCCCAGGACGCGTGCTCGCCGGGCGCGGTGAAGCCCCACGGATTCGTAATGACGTGCGCGACCCAGCCCCGCGAGTTGTAATAAGCCTGCGCCGTTTTGCGCCCCGGCTCGACGAGCGAGGCGATGAGTTGGTTGAGCGGCTGCTGCAGTTCCGCCAGGTTGCAAACCTGCGCCGGCCAGTAATTCATCTGCACGTTGATGTCGAGATGCCAGTCGCTGTTCCACGGCGTCTGGATTTCCTCGGCCCAGATGCCTTGCAAATTCGCCGGCAGTCCGCCGGGGCGCGAGCTGCTGATGAGGAGGTAGCGCCCGAAGTTGAAATACAACGCCGCCAGCTCTGGATCGGGCGCCCCCTTCGCGAAACCCACGAGCCGCTGCTCCATCGGGAGCCTGGCATTGGGCGAGGCCGGGCCGGCGTTCAGATTCAGCGCGACGCGGTTGAACCATCGCTCGTGATCGGCTTGCTGCGTGGCGTGAAGTTTGGCGAAGGATTTCTTTGCGGCTTGGTTGAGGTCCTTCAGCGTCGCGCCCACCGGGTCGGGCAACTGGCGACCAGCGAAACCGCGATAGTCGGTCGCGGCGGCGAACAGTAAGATGACTTCGTCGGCCTTTTTGATGACGAGTTTATTGCCGGCTAATTTCACGCCCCCACCTTTCGTCAATACGCGCAGCCGCCCGGCGTAGCTGACGCCCTTGCCGCCGCGACCGTCGTTCAGGGTGCCGGTCATCAACAGTTCATGGTCCGAAACCGCGCGGGTTTGGAAGCGCTCCTTGCGATCCAGCGCGACCGTGAACGACAGCGCTCCCGGTTGATCCGCGGTGAGGCGCGAGACGAACACCTGATCCGGCGCGCTGATGAAATGCTCGCGGCGATACCGCACGCCGTTTTCCTCATAGGTGATTTCCCCCGCAGCGGTGGCGAGGTCTAGGACGCGGGAATAATTCCGCGCACCGGCAAGGGCGGTTGCCGGTTTCGCGGTCACGCCAGCAATAGCAATTTCCGCGACCTGAAAGTGTGTGACGCCGGAGTTGGGCATAAAGGTGAACCGGAGAAAGCGCCCGGCCGTCGGGTGGGCGATTTCATAGGTCCTAGTTTCGTTCCGCCTGACGAAGACCGGCTCGTCCTGGTGCTCGTCGAGCAGCGTCCACGTATGGCCATCCGTTGATCCGTCGAGTTTCCAAGTGCGCGGGTCGCGTCCCGGAACATCATCGGCGGAGGTTAGCCGATAGGTGGTTGGGCGCACCGTGTTCGGACCAGAATCCACCTGCCACACGACGGGCCGGCCTTCGTGAATGAGGCACCACTTTGTCTCCACGTTCTCGTCCGTCGCAAACTCAACCTCCTGATTGGCCGTGTAAGCGCGCTGTCCGCTCGCGCACTGAGGTGCCGGCACTTCCGGGGCGTTGCCGAACTTGAGCCACAGATTGCCTAGCGTTTGATAACAGCCAAACGGGACATTCGCGCCGTTGCCCTGTCCCGAACCCGCGCCCTGGCAGGTGAAGTTCCTCATCACGAGGTCGGCGGCTTCGGGATTTTTCCCCTCCGCCAGCAGGCGGCGAATCTCTGGCAGCGACTTGTAGGCCTCGGCGCGATCGTTGTTTTCGCGCGAGCCGGACCAGACGGAGCTTTCATTGAGGACGATGCGCTCCTCGGTCACTCCTCCAAAAACCATTGCCCCAATCCGACCGTTGCCGAGCGGTAGGGATTGGTGAAACGCCTTGGCCGGTTCGGAGAACAGGAGGGTCGTGGAAGGGCTTGCGGCCGGTGCGATAATGGCGGTGAACCAGACGACTGCGAATAAGGTCGCCGTCAAAGGCTCGGTGAAAACTCCGGCGCCGCCGCCGCGCGGCGGGGCAAATCTGCTGAAGGTGTGCGGGGACTTGCGTCCGTGGCTACGGTTTTGAAAGAAGCTTGTCAGTTTGGTTGCGTTCATGTGTTCTCGGTTGCGGACCTTAGATCATCGTAGCGGCTGAAGGGCGCGATTTCGACACCAGATTTCCGCCGTCGCGGCCGGGAGTCGAGGCCGTAGGCGCATAGGCGCATTGCGCTGTTGAAGTCGCCCGCCCCGTCAGATAGCTTCCACGCCATTATGACTTTGACGGAAAAACTTTTGGCGCGCGCCGCTGGCAAAGCGCGGGTGGAGCCAGGCGAAAATGTCTGGGTAAAGGCCGACGTGCTCATGACGCACGACGTTTGCGGCCCGGGCACGATCGGCGTGTTCAAACGCGAGTTCGGCAAGACCGCCAAGGTTTGGGACCGCAACCGCGTAGTCATCATTCCAGACCACTACATTTTCACGGCGGATTCCAAGTCGAACCGCAACGTGGACATTCTCCGCGAATTCGTGAAGGAGCAGAACCTCCCGTATTTCTATGACGTGATTGATGACCCGAAGGGCGCGTGGCAATTCGATGCGAGCAAGGGAATGTTGAAGCGGCAGTACGGCTCGCAATACGCCGGCGTTTGTCACACCGCGCTGCCGGCCAAGGGCCACACGCGGCCCGGCGAAGTTTTGTTCGGCACGGATTCCCACACCTGCATGGCGGGCGCGTTCAATGAATTCGCCACGGGCATCGGCAACACGGATGCGGGCTTCGTGCTGGGCACCGGCAAGCTCCTCCTCAAAGTCCCGGAGACGATGCGTTTCCGGCTCGAAGGAAAATTGCAACCCGGCGTGATGGCGAAGGACCTCATCTTGCACTGCATCGGCGAGATCGGCTTCGACGGGGCGACGTATCGCGCCATGCAATTCGACGGCCCGGGAGTGGCGAGCCTCTCGATGGATGATCGCATGACGGTGGCGAATATGGCCATCGAAGCTGGCGGCAAGAATGCCATTTTCCCGTTCGACGCCCGCACGGCGGAATACGTGGACGCGCGCGTGCGGTTGAATGGAACCAACTCCCGTTACGAACCGGTCGAGGCGGACCGCGATCAGAAGTTTGTTTGCGAACTGGTCGTGAACCTGGACCAACTCGAACCCACCGTCGCGTGTCATCCCGATCCCGGGCAGCGCAAGAAGGCGAAAGAGATGACCGAGATGAAACTGGACCGCGCCTATGTCGGGTCCTGCACGGGCGGCAAAACCAGTGACTTCGTGGAATTTGCCCGCGTCTTGCGCGGTCGCAAGGTGACCATTGACACCTTTGGCGTGCCGGCGACGCCGGACATCGTTCACGATTTGCAAAGCACCCGCTGGGGCGGTGAGACGATCTGGGAAATCCTCGTCGGCGCCGGCGTGCAGATGACGGAGAACGCTGGGTGCGCCGCCTGCCTCGGCGGGCCGGTGGACACTTTCGGGCGCATGAACAAGCCTGGCCTCAAGTGTATCAGCGCCACGAACCGGAATTTCCCCGGCCGCATGGGCGACAAGGAATCACAAGTATTCCTCGCTTCGCCCGCAACGGTGGCGGCCAGTGCGATCACTGGGCACGTCACGGATCCGCGCGAGTATTTGGAAACAGGGCTTTGCACTTGATCACCTTTCAGACTCCGGCGCAAGTTAGCCGCATAGCTCACCCGCTGTCGCGAGATGACGAAGGAGCAGTGGGTGCTGACGGCTTTGCGCTGGCACGAACTTGCCGGTGAAATGGCGCGCCTCGGCATCCGCCGCCAACACCCGGAGGCCGGAGCGAAAGAAGTCGAGCGCCCCTTACATTCACGCCTTGAACTCGCCTGCGCTGCGTCACTGAATCAAGGGGCTTTGCGTCCCAAACACACATGAGTCGCCCCATAAACATCCTCGGCCTCTCGGCCTTCTACCACGACAGCGCGGCGTGTCTGGTGCGCGATGGCCGGATCATTGCCGCTGCGCAGGAGGAACGCTTCACGCGCAAGAAACACGACTCGGCCTTTCCAAAACACGCGCTCGAATACTGCCTGCGCGAAGGCGGGATCAAACTCAGCGACCTCGACTGCGTTGCGTTCTACGAGAAGCCCTTCCTGAAGTTTGATCGCATCCTGCACAGCTATCTCGCCTATGCGCCAAGCGGGCTGAAAAGTTTTCTCATGGCGATTCCGCTTTGGATTCGCGAGCGCATCTGGATGAAGACCTTCATCCAAGGTGAATTGCCTGGCTTCATAGGCAAAATTCTCTTTCCCGAACACCACGAATCTCATGCGGCGTCGGCGTTCTTTCCGTCGCCGTACCAGGATGCGGCGTTCCTGACCGTGGACGGCGTGGGCGAATGGACGACCACGAGTTACGGTGCGGGTCGGGGAAACCAGATCGAGATGCTCGGCGAGTTGCACTTCCCACATTCGCTGGGGTTGCTTTATTCGGCGTTCACTTACTTTACAGGTTTCCGCGTCAACTCTGGCGAATACAAGCTCATGGGCCTCGCGCCGTACGGCGAACCGAAATACGTGGATTTGATCTTGCGCGAGTTGATGGATCTGAAGGAGGACGGGTCCTTCCGCCTCAACATGAAGTATTTCAACTACGGCGTTGGCCTGACGATGACCAATGCGCGGTTCGATGCGTTGTTCGGCCGCGGCCCGCGCAAACCGGAAACGAAACTCACGCAAAGCGACATGGACATGGCGCGCTCGGTCCAGGAAGTCACCGAGGAAATCATGTTCCGCATGGCGAAGCATGTCCGCCAACAGACCGGCCTGAAAAACCTGGTGCTCGCCGGCGGCGTGGCGCTCAACTGCGTCGCGAATGGAAAGATCCTGCGAGAAGGAATTTTCGAGAACATCTGGATTCAGCCGGCGGCAGGCGACGCCGGCGGGGCGCTGGGGGCGGCCTTGTTCGCGTGGCATCAGGTGTTGGGCAACGCGCGCCAGGCCGACGGCGTGCATGATTCGCAACGCGGGTCGTATCTCGGGCCGGAGTTTTCGCGCGAGCAAATCCGCGCCTATCTGACGAGCGGCAACATTCCGTTCACGGAATTGAGCGACGCCGAGTTGCCGGAGCGGATCGCCGATTTGATCAAGGCGGAGAAAGTCATCGGCTGGTTCTATGGACGGATGGAGTTTGGCCCGCGGGCGTTGGGTGGACGCTCGATCATCGGCGACGCGCAATCGCCGAAGATGCAGGAGGTGATGAATCTCAAGATCAAGTTCCGCGAGAGCTTCCGGCCGTTCGCGCCGAGTGTGCTGCGAGAGAAGTGCGCCGAGTGGTTCGAACTGGATGGCGAAAGCCCCTACATGCTGCTAGTTGCGCCTGTGGCGAAATCCCGCCAGCGCACCATGACTACCGAGGAGCAGGGGAGGTTCGGCCTGGAAAAATTGCTGGCCATCCGTTCGGCGATTCCCGCCGTGACGCATGTGGATTATTCGGCGCGCGTGCAGACGGTGACGGAGGATTTCTCGCCGATGTATTATCGCACGATCAAGAAGTTCGACGAGAAATACGGCTGCCCGGTGATCATTAACACCTCCTTCAACGTCCGTGGCGAGCCAATCGTGGGCACGCCGGAACACGCCTACCTGTGTTTCATGCGGACGAACATGGACTATCTCCTGGTGGGAAATTTTCTGCTGGAGAAGAAAGATCAGAAACCGCTCGACAAAGACATCAACTGGCTGAAGGAGTTTGAACTGGATTGAGAGTGCAGCTCAAGATGCCGATAGTCGCCGACGTTAGTCGGCGCAAACGTCTCCTCAGATGGCGCGGACTGACGTCCGCAGCTACGAAAGCAAAATGAACATTCGCGACGACATCAAACAATTGAAGACCGGCGACCGTGACCTGCGGAAGTTCGGACTGCTGGTGGGCGGCGTATTTGCCGTCTTCGGGATCATTGTGCTGCTCCGGCACAAGGCGCATTATCCGTATTTCCTCTGGCCCGGCGCGGTCCTGATCGCGTTCGGCGCCATTCTTCCCCGGGCGTTAAAATACGTTTACCTCGCCTGGATGAGCGTGGCCTTCGTGCTGGGATTCGTCGTCTCGCACCTGATCCTGGGCCTGTTTTTCTTTCTGGTGATCACACCCATTGGCTGGGCGGCGCGGTTGAGCGGAAAGGATTTTCTCAGTCTAAAGCTGGATCGCCCGGCCAAGAGCTATTGGATTCCGCGCGACCGCAAAGCGAAGCCGGCGGCGGATTACGAAAAGCAGTTCTGAAATTTTCCACCTGACGGCAGGTGACGCTGGGCCTTGCCCGTTCAAATCTGCTCGAAATAGCGGCGGCGCTCCCAGTCGGTAACGGCGTTGTCGAACGCCTCGACTTCGAGCCGCGCGTGGTGAACGTAGAAATCCACCACCGCGTCGCCGAACGCCTTGCGCGCAAGTTGTGAGCTGGCGAACGAATCCGCCGCTTGGCGCAAGCTCGAGGGCAGGCGTTCGAGTTTGGGATCAATGTAGGCGTTGCCCAGATACTCCTCGCCGCAGTCGAGTTTTTCCTCCACCCCGGCCAGGCCGGCGGCGAGCATCGCCGCGAAAGCGAGGTAGGGATTCGCATCCGCGCCCGGCATCCGGTTCTCAATCCGGAATGATGGTCCATGCCCCACCACCCGAAAACCCACGGTGCGATTATCCACAGCCCAAGCCATGCGCGTCGGAGCCCAACTCCCGGCCTGATAGCGTTTGTAACTATTGATCGTCGGGCCGAAGAACAGGCAAAGCTCTGGTGAGTATTTGAGCAAGCCGCCGAGGAACTGGCGGAAGAAAGGAGAGCCGGCGTCCGCAGCGGAGCCGTGTTGCGTGTTGCGGTTTGCGTGAACCGGTTTCGCTTCGGGAAAGAGATTCTTGCCGTTCTTCCAAATGCTGATGTGGATGTGACACGAGTTGCCGGCCTCGCCCGGCGCTAACTTGGCCATGAACGAGATCGCCTTGCCATGCTGCTCGGCGATTTCCTTCACGCCCTGTTTGAAGAGCACATGCAAGTCGCCCATCGCGAGCGGCTCGTCGTAGATGAAATTGATTTCGTGCTGACCGCGACTCCATTCGCCCTTGCTGCTTTCGATTGGCACGCGCGCCGCCGTCATGCCATTGCGGATGGCGCGCATCAGCGGCTCATCGCGTGTGGGCTGCATCAGGTGGTAATCAATCCGGTAGTCGCTGGCTGGCTGGAGTTGGCGGTAGTCGCTCGTGAACGCCGAGTGGTAGGTCTGATTGAACAGGTAAAACTCCAACTCGCTCGCGCAGTAACAGGTCAAGCCGAGAGCCTTGAGCCGATCAAGCTGATGACGCAACACCGAGCGCGGCGATTCCGCGACCAATGAGCCGTCGTGTTTCAAGTGGTCGCAGATAACCAGCGCCGCACCGGGCTGCCAAGGGAGACGCCGAAGTGTGGCGAGATCCGGCTGAAGCGTGAAATCGCCAAAGCCGGCGTTCCAGTTCGCCACCTTGAATCCGTCGAGCGGATCCATTTCGAGATTCACCGTCAGCAAATAGTTGCAGCCGTGCGTGCCATGCTTGGCGACCGAATCCAGAAAGACCTCGGCGCGAAACCGTTTCCCGACCAGCCGCCCGAACGGATCGACCAGCGCCACGATGACGGTGTCAATCTCGCCCGAGCGAACCGACTGGGTGAGCTGCTTCAGGGTCACGGCGTTAAGGCGCGACGTAGATGTTCTTCAACTCCGTGTAGCCTTCCATCGCCGCCATGCCGAGGTCGCGACCGATGCCGCTTTGCTTGAAGCCGCCGAAGGGTGCTTCGACGTGGACGCTGCTGTGCGAGTTGATGCTGATGACGCCGCTCTCCACCCGACGAGCCACACGCAACGCGCGACGCAGATCGTTCGTCCACAGCGAACCGCTCAGGCCGTAGGGCGAGGCGTTCACTTCGCGGATCATCTGCTCTTCGTCGTCGAACGGCGTGAGGCAAACGACCGGGCCGAAGATTTCTTCCTTCCAGCAACGATCCGACTTGTTGATGTCGAGCAACACGGTGGGGTCGAGGTAGAAGCCCTTGGGATGCGGGCGGGTGCCGCCGCAGGCAAACTTGCTGCCCTGGGCGCGGGCGTCGGCGATGAATTCCTCCACGCTGGTGCGTTGGCCGGCGGAAACCATCGGGCCGAGCTGGGTTTCAGCTTTGGTGGGATCGCCGACGACGAGCTTCTTCGTCGCGGCAACGAACCGTTCCACGAATCCGTCGTAAATTCCGCGCTCGATGAACATCCGGCTGCGGGCGCAGCAATCTTGGCCCGTGTTGGCGAACACGCTCATCGGCGAAGAGTCAGCCGCCGCCTGCCAATCGGCGTCGGCGAAAACAATGTTCGGCGACTTGCCGCCGAGTTCCAGTGAGATGCGTTTGAAATCCCGTGCAGCCAGTTCCATCACATGTCGGCCGACTTCGGTTGAGCCGGTAAGCGAAACCTTGCGGATCAACGGATGCGTCACCAGCGCGTCGCCGATGCTTCCGCCGGGGCCGGGCACGACCTGCAATACGCCCGGCGGCAAACCGGCGGCATGAGCCAATTCGCCCAATTTCAGAGCCGTGAGCGGGGACAGCGATGCC
>CAIKLQ010000507.1 GCA_903828255.1 uncultured Verrucomicrobiota bacterium
ACCCCAGGCGGATCCGGGCCGGATTGCGATCCATTTCACCGGCGCGGATAAAATCCAAGTGAACGCAGAAGGGGAACTGGTCTTTACGCTGGGGCGCGAAACGATCCGGCAGCCTAAGCCGTTGGTCTATCAAACCGTTCATGGAGTTCGGCAACCGATCGCTGGCAGCTACACTTTAACCACGCCCCAGACGGTGGCTTTCAAGCTCGGCAATTACGACCCCGCCCTGCCGCTGGTGATTGATCCCGTGTTGAGCTACTCGACGTTTTACGGCGGCAATGGATTGGAGGTAGCCTGGGCGGTGAGCGTGGATACCAACGGCTTCGTTTACGTGGCGGGGGAAACCACCGGTGGGCTGCCGACGAGTCCCAGCACCGTAGCCAACCGGTACCACGGCAGCGGCCCGCACAAAGGTGACGCCTTCG
Source organism: uncultured Verrucomicrobiota bacterium (assembly GCA_903828255.1). Classification (GTDB taxonomy): domain Bacteria; phylum Verrucomicrobiota; class Verrucomicrobiia; order Limisphaerales; family JADLHS01; genus CAIKLQ01. Next base: position 426 of record CAIKLQ010000507.1, read on the forward strand.
TGGCCAAGTTCAACAACGCCGCTACCAGCCTCATTTACCTCAGCTATATCGGCGGCAGCGCCGACGATGTGGGATTGTCCTTAGCCGTGGATGACGGGGGTAACGCCTACCTCACTGGTTACACCGACTCGACGGATTTTCCGACCCGGAACCCGATTTATTCCCACATCAGCGGGATCCCATATACCGGGCTGAACCTCTATCCGATAGACGCCTTCGTGACCAAGCTCGGGCCCGCCGGAACCAACCTGCTCTATTCAACCTACCTGGGCGGCGCTTCGGTGGACGAAGGCGTCGGCATCGCGGTGGACAAGACAGGGGCGGCGTATGTGACGGGTTATACCGAGTCTCCCAGCTTCCCTACTTTGCGGACCATGACGGGGTGGATCACCAGTGTTGTGACAAGTCTCCGGGTGGTTCAGACCAATGGGGGCTTTGTGACCAATTCGGTGGCGGTAACGAATTATTACGGCGGAACAAATTACGGCGGTCGGGGCGATGCCTTCTTGGCGAAAATCAGCCCGAAAGGAACCAACCTCGTTTACTCATTTTACTTGGGCGGCAACAATCTCGATGTTGGCAGCGGCGTGGCGGTCAATGCCGAGGGCGTCGCGTTCGTGACGGGCTATACCCGGTCCACGGACTTTCCGGTCGTCAACGCCTATCAACCCCGCCTCGCGGGCGGGATGGATGCGTTTGTCACCGCCATCGGCCCGACCGGCACGAATCCGGTTCTCTCAACCTACCTCGGCGGCAGTTCCGACGACGCCGGTTTCCGCATCGCGCTGGACACTAATTCCAATTATTTTGTCACCGGCTTGACCACGGCGGACTTCTTGGGGAATCCATTTTTCCCGATTACTCCTAGTGCCCTGAATCCGGGTGGCGTTTCCCGGAGCGACGACCGCGCCGTGAATTGGCAGAACGCCTCTCATGGGCTGGTCAGTATCTCGGTCGCAACTCTGGCTATTGATCCGATCACCCCGACGCGGATTTACGCCGGCACTCCGAGAGGTGTGGCGCGGAGCATTGATGGCGGTGCTAGTTGGAGTACGGATATGGGGGTCAGCGTCCCCACCAATGTAGTTTCTCCTGCCATTGGGATCGGCAGCGTAAACGCGCTGGCGATTGACCCGGCGACCCCCTCGACCCTTTATGCAGGCGTCAACTCGCAGGGGGTTTTCAAGAGTCTGGATGCCGGCATCAACTGGTCACTGAGCAGCACCGATTTGTTATTGAGCGTCCTGGCACTCGCGGTGGACCCGGTCACGCCGACCACCATCTATGCTGGAACGCTTGGTGGCGGCGTCTTCAGGAGCACCAATGCCGCGGGGAACTGGACCGCGATCAATACTGGCTTGGGAGGACAACTTGACGCGGAAGATTTGGTGTTTGATCCAACAAATCCCAACACGATTTATGCCGCCACCGATCTCGGTGTGTATCGGACCACGAACAGCGGCGCGGCGTGGTATGCTGCGAGCACCGGCCTTTCAAATTCGTCTGCTTACGGCCTGGTCATAGATCCCCAGTCGCCGGCAACGCTCTACCTCAACACCACGTTCGAGATTTTCAAAACCACCAACTCGGCCGCCACTTGGAGACCGATCAGTGAGGCATTGAACTTGAACAAGACGAACGAGTGGATCAACTGCCTGGCCATTGACCCTCTCACGCCTTCGACTCTGTATGCCGGAACCAGAAAAGGGGTGTTCAAGAGTTCGGATGCGGGCGTTTCTTGGGGGCTTTACACCAATGGCCTGGCGACGCTTTCCGTTCGTGCCCTCGCCGTCAATCCCCAGTCTCCGGCCACGCTGATCGCCGGGTTGTCCGGCCTCAGTTCCTTCGGTGGCGAGGACGTGTTCCTCTTCAAGTCCGGCAGCTCCGGATATTCCGCCGTCTTCGGCGGAACGAACAAAGACGAGGGCTGGGACGTGGCTGTGGACGTCGCCGGCCATGCGCACATCGTCGGCGTGACTTATTCGACCAATTTCCCTGTTCAAAATGTCAGCGGACTTTTCAACGCCACTAACGCCGGTGGCGCGGATGCGTTTGTAGCGGAACTCAGCAGCGATGGAGGCAACTTGGTGCAAGCCGCCTACCTTGGTGGTTCCGACGCCGATCTGGCCTACGGGATTGCCCTCGATCTCGGCGGCAATTCGTATTTCGTTGGCGAAACCTCATCCCGGAGCTTTCCTACCCTTGCCGCCTACCAAAGCACCTTCGGCGGCAGCCGGGACGCGTTCCTCGCCAAGGTTCTCAGCGATACTCCGCCTACTTTGCAGATCGCGACCACTGGCAGCGAAGTCACGCTCTCCTGGCCGCTTTTCTGGCCGGAATTTTTCGTGCAAACTACCACCAACCTCGCCGATACCAACGCCTGGTCACTTCTGACAACAGCCCCGTTCCAAACCAACGGCACGCTGAACCTTCAACTCGGCACCACGAACGCCGCCAGCTACTTCCGCCTGCGGCGATAATCTGCCGCCTTCGGATACTGAACGGTTTTGTCGCTGGCTTGTCTGACTTCCGGTGCGCTTCGGGACCGGATCGCTGCGGGTCACTGACCCGCAACTCCGCGGGCGCACTTGAAAATTGCAGTTGGTGTTACGACGGGAATCTGATTCTATATGAACATGAACAAATTGATTCGACGGATGTTTTTGGCAATGGCACTGGCGGGTTTCTGCGGCGCAAGCGCGCCAGCCCAGACGCGCATCGCCACGATCGACGGCAAAAAGGTGACCAACGGCTATTGGAAAACCAAGGAAGCTCTGGCGGCCCTCAAAGACCGGCGCGAAGACCTCATGAAGGAACTCAAGGGCATGGGCGAAGACCTCAAGAAGGGCCAGGAGGAATACAAAAAGCTGCTGGATGACGCCAACGACTCGGCGGTTTCCGATTCGGAACGCGAGAAGCGCAAGAAAACCGCCGAAGCCAAGCTCAAGTCCCTCAGCGAACTCAACGACCGCGCCAAAGAGTTCGACCGCAACGCCTCCGCCAATCTCAACGAACAGGCGCAGCGCATGTCCGAGCGGATAGATGAAAAAGTCCGCGCCGTGGTTAGTGCGCGGGCCAAGTCCGCCGGCTATTCGCTGGTGTTGGATACCACCGCCCTGGGAGCCCAGAACAAACTGGTAGTCGTTTATGCCAACGACGACAATGACCTGACCCAGGTCGTGATTGAGCAACTGAATACCGACGCGCCGCTCGAAGCTGCCAAGTCCGGGGCGAAACCCGACGAGAAGAAAGACCCGAAGAAATAACCCGGGACTTTTTCAACCCAACGACCGAAATCCGCCTCTGGATTTCGGTCGTTTGTGTTTCCGCCGCCAGGGATCAGCTTTCGCTCAACCGCTTCACCGGTTGCTCGTAGAGCAGGTGGTGGGCTTCTTCCAGGATTGCGGGAATTCTCTGGGCAAACGGACTGCGGTGCAGCGTTGCGGCCAGATCGAGTTCGCGCAACTTGGCCGCGTTCTCGCCGGGAAACCAGTGTTCCGCCTGCCCCAGCAGGTTGTAGCGCATCTTCCCCCAGCCCACGAGGTCGAGCGACTTCGCGTAAGTCCACAGCCGCAGGATTTCTGAAATGTTGATCGTGCCGGGGACGTCCACGTAATGCGGCAACCCTTCGAACCACCGTGCGCACCAGTCCGCGCCCAACGCCCGCTCCATCTCGGCCCGCAGGTGTTGCTCGATGGGAGCGATGGTCTCCGGAATGTGGTCGTAGAACTCTAGCGCCCGCACATGCTCAGCGAAATCCCCAGGGCCCGCCGCGCCGCAACTCAGCGTGTGGATTTGCGGGCGCGCGAGGCAGTAAAGATCGTTGAAAGCGATGGGCGTTAGCGGAGCGCAAAGTTCCACGAGCTTTGGTGGGGGCTCGTAAAGTTTTCCGCCCTTGTCGTTCGGGCTGATGATGAACACGCCCATGTCGCGCGCAGCGGCTGCCGCGACGCACGACCAATTCAGGTCGTTGACGAAATACCAGTGGAGATTGACGTAATCGAACTCGCCGCCCGCGATCGTTTCGTGAATGACATCCGTGGTGGCGTGCGTGCTGAAGCCGACGTGGCGGCAGCGGCCTTCCCGCTGAAGCTCGCGCGCGGCCTCCAGACAACCGCCTTTGCGCAGCGACCAATCAAGTAACTCGCGATTGTTGATGCCGTGAAGCGAAAGCAGGTCCACATAATCGAGCCGCAGATATTTCATCGAAGTCTCGAAAGTCTCGCGAAACTCCGCCGCCGTCGCCTTGGGGGCGACCTTGGTTTGCACGATGATTTTGTCGCGGGGAAAAGTCGGCAACACCCGGCCGAGTTGCATTTCCGACGAGCCGTAGCCGCGCGCGGTTTCGATGTGATTGATGCCGAGTTCCACGGCGCGCTGGATCGTGGCTTCGAGATTGGCCTGGCCAGCGGCGGGGATTTCTTTCGGGTCAACGTCCTGCCATTTATGCTGGTAGCGCATCCCGCCGCAGGAAATGACGGGCATCTGGAGTTCGGTGCGTCCGAAACGACGGTATTTCATCGCGCGCAGGATAGCGGTGGATGACAGCCGAGGCAAGTTGACGAGATATCTGACGCCATTGTCGGCTGCAAGCTTAAGGCTGAAAGTCGCCGCGCGAACGCCGCAATCCTAGCGCAGAAACTTCGCCACGGCTTCGGCTTGGGAGTGGACCTGGAGTTTCTGGTAGATGCGGCGCAAATAGGTTTGGACGGTGGTGCTGCTGCTGTTCAACTCCGCCGCCACTTCCTTCACGCGCTGGCCGCGCGCGACGAGTTGGATGGTCGCCGCCGTCACCGACAGCTCGCGGAATAACGCAAGAAACCGTTCTGGAGGTGGTGCGGCTGCCGAAAGCGGGAATTCGCGGGGTCAATTGCTGGGCGTTGCAATTCAGTCCGAACCTTCGAATCGGAACGGGGTTCACTTCAGGCCCGGGGACCTGATCTGGCTGGCGGGGCGCGGGTCTTTGACTCTTGATTCTCAGGCGTGGACCCGGAGCTTCCATCACCCACGGGCGCTACCAGGTGCTGGGCGGGGTTCTTGCAAGCGGAGAACAGTGCGACCCCAAATCCGCGGGTCTGGGCCGGCGGTCTCGGCGGTGGTGAATTGAATTCTAGGGCTATGCACTTGGTTTCCCGGAGCGAGCTTGCGCCCGCAGTTGTGGAGTAACGGTAGGTGGGGTCTCTCGCCCCGCGCGGAACGAGCGGGGCGAGAGCTGGAGAGAGAGGCGAGTGGGAGCATAACGCGCCTCCTCTCCCAGTCGCCCTCCGCCATTAGGAATGGAGCAGCGGCCAGCGCACCGCCGCCAACCCAGCAAAGGGAATCAGCGCCTTGCCCTATTGAAGTTCTGCCGCTCAGTTGCCCACCATCTTCGCCGGGCCGCCGAGTTTGCCGCCGATGAAGGTGAGCACCGGGCTGATGGGATTGGCAATTGCACTGGTGCTGCTCCCGGCAAACAGCAGGCCGATGGCGCGTGGGCGGGTGGTCACGTTCTCGACCATGAGGGATCCGGAGTCGCCGCCACTCAAGAACTTGTTCCGGGAGTTGGACACCACGATCTGTCCGGTGAAGGTCTTGGTGAAGGCTGTGCCGCCGGCACATTCGTTTTCGTAGGTGACGCTGATGCTGGCGTTGAGGCCGCAGATCGTGCTGCTGGTCAGGCCGGTCGTCCGCCCGCTCTTCTTCACTTTCTGGTTCAACGCGGCGGCCACGGTGTTCGTGGAAATTGTGCCGATTTCCAGAATCGCGCCGGTGGTGTTGACCTTGCCCGAGGTCACTTGCGCCAGGGATACGTCCACGTTGGAACTGGGCAGCGAACTGAGCTTGACCAAAGTGCCGACGCTCTGGGCGTTGGCGGCGCTGCAATTCACGTCAATCAAGCCCGGTTGAATGACCGGATCGCCGCTGGTGGCGATGATGCCGTTGCCGCCCGCGACAATGTCGGATTCAAACACATGGTAGTTGCTCATGATGTATTTGATGCCGTTGACCTGCACCAACGCGCCGAGCGTGCCGCCGCAGCAATAGCCATTGGCGGTGTCCTTGCTCCAACCGCCGGATGTGCCCAACTGGATCGGGAGCGACTGTTTTGCCGTGTGGGCGGCATAGGCATAAAACTTGTCGGTCAATTCCACCCGCACCCGCACATTGCTGTTTGCGCCGCGAATTTCCGGGGGAAACGAGCGCGCCAAATCGGCGTGCAAGGGATGGTCCCGGTCCACGTAAATCACCAGCGTGCCTTCCCCGGTATCGGCCACGCCGACCGCCGTGCCCAGCACGCCCGGCAACTGCATGAAGCCATGCGTCACATTTTTCTGGACCGTCAGCGCCTCATGGGCGCGCGGATGTTCGAGGGTGAGGGATGCTTCGCCGTCGCCGGACTGTTGGGCCGATGCCTGGAGGCCCAATCCGGCCACGAGGGCGGACACTGCGCCGGCGAGGCGGCGGAACGATGGTTGAAGCTTCATAATGTTTCTTTCGGTGCTGGTTGTAGTTGAGTTGCTATGGTTGCCAAAGACTGGACCACATCGTGCCCGCTGGAGGTTTCGGCGTTATCCGAATCCACTGCGAGCGACGAAAGTAATTATTCATTGGCTATTGGGCACCGAAGGTAAGGCAAGGCGATGATCTGTCAAGCGGCTGAAATCCCAGGGGGGATCGGAAGGGGCGGGCCGGCGCGCGGCGTTCACGCCGCTTCAACGCCCGCAAAATCTGGGGCGCGGTTGCACGTGGGCGCTCGCTCTTGGCCGCCGGTGAAGTGGGCTGAAGCCCGCGCTCTGGCGCGCATTGCCCGCCACTTTCAATCGCACCCCGTTGTTGCGCCCACCTTGACATCCCTGCTCGCATGACAAAAACTCCCGTCCTTATGGCCGAAGCAAAAGAAAACGTGTTGATGGAAAAGATCGTGTCGCTGTGCAAGCGGCGCGGGTTCATTTTTCAGTCGTCGGAAATTTACGGGGGCATCAATGGTTTTTGGGATTACGGCCCGCTCGGCGCGGAAATCAAGCGCAACCTGCGCGACGCGTGGTGGCACGCCATGATGCGGGAGCGCGATGACTGTGTGGGGTTGGACGCCTCGATCATCCTGCACCGCGCGGTGTGGAAGGCGTCCGGTCACGAGGACACGTTTGCCGATCCGATGAGCACTTGCAAACATTGCAAGAAGCTCATCCGCTCCGACCAGTGGTGGACGTTAATGGCCGAACAGTCGTGGGTGCAATCGCTCGCGGCTTTGGGGCAACCGGGCACGGATGCGTTTCCCACTGGCGATCTGCTCAAGTGGGCCAAGGGTAAGGGCAAACAGCTCGCGCCCAACCTCGCCCTCGTCCGCAATCCCGAAGTCACCCTTTCGTGGCTGGCGCAGGAAGTGGAAAAGGGCAACCGTCCGAAAGACGCCCGGGAGTTCTATCTATTCCTCGCCACGGAACAGCTTGGCGCGACTGGCTTCATCACGCCGTGTCCACATTGCGGCGGTGAATTGACGGAGCCGCGGCCATTCAACCTGATGTTGCGGACGAACTATGGCCCTATTGCGAGCGAGGAAAACCTCGCCTACCTCCGGCCCGAAACCGCCCAGGCGATTTTCGTGCAGTTCAAGAACGTGTTCGATTCGTCGCGCGTGAAAGTGCCGTTTGGCATCGGTCAGATCGGCAAGGCGTTTCGCAACGAGATCACCCCGCGCAACTTCACGTTCCGCTCGCGCGAGTTTGAGCAGATGGAATTGGAATTTTTCATCCCACCGGACGAGGCGGTGCAACTGCTCCACGGCACGGTGGCGGAGTGGCGCGAGGGCGCGGACCTCAGCGTGCCGCAGCCGAATTGGGGCTGGGAACTGTGGCATCGCTACTGGGTCGCGCAACGCACGGAGTTCTACCGGGGCATCGGCCTCGGCGCGGACGTGCTCGATTATCACTGGCAGAAGCCGGCGGAGTTGGCGCATTACGCGCGGGCTTGCGTGGACATCCTCTTCAAGTTTCCGTTCGGCACGGAAGAATTGGAGGGGATCGCGGCGCGCGGTGATTTCGACCTCATGCAGCATCAAAAACATTCCGGCAAGTCGCTGGAACTCTTCGATGACGCGTTGCGCGCCGCCGCCACGAAACTCACCGAGGAACAGCGGTGCAGCTTCGTCGCTGAGGTGCAGGAAGACTGGAACGATCACCACAAATCGCGCGAGGACGCGGCGGCGTTCTGTGAAAAGCTTTTCCGCGGCGTCTATGTCCCGCACGTCATCGAACCGTCTGCCGGCCTGGACCGCCTGACGCTGGCCGTCCTGTGCGCGGCGTATCACGAAGAGCAGAAGGCTGACGTGAATGGTAAAGTGGAGCAGCGGACGGTGCTACGCTTCCACCCGCGCACCGCGCCGATCAAGGTGGGCATTTTCCCGCTGCTCAAAAACAAACCCGAGCTGGTGGCCAAAGCGCGCGCGGTTTTCAACCTGCTCAAATCCCACTGCAACTGTTTCTACGACGAGAACGGCGCGATTGGCCGGCGCTACGCGCGGCAGGACGAAATCGGCACGCCGTTTTGCGTGACGATTGATTTCGATACGCTGGGCGAAAAGCCGGAGTTGCTGGACACGGTGACGTTGCGGCATCGCGACGATGGGCGGCAGGATCGCGTGAAAATTTCGGAGTTGTTGGCGCTGTTGCTGGAGAAGCTTCGATGAGTGGTCCAGAGTTCCGGCGGCAGAGTTCAGAGTCGTTGCCGCGGACGGGTCCGCCAGGTCGGACGCGGGACGCTTTTTCATGACCCAATCCGCGCGAATTTCCTACGGGATCATGGCGGGGTTGCTGGTGCTCATTGGCTGGCTGCACATGGCCACGTTGGTGTTGACGGTGTTGTTCGGGTACTTCACGTTGCGGATGTTCAGCTTGGGGCGCAGCAAGCTGTTGGGGGTGGTGATTTACGTGATCGTGGTGGTGGGAACGGGTTACGGCTTGTTCTTTTTTTCGAGCCAAGTTTACAAGAACAACATTCTACCGGACATCGTGGAGAAGACCATTCCCGCCGTGGTCAATTTCGCCGAGCAACAAGGCATCGAACTGCCGTTCACCGATTACGAGGGCCTCAAGATCCTCGCGGTGGGCGAGGTGAAGGACCGCTTGGCGCACATCGGGGTTTACGCCCGGGAAGCCACCTTGCAACTGGCGATGCTGATCATTGGCCTCGTCGTGGCGGTGAGCCTGTTCTTCAATGCAAAATGGGAAGTTGAGGACGAACCTGACGCGGTGAAGGACAGTCTGTATGCGACTGTGGTGCGGGAACTGGTCGTGCGGTTCGAGATCTTCTACGCCAGCTTTGCGCGGGTCATCGGCGCGCAAATCGTCATTTCCATCCTCAACACCGCGCTGACCTCGGGGTTTCTGATCTGGAACGGCTATCCTTACGCGCCGGTCATCATCGTCCTGACGTTCCTGTGCGGGTTGCTGCCCATCATCGGCAATCTGATGAGCAACACGCTGATCGTCGCCGTGGGTTTCACGATTTCGCCACGCATGGCCTTCATCGCGCTCATCTTTCTCGTGGTGATTCACAAGCTCGAGTATTTTCTCAACAGCAAGATCATCGGTGACCGCATCAAGAATCCCATGTGGCTCACGTTGATCGGCCTGGTGATCGGGGAAAAATTGATGGGCATCCCCGGCATGATTTTCGCGCCGGTGGTGCTGCATTACCTCAAGGTGGAGGCGTCGCGGAACAAGGCGCAGGAAACCGCACCGGAAACGAATGTGCCCCAGCCGCCGGTGGCCAAAGCGACCAATGGCTGACGACGCGATATTCATCAAGAAGCGCGCCCCGACGCTCTATCTCATCATCGCGATCAAGCTCTTCAAGGGGGCGCTGTTCGTGACGCTGGCCGTTGTGGCCTACACGCTTTCGGACAATGATCTGCCGGCCGAGTATCAGAAATGGCTGAAGTTCCTGCACCTGAATCCGGAGAAAGTGTTCTGGACGCAACTGGCGGTGCAAGTCGGCGGCCTGACGGAGGCCGGAGTGCTGTGGGTGGCGATGGGCACGTTCATTTACAGTTTGTTTTCGCTGGTGGAAGGCGTGGGGCTGATTTACCGCGTGAGTTGGGCTGGTTGGCTGGCGATTGGGGAATCGGCGTTTTTCATCCCCATTGAACTGTTTGAACTGGTGCATCGGCCGTCGCGCATGGTCGCGGGAATTCTCGCGCTGAACATCTTTATCGTCTGGTATTTGTTCCAGAACCGCCACCGCCTCTTCCGGCATCATCATCACCACTGAGAGCCGGTCCTGAATCCGAAGCAGCCGTAGACTTCACCCGGCGATTCTCGGGGCGCAATCGCCAGAGGACGGCGGCGGCCGGGAACTCGGGTCACGTCGGAGCGCGCCGCGTGTGGAGTGCGGCGAGCTGGCGTCCGGCAGCGGCTACGGGCCGATTCTCCCGCACCTGACCGCCTTCAAGTGCCCCACCTCACGAGGGAATTCACCGCGCCGCAAACGGGCGCCATGGCGGGGTTCAAAGAACTGCGCGAAGACCTGGAGATCGGCCCGGGCTGGGTGGACGTGGCCCCGGGAAAGAAACCATCGCCAGCCGCGTGCGTCAGGCGCTGAAGTTCCTCGCGCCGGAACGGATCCCGCTCAATCCGGAGCGCGGCTTCGCGCCCGACTCCGGCGCGGTCGTGAATCTGGACGAAGCCTAAGCAAGCTTTCCAATGAAGCCGCAGCGGCGCGGAGGTGGCGTGAACCCATCTTCGCCCGGTGCCGGGTTTCGATTCTTAATTTTGGTCTCCCGCAGTCGGGATTAAGATTAAGAAAAAGATTAAGAACCGGGGCCCGCCCAGTGGTTGGATGCAGGGTGGCAACACCGGCGCAAAAAAAACCTTCTGGTTCCTTGACGAATCCCATCGGGCGTCCACATATTGCCGCACCCTTTTTATGGTACGGTGCATTGAAGTATTGATTCATTATGCCTAAGTCGAAGGAACGCGCGGTCGCGATATTGACCGCCTCACGGAATTCCGATTCCGTCGCTCGCCGGCCCCGACCCATCACTGCACCGAAGTCGCGCCCGCGCGTCCGGCTTAATGGCGACGCTCCGGGCGCGCCCGCCATTGCCAACCCGTCCCCCGCTGCCGAACCCGCGGCCACTGGCGAAATCGCCGAGAAGGTGAAGGAGTTGGTCCTCCTTGCCCAAGAGCAAGGCTACCTCACCCACAACGATATCAGCGAAGCGTTGCCGGGCGCGGCGGTTTCGCCCGAGGAACTTGACGAGCTTCACACCAAGCTGCGCAATCTGGAAATTGACATCGTGGACCAGGCGGAAGTGGACCGCGTCAAACAGCCCGAACCGGACGAGGAGGAGGAGGAGAAGGAGCGCCTCGACATCCTCGATGATCCCGTGCGGATGTATCTCAAGCAGATGGGCCAGGTGCCGTTGCTCAACCGCGAGCAGGAAGTCGCCATCTGCAAACGCATCGAAGCCGCCGAAATGGAAGTCATCAGGATTTTTTACGGACTGGGCTTCGCCGGCAAGGAACACCTCGCCCTTGCGGAAAAACTCCTGGCCGACCCGCCCAAGGAGCGCTTTGACCGGGTGATCATTGACAAAATGGTGGACGGGCGCGACGGCCACCTGCGCACACTGCGCCGGCTCGTCAAGCTGGTCCGGGGGCTGGATCGCGAGGTGGACGAAAAGTTCGCCGGCTGGCAGAACACCTCCGGCAAGGCCGCCCGCAACCGGGCGGAAGCCACCCTCCAAAAAAGCAGTCGCAACCTGCAAGCCACGTTCCCGAAATTCTGCTACAAGCAAAAAGTCGTCGAGGAGATGGACCTCGTTGCGGAGAACATTCACGAGAAAATTCAGACCAGCCGGCGGCAGATTCACGAGTGGGAGAGCCATCGCGATTCGCCGCAGGCACAGGCCATCATTGAATCGGAGGAGCGCAAGCTCCGCGCGCTCGAGGAATTCGTCCGGTTGCCCGCCCGGGAATACCTCGCTGCCCACGACCAGTTGAAAATTTTCACCGCCCGGGCGCATCAGGCGAAGGCGGAAATGGTCGAAGCGAATCTCCGGCTGGTCATCTCCATCGCCAAGAAATACACCGGCCGCGGCCTCTCGTTCCTCGATCTCATCCAGGAGGGCAACTTGGGCTTGATGCGGGCGGTGGAGAAATTTGAATACCGCCGGGGCTACAAGTTTTCCACCTACGCCACTTGGTGGGTGCGCCAGGCCGTCACCCGGTCCATTGCCGATCAGGCCCGGACCATTCGCATCCCGATTCACATGATTGACATGATCAACCGGCTGATGCGCACGCAGAAGCAGTTGCAACAGGAATTTGACCGCGAGCCGTCCGCCGAGGAAATCGCCGACGACATGGAGCTGCCTTTGGAGCGGGTGCGCGCCGTGATGAAAATGGCCCAGCAACCGATCTCCCTCCAAACCCCGGTCGGCGACGGCGACGACACCAACTTCGGTGATTTCATCGAGGACAAGGCCACGGAAAGTCCGTCCGACCTGACGAGCCACAGCCTGTTGAAGGACAAGCTGGGCGATGTGCTGTGCAGTCTCACCGAGCGGGAGCGCAAGGTGCTCGAACTGCGCTTCGGCCTGGGCGATGGTCACACGCACACGCTGGAAGAAGTGGGCCAGCAGTTCCACTGCACGCGCGAGCGCATCCGGCAGATTGAAGCCAAAGCCCTGCGGAAAATGCGCCATCCCACCCGCATCCGCCAGTTGCACGGCTTTCTCGAACTTGAAAAAGTCCCGTAGCCGCGTGCGGGTGGCAGCGGCATGGCCGGCCAAAGACAAGGGCCTTCACCACTTGGAGTTGGTTTGAAAACGCGCTTCGATCTCGGGCTGGGTAGTCTCGGAGTGCCGCCGGCCTCGGTCGCAGCAACCTTGAAAAGGCGGCGGGCGGGGCTTTTTGAATGCGCTTGAAATCTTCATATCGCTGCGCCCGCGGATCGTTTTCAAGGCGCGTCGCGGAGCGCCTGGATGACAGTAGTCGCGGGCTTCAGCCCACGGTGGCCCGCGCCGGAAATCTGCGTCGCGGAGCGCCGCCTGAGCCGGGGCACTTGCCGGGTCGCCATGCGTCGCTCCGCGACGAAACTGAAACGGCTCTCCATGAGCCGAGTAAGGAGCAACGAATCCGGACGCCCTCCGGGGCTGAACGCCGCGTTGCTTTGCCGACGAATCAGCACCACGCCAAAACGGGCACGAGTCGCCGCCCTCCGAATCTTTGTCTTTCGCGACTCGTTTTCATCTGTCTCAATTCTGGGGTTTTGACTGCTTTATTTCGGCTCTACGGATTGGCTTTGGCCGCGGCCTTGGCCCTCAGCGTGGCGGCGGCGGAAACCGCCACAGTCAAGCTGCCGCGAATCCGCTACCTCGCCATCGCGCCGGGGCTGGGCGCCGCGCACATTCGCGAGACCAACCTGCCCTGGTCCATCCATATCGCCCGGCTGGACCGTCGGCGACACGATTGGGGAATCGTCACGACGCTCGGTCAGGGGAAGATTCAAGGCCTCGCCACGCTCTCGCAACAAATCGCCGCCCTGCCCGCGGAATTGGGCCGCCCGCGCGCCGCGGTCAACGGCGATTTTTTTCTGATCAAACCCGGTCCCTACCAAGGCGATCCGGAAGGATTGCAAATCCTCGCGGGCGAACTCGTCAGCGCGCCGGCTGGAAAATGTTTTTGGGCCGAAGCCAACGGAAAATTGCACATCGGCGCGGTCGCGGCGCGGCTCGGCGTCACCTGGCCCAACGGCCACCCGACCCCGCTGGCCTTGAACCAAACGCCGCCGCCAAATGGAGCGACGCTCTTCACCCCCAGGTTCGGCACCACGACGGAAGCCACGAACGCCACCGAACTCGTGCTGGAAAGAATCGCCGGCCAAGCGTGGCTACCGTTGCGCGGGGACGAAACCTATCGCGCCCGCGTGCGGGAAATCCGCCCCACCGGCAACACTGCGTTGGCCCGCGAGACGATGGTTCTGACGGTCACGGGCAACGCGACTACCAACTTGGCGGGGTTCAAGTCCGGGGACTTCGTGAGCCTGACGACTTCCATGAGCCCGGACCTTTCCAAAGCCACCATCGCCGTAGGCGGTGGACCGGTGCTGGTTCACGCCGGGAAGGAGCAACCCTGGCCCTCGCGGCGCGGCCCGTTGGAATACAAGCAACCGCGCCATCCGCGCACGGCCATCGGATTCAACCGGCGCTACCTTTACCTCGTTGCCGTGGACGGACGGCAGCCAGAACTTTCCGTCGGCATGAGCTTTGTCGAACTCGCCGCGCTCCTGAAGCAGATCGGCTGCACGGAAGCGCTGAATCTCGACGGCGGCGGCTCCACCACATTTTGGCTGGACGGCCAAGTGATGAATTCGCCTTCCGACAAACACGAACGCGCCATCGCCAACGCGCTGGTGATCGTGCGGAAAACGAAGTGAGCGACCTCCGGCAATAACCGCTGCCGCCGCGATGCGACTGCGGCAGCGATGTGCTGGGCGAAGAAGGCAGCCGGAGGATTGTGTAAGAGCGAGGGACACCCGTCCTCGGCCGCGACAAGGCACCTGCGTTTGGCGGTTTGGTTAGTTCCGACCGCTGGCCCCCGCTTCACCTTGCGGTGGCCAGAGGCGGCCCCCCCCCCCCCGGGCGTCACGCGTTTTGTTCGCCGCCATTTCGCGCGGCACCGCCATAATCCGTTTGAGGTATGGCTTGGGGTTGAACATCCTGTTCACATGAAGCCAGCATCCATGATGAAAACAAACATCGGTTACCTTCTCGCCGCGCTCCTCTTTGCCGGCGTTACCTTCTTCCCATTAGCGCCCGGAAAGGTTCAAGCAGCGGACACGGTTGTTTACGAAGGCAAGACAGGGCCGGGCAGCGGCAAGCACATTGTCTTTCTCGCCGGGGACGAGGAATATCGCTCCGAGGAGAGCCTCCCGCAGATGGCCAGGATTCTGGCGGTGCGCCACGGCTTCAAATGCACGGTCTTGTTCTCGCTCGACGCCAAGGACGGCACGATCAACCCCAACGCCTCAAAAAGCCTGGCCGGCGCCGAGGCGCTGGATCACGCCGACGCGATCTTCATGATGCTCCGCTTCCGCCAGTATCCCGACGCGACAATGCAGCACTTCGTGGACGCCTACCTGGCGGGCAAACCGATCATCGGCCTTCGCACCAGCACCCATGCTTTCCAATACAACAACCCCACCAACTCCGCCTTCGCCCGCTACTCGCACAACAGCAAGGAATGGCCGGGCGGCTTTGGTCGGCAGGTGCTCGGCGAAACGTGGGTCAGCCATCTCGGAACGAATCACAAGGAGGCCACGCGCGGCGTCCTCGAACCTGCCGCCAAGGAGGATCCTATGCTGCGCGGCGTCGGGACGATCTTCGCCGACACGGGATGTTACTTCGTAGATCCGCAGCCGGATTCAACCATTCTGGTGCGCGCCGAGATTCTGGCCGGAACCACGCCCGACGCCCCGCTCGAACCGACGAAGAACACTCCCCACCAACCGCTCGCGTGGCATCGGCTGCACAAGAACGCGGCAGGCAAGATCAACAAGGTCTTCTGCACCACTATGGGAAGCGCGACGGACTTGCGCGATGAAAGCCTGCGCCGCCTGCTTGTGAATAGTGTTTATTGGGGACTCGACTTGGAGGTGCCAACCAAAGCCGACGTGCAACTGGTCGGCGACTTTCAACCGTCAGCCTATAGCTTCAACGGCTTCCGCAAAGGGGTGAAGCCCGACGACCTCGCGCTACCCGCGGCGACCAAGTGATGCCGACCACCATCGTAGCCCGACCCAATTGAAATTGCCCTGCCCCAAATCCAAACCACCCGTGATGAAAATGTCCCGCTCGGTCCTTACCCTGTCGGCCCTGTTTTTCACTGTGGCGATGCCCCTTGCGCACGCCGCGACCAAACAGCCCAACATCGTTTTCATTTTTTCGGATGACCACGCGTTCGGGGCCATCAGCGCCTACGGCGACGCCCGGAAGTTGATTCAAACGCCCAACCTCGATCGGTTGGCGCAGGAGGGGATGATTTTCCACCGCGCAATGGTCCCTAATTCCATCTGCGGGCCGAGCCGGGCGTGTGTGCTCACGGGAAAGTACAGCCACTTGAACGGCTTTTACGACAACAACCGCGGGCGCTTCGACGGTTCGCAGCAGACGATGCCTAAGTTGCTGCACGCGGCCGGTTATCAAACGGCGGTGGTCGGCAAATGGCATCTGGTGAGTGACCCGACGGGTTTTGACTACTGGGAGATTCTGCCGGGCCAGGGAATTTACTATAACCCGCCGATGAATCGCATGGGCGAAAAGCTCAAACGCGACGGCTACGTAACCGACATCATTACCGATCTTTCGCTCGACTGGCTCAAGCGGCGCGACAAGGCCAAGCCGTTTCTCTTGATGTGCCAGCACAAGGCCCCGCATCGGGAGTGGGCGCCCAACTTGAAAAACCTCGGCTGGAATGGCGACCGGAAATTCGCCGAGCCAGAAACTTTGTTTGACGATTACTCCGGTCGTGGCAAAGCGGAGCACGAGCAGGACATGACCCTCGCCAAGACTTTTACTGACCTTGACGCCAAGCTTCACCCACCCGCCGGCATGACGGCCGCGCAGTTAAAAATCTGGAATGCGTATTACGAGCCGCGCAACGAGGAGTTCCGCAAAGCCAACTTGCAAGCCAAAGACCTCGTCCACTGGCGCTACCAGCGCTACCTGCACGACTACCTCGGCACGGTCCTTTCTGTGGACGAGAGCGTGGGCCGGGTGTTGAAGTATCTCGATGATGAAGGGCTGGCCGATAACACCATCGTGGTTTACTCCTCGGACCAGGGATTCTACCTGGGCGAGCACGGCTGGTTCGACAAGCGCTGGATCTTCGAGGAATCGCTGCGCACGCCCCTGCTCATCCGCTGGCCCGGCAAGACCAAGCCCGGCAGCGTGAGCAAGGAGATTGTTTCCAACCTTGATTTCGCCAGCACGTTTCTGGAGGCCGCCGGTCAGCCCATTCCCGGCGACATCCAAGGCCGCAGCCTCATGCCGATTCTACAAGGCCATACGCCAGCCGATTGGCGCAAGAGCTTTTACTACCACTACTACGAGCATCCGGGGGTGCACAATGTCCGTCGCCACTACGGCGTCGTGACAGACCGCTACAAGCTTGTCCACTTCTACACGCCGGACGTGGATTACTGGGAACTGTTCGACTTGCAAGCAGACCCTCAGGAGCTGCGCAGCGTGTACGGCCAGTCTGATTACTCCGCCACGCAAACGGAGTTGCACGCGGAGTTGCAACGCCTGCGCACCGAACTCAAAGTGCCCGCGCAGGATCCCCCCGAATCGTTGCCAGTCCCGAAGCCACCAAAGGCCCAAGCTCCAAATGCGAAGTGAATAGGAGCGTCAACTCAGCCACAAACGCGAACCGATAGAGCGCCTGCGGTGGTGGGGCGGCGTTCAAGGTCAGGCTGGATAGGGGCAGCGCGGTGCAAAAAGCTTCGTCGGTTAAACGCAGAGGTCCCGCTGCGCCCGAGGTCGGGCGCACTCCGTCAATGCGGCAACGCCGCCGGGGCCCTCGCCCGTTTCTAATCGCATCCCGCGCTCTCAGTCGCCAAACTTCCATCTCGCCTCGCGCCCGCGGATTTCGCTAGTCTCCCCCCTTGTCGCGGCGGAATCCGTTTGAGTTCTCGACACGTTCGCGCGGCAATCCGGTGTTGAATTTTGCATTGTTAATTTTGAATTGAACCAATGACCTCGAACCAGATCCGCCAGTCGTTCCTCGACTTCTTCAAGTCGAAGCAACACACCATTGTCCCGTCGTCCTCGCTCCTGCCGGACTCGCCGAACCTGCTGTTCACCAACGCCGGCATGAACCAGTTCGTGCCCATCTTCCTCGGCCAGACCAAGTGCCCCTACACGCCCGGCCGCGCCGCCGACACCCAGAAGTGCATCCGCGCCGGCGGCAAGCACAACGACCTCGACGACGTCGGCCTCGACACGTATCACCACACTTTCTTCGAGATGCTCGGCAACTGGAGCTTCGGCGATTACTTCAAACAGGAAGCCATCGAGTGGGCCTGGGAACTCGTCATCAATGTCTGGAAATTTCCGCCCCAGCGCCTTTACGCCACCGTTTACAACCCGGACAAATCCAAGAACGACCCCAGCGACTTTGACCAAGAGGCGTGGAACTTCTGGGCCGAGAAATTCCGCAGCGTCGGCCTCGACCCCGCCGTCCACATCGTCAACGGCAACAAGAAAGACAACTTCTGGATGATGGGCGAAACCGGCCCCTGCGGCCCGTGCTCCGAACTCCACGTGGACCTCACGCCGGCCGGCGACACCAAGGGCGCGCTCGTCAACAAAGGCGACGCCCGCTGCATCGAAATCTGGAATCTCGTTTTCATCCAGTTCAACGCGAACCCCGACGGCACGTTTTCCCCGCTGCCGGCCAAGCATGTGGACACCGGCATGGGCTTCGAGCGCGTCACGAGCATCATCCAGGGCACGAAAGGCCTGACCGATTTCGCCAACGCTAAAATCTCCAACTACGAGACCGACATCTTCCGCCCGATCTTCGACAAACTGGAGCAGATGAGTGGGAAGAAGTACTGCTCGACGCTGCCGGACAAGGATGGTTCTGACAAAAAGGCTCTCGCACGAAAAGCGGGGACGGCCGAGTTTCAACAAGCTTCTGAGGATCTTCGGGCACAGTTCGACCGGATTGATGCCGACATTGCCTTCCGCGTCATCGCCGATCATATCCGCACGCTGAGCTTCTCGATTGCTGACGGGATCCAGCCTGGCAATAACGATCGCAACTACGTTCTACGCCGCATCCTGCGCCGCGCCGTGCGCTACGGTCGCACGCTCGGCTTCCACGAACCCTTCTTCTACAAACTGGTGGACGTGCTCGCCGACACGATGGGCGACATTTTCCCCGAAATCCGCAGCCGGAAAGCACACGTGCAGGAAGTCATCCGGCGCGAGGAGGAGGCCTTTAATAAGACGCTCGACCGCGGCATTGAGATGTTCAACGAAGTTGTGGATCGCGTATTCAAACCGGCCGTCGATTTGATCGGTCAGTTGGGGACGAAGATCGAAGCGGCTGGCAACGATGCCTCGGCCAAACGCGATGTCGTGATTGAGAACTTGGACGCCGCTGGTGACCTCCTGGACGCGTGTCAACCGGAAAGGCTCATTTTTCCAGCCGATGAGGCCTTCAAACTCTACGACACCTACGGCTTCCCGCTCGATCTCACCGAGTTGATGGCGCGCGAACGCGGCTTGTCCGTGGATAAAGCAGGCTTTGAAAGTTTGATGGCGATGCAGCGCGCCCGCGCCCGCGCCGCGCAGAAGAAGGAAGTCATTTCGCTTTCGCAAATCGAAACCACCACGCCGACGAAGTTCGTCGGCTTCGACAACCTCGCCGTTTCGGCCAAGGTCGTGGAAGTCGTGTCGCTCAAGGACAAAATCGCCGTCATCCTCGACGCCAGCGCCTGCTACGCCGAGATGGGCGGCCAGGTCGGCGACACCGGCGAGTTGACCGGCGGCGGTCAGCTTTGGCGCATCAGTAACACGCAGAAGTCCGGCAACACCTTCCTGCACTTCGTCGAAGGCGGCGATGCTCCCGCAATCGGCGCCGGCGTCACCCTCGCCGTCGAGAAACCCCGCCGCGACGCCATCCAACGCCACCACACCGTCACGCACTTGCTCCACTGGGCGTTGCACGAAGTCGTGAGCCAGGAAGCGTCCCAGAAAGGTTCATTCGTTGGCCCGGACAAGTTGACCTTTGACTTCAACAGCGCGCCGCTTACGCCCGCGCAGGTGGCCGACATCGAGAAGCTCGTTAACGAACGCATCCTCGAAAACGCCGGCGTCTCGTGGACGGAAGTCGCGCACGCCGACGTGAAGCACCGCAAGGACGTGATGCAATTCTTCGGCGACAAATACGGCGACATCGTCCGCGTGGTCCAAATCGGCGGCGCGGCCTGCAAGCTCGACGGTTACTCGATGGAACTTTGCGGCGGCACGCACACGCGCGCCACCGGCGAGATCGGGTTGTTCCGCATCGTCGGTGAGAACGCGATTGCCGCCGGCGTGCGCCGCATCGAAGCCGTCGCCGGCCTCACCGCCTACGACGTGATGAAGCTGGATCGCGAGTTGATCAAGACCGTCGCTGGCAAGGTGAATTCGCCCATCCACGAACTGGAAAAGAAGATCGAGAGCCTGCTCGCGCATCAGAAAGCGTTGGAGAAAGAAGTCCAGGTCGCGCTGCAACGCAA
>CAIKLQ010000508.1 GCA_903828255.1 uncultured Verrucomicrobiota bacterium
AAACGCCCGGCTGCATGCGGGCCGCCCAAACAGATCCCAAGCCCAAACCACAAATCCTCCACCTCAAAGCCCGAAAATAATCTGTCCGGGTTTGCTAACTACAAAACCCGTTTTTTGTCCGGGTTTGAAAACTACACGACACGAAAAAGCCTTGCCTTGCGCCCCGAACGGCATATAACCGGAGGCAGATGATTCCGCCGCAAAAGCGATTCTCCCTAAACCGCGCAGCGCCCAGAAAGCAAATTTCGATCAATTCAATTTCCAATTCAATAATGATTACTACGCTTCGATCATCGCCACCGGGGACAAGGTCTTCCTCACTTCGCTGGAAGGCGTCATCACGGTGCTCCAGGCCGGCGACCAACTAAAGGTGCTCGCAAGCAATCGTTTTGAGGAAGCGATCGGCGCCACGCCCGCCATCGTCGAGGGTAAACTCTACGTGCGAACCGCGAGCCAGCTTTTTGCGATAGGGAGGAAGTAAGATGCGGCACGTCATGAAACTCAGATTGATCATGGCTTTGGCCGCAGCCCTCGGGGCGGTCGGCACTTGGCGCGTTCAGGCGCACGAGGACTTGCTGGCGCGCATTGCCACCATCACGGCGCAACTCAGCACGAACGAGAACAACATGGACGCCTTGCTCCAGCGCGCGGATTTGTATCGGTTGCACGGAAATTGGGCCGCGTCCCGGACGGATTACGCCGCGGTGCAGAAACTAAGGCCCGACTCCGCCGACCGCCTCTTCGGCTGGGCGCAGGTGAACGCCGATGCGGGCGACTATCCCACGGCGCGAGCGGCGTATGATGAATTCAGCTCGCGGTTCCCGACCAACGGCCCGGCGTTCATCGGTCGCGCGCGGGTGCTCACGCAACTTGGCGAGCGCAAAGCCGCCATTACGGATTATTCGCGCGGCCTCGCTCTGCTCACCAATCCCCAGCCGGAAGAATTTCTCGCCCGTGCCAGCCTGCAAGCGACCGAATTCGGTCCGGACGAAGCGATCAAGGGCCTCGACGAAGGCTTGGCGCGCCTGGGCTGGGTCGTGACATTCCAGCGCGTGGCGATTGATTACGAACTGAAACGCCAGCGACCGGATCTGGCGTTGGCGCGGTTGGAAACGATTCTCGCGCGGGCGAATCGCAAAGAAATGTGGCTCGCGTGGAAAGGCGAACTCCTGCAAGCGGCGGGGAAAGCCGCCGAAGCGCAGGAAGCGTTGGCAGCGGCGATCAAGGCCATTGAGGCTTTGCCGCCCCGGATGCGGACTTCACCCGGCATGGTGGAATTGCGCGCCAAAGTGGATCGCTTGATGGCGCCGCCGCGCGGCGACCAGAGCGCGGGAAAAACTCAGACCACGACCCCTTAACGGGAAACGAACACGATGAACCCATTCATGAAACGCCTGACAAATACGGTCCTGATGCTGGCCGCGAGCTGCTCGATCTCCACCCTTCAAGGCGCCATCGCGCATTACGACCTCAACGGAAATCTCAGCTCCGCGGTCGGTGGCGCGGCGCTGACCACCGGCTTCGCGGCGCCGGCGCTCAGTGCGACCGTGACCTACACCAACGTCACTATCGCGGGCGGCGCGGCACAAGCGGCGGCGTTCACGCGCGGCACGTATTTCACCATGACGCATGGCCTGGGCGCGAACGGCGGCGGCGCGTTATTGAACCAATACACGCTCATCATGGACGTCATGTTCCCGAGCCGCCCCGCGGGTTACGCCGCGCTGTATCAAATCACCCCGGCCAACACGGACGACGGCGACTGGTTCATCAACCCATCGCAGGGCCTCGGCATTTCAAGCGTCTATGCCGGCACGGTCGCGGACGGCACTTGGAATCGTCTGGCACTCGTCGTGGACAACGTCGCCGGTACGTTCACCAGTTTCATCAACGGAATGCAGGTGCAACAAGTAACTGGTCTCACCCTCGACGGCCGCTGGGCCCTGGGGCCAACCACCTTGCTCTTTGCGGATAACGATCAGGAAAACGCGCCCGGCCTGGTGAATAGCGTTCAACTCCGTCCTGAAGCCATGCTCGCGGCAGACATCGCCGCACTCGGCGGCCCGGCGGCGGCGGGAATTTCCCCCCCGCTCGAGTCGTCCGCGCTTCAGGTGGTGAGCCCCAACGGCGGCGGCAACTACCAGGCGGGTTCATCGCAGAACATTTCGTGGACGGTCGCGAACCCCAACGGGCAGGTGCAAATTGATCTGCTGCGTGGCGGCGTGCTGTTCCAAAGTCTTGCCCAAGTGCCGCTCAGTCAGAGCAACTATCTCTGGGCCATCCACCCGGCGCTCGGCGACACCAACAACTATCGCATCCAACTGACCTCGGCCAGTTATCCAGCCGTCACGGATTCCTCCGACAACGATTTTTCTGTGTTCGGCTCGACCGGCAGTCTGAATCCGCGCTTCGGTCAGGCGCTGCAAACCAACGGCGGTTTTGAATCGCTCTTCGCCAACTGGCAGACGATCGCAGGCACGCCGCTCGTGCTCACGAGCGCCGACGGCAAGGGTTCGCCGCACGGCGGCACTAACTTTTTCCACGGCGGCATCAACACCACCGCCAGCAACGCGATTGTGCGACAGGATATTGATTTGCTCGGCGCCGGGTTCACCACCAACGACCTCGACTCGGGCGCGGGGCTCGATGCCGAAGCGTGGCTGCGAAATCTTTCCGGCGCGGGCACGTTTGATGATCAGGTGTTTTACCGCGTCGGCTGCCTCGACGGCGCGGGCCAGGAACTTTCCGCCGTCCGCTGCATCATCGCCGCCA
>CAIKLQ010000509.1 GCA_903828255.1 uncultured Verrucomicrobiota bacterium
CACTTCACGCGGCAAAAGCCGCAGTGCAGGCGAACGCGCCCGTCGTCGCTCCCTAGGAGCTAGAGTGGGCAGGGGGCAGGAATTACTTGTTGGCGACGCGTTTCAGGAATTGTAACTCCTGCAACACGCGACCCGTCCCTTCGGCGACGGCGCTCAACGGATCGTCAGCGACGTGGACGGGCAAACCGGTCTCTTCGGCGACGAGGCGGTCAATGCCGCGCAACAACGCGCCGCCACCCGCCATCACAATCCCGCGATCCACCAGATCAGAGGAGAGTTCGGGGGGGCAGCGTTCCAACGTCAGCCGAATGGATTCAAGGATGCTCGAAAGCGGTTCCTGAAGGGCCTCGCGAATTTCTTCGGAGCGAATGGTCAGCGTCTTCGGCAGACCTGCGCTCAAATCCCGGCCCTTCACTTCCATGGTTAATTCCTGCTCCAGCGGAAAGGCGGATCCGACCCGGATCTTGATTTCCTCCGCTGTGCGTTCACCGATCATCAGGTTGTAGGCTCGTTTCATGTGCGCCACGATCGTTTCATCGAACTCGTCTCCGCCCACCCGCAGGCTGCGGCTGAAGACGATGCCGGCCAGGGAGATGATTGCGATTTCGCAAGTCCCGCCGCCGATGTCCACGATCATGTTGCCCGCCGGCTCGTGAACGGGCAGTCCTACCCCGATGGCGGAAGCCATGGGCTGCTCGATCAAATACACTTCCCGCGCGCCGGCGTGTGTGGCGGAATCCTTGACCGCCCGTTTCTCCACTTCCGTAATCCCGGAAGGCACGGCGACGACAACCCGCGGTGCAATGAGTTTTCGATGATGGACCTTCTGGATGAAGTGGCGGAGCATGGCTTCGGTGATTTCGAAGTCCGCGATAACGCCGTCTTTCATCGGGCGAATGGCCACGATATTGCCGGGCGTGCGGCCCAACATGCGTTTCGCTTCCTCACCGACGGCCAGCACAGTCGTAGTGCCCGCCTGAATGGCGACGACCGATGGTTCACGGAGGACGATGCCTCGATCGCGAACGTAAACCAATGAATTGGCCGTCCCGAGGTCTATTCCGATGTCGTTGGAAAACAGGCTTTTGAATTGCGCAAACATGAACTTTGCCTAACTCCCTAAAGTAAAGAGGGCGGATGCGGGCAGGTCAAGGCTATTAACCTCAGCGCCGCAGATTTGTCCCAGCGTCACGCTTTCATGCGGCAAACCCGGGGCGAGAAACAACTTGCAGCGTTGCTGGCGGGCGCATGGGTGTTGCGGGGCTTCGCCGCAAAAAACGAGTTGAAATCAGCAAATCGCGTGGAGTCATCGCCATCATTTTGGCCGAAGATTAAGTTGTATGAGTTTTAAGGGATTGCGGTTATCTGGCTGGGCCGCGCTGTTGGTCGTGATTTCGTCTTCGGCGGCGGCCGAGTTGAAGGACAGTGATTGTCTGGAATGTCACGCGGACAAGTCGCTCACCAAGACCAACGCGGCAGGGAAGGAGGTTTCACTGTTCGTGGAGGTTGCCAAGTTGGCGGCGTCCGCCCACAAGACCAACACCTGCGCCAGTTGCCATTCGGACCTCACCAGCAAGCATCCCGACGACAATCTCGCCGCCAAGCCCGTCAACTGCCGTGCGTGCCACGAGCGGCAGTCGGAAAGTTACGGGGCCAGCGTTCACGGCTTGGCGCTGAAGGCGGGGCGTGCGGATTCGGCCACCTGCCAGGATTGCCACGATTCGCACGAGGTCCTGCCGCCCAGTTCGCCGGCGTCGCCGTTGCATGTGTCGCATCAGGCCGAAACCTGTGGGACGTGCCATGAATCGGAGGCGAAGGAGCTTGCGCAGAGCGTCCACGGCAAAGCCGCCGCCGCGGGCGTGCGCGATGCCCCGACGTGCACGGATTGTCACTACGAGCACAAGATTGAGACGCTCGGCACGAGATCGGCCCGGAGAATTTCCGAAGATGTGTGCAGTCGCTGCCATGCATCCGAACGTCTGAACACGAAATACAACCTCCCCGCTGATCGCGTAAAAACCTTTTTCGACAGTTATCACGGACTGGCTAGTTGTTACGGCTCGACGCTGGCCGCCAATTGCGCCAGTTGTCATAGCTATCACAAGGTTTTGCCGTCAGCCGACCCGGCCTCGACCATCAATCCCGCTCACCTCGTCGAAACCTGCGGCAAATGCCATCCCGGGGCGAATGAGAAATTTGCCTTGAGCAAGGTTCACATGGACCTCACGACCCAGAAGAGTGCCACCGATCTGGGCACGCAGATTAACTGGTGGGTGCGGAAGATTTATCTGCTGCTGATCTTCGGCGTGGTGGGCGCGATGTTCGTTCACAACGCGCTGTTGTTCCTCAAGAAAGTCAGCGCGCATCTGCGTTCGAGCGGACGGCCCGTGCTGCGGATGAGTCTTTCGCAACGCTGGCAACACGCCTTGCTCGCGACGAGTTTCATCGCGTTGGCGATCACGGGATTCGCGCTAAAGTTTCCCGACTCGTGGCTGGCAAAAGTGATGGGTTCAAGCGAACCGTTCCGACGCTGGGCGCATCGGATCGCGGGCATCGTGCTACTGGTTGTTGGCGCGTACCATATTATCTATCTCCTTTCGACGAAGGATGGTCGGCGGTTGGTGAAGGATTTGTTCCCGATCAAAAAGGACCTGACGGACGTTTGGGGCGCGGTGCGTTACCTGGTTGGCCTGACCCGGGAAAAACCAAAGATCGGGCGCTTTGGTTACGCCGAGAAGATGGAGTATTGGGCGGTGGTGTGGGGCACGATCATCATGGGCGTCACCGGCTTGATGATCTGGTTCAAGATGGATGTGACCCTCTGGCTGCCGCGCTGGATGGTGGATGTGGCGCTGACGATCCACTACTACGAGGCCATCCTGGCGTGCTTGGCGATCATCGTGTGGCATTTCTACCATGTGATTTTCGACCCGGACGTTTATCCGCTGAACATGGCTTGCTGGGACGGGAAAGTTTCTGCTCACTGGCAGGAAGAAGAGCACCCGCTCGAAACGCCGCCGGGAAAAGCGGATCCCGCGGAGTCGCTGCTGGCGCCGTTGCCAGAGGCTGAACCGCCCGCGCCAGTAGTCGCAACCAAGATTCAGCGACCAAGGGCTGAGAACGGGTCGTCAAAGCGCTCCCGCCCCTGACCCGTGGGAAATTTCCAGCGCGTGGCATGACAACCGTGTGAAAAACTTCGACGCCACCCGCTCAGATCTGGTTCCGCTGTATTGCTATTACTGCGGCCGGTTGATCGTGGATGGCAACTGGTTCGCCCGCATCAAACTCGGGGATGGGCGCGTGGCTTTGTGCCGTCCGGGTTGTGTCGAGTTGTTCCTCGAACATCCCGAGCATTGTGTGGGAGCGGAAGGAGGTTCAATGGCGCAATCGGAAACCGCAGTGGCTCAGTCGCGGCAGGCCGTGGCGACTGCCCCCGCCAACTCTAGCCGCGCCGAATGTAGCCGGGCAATCGCCACTCCCGCCATGCGCTTCGTCAACTCGTAGCCCAGCGCCGGGTCGGCCTCGCAACATTCGAGCAGCCACGTTCCGTAAACAAAAATGGCCCGGGTCGCGTCGAGCGCCCGCGCTGTAAAGTGCCAGCGAAAGGGCGGAAACATCCACGACCAACCCAACGCTTCACCGGCACCGATGCGATCAATCACGCGCGCGCCGCCGTCGGGCAAGGCCACTTCCAATGCCACGGCACCCTCCAGGATCAGATAGAAACGGTTGGCCAAGTCGCCCTCCTGAAAAATCTTTTCGCTGGCGGAAAAATTCGTGGCGGTCGCGTATTCAGCCAACGTGAGCAGGTGCGCCTGAGTCAGACCGTTCAAGAAAGGATGTGCCTGCAACTGCCCGGCTAGTTGAGCGCGTACCGACTGCGGGGTCGAACTCCCGACAACCTTGGCCAGTTGCGAATTCACCCGATGAACTCGTGTTCGTGACGCCGAACGACCAGCACAGGACAAGGCGCGTGACGCACCACCTTTTCCGCCGTACCGCCCATGATGGCTCGCGTCACGCCGGTATAACCGTGGGTGCCAATGATGATCAAGTCGGCGCTGAGCGCCTTGGCGACTTCCGTGATCTCGAAGAAAGCCAGACCGTTGCGAACCACCGTCTCCACGATGCGACAGGGGCCTAGAATCCGCCGCCCCAAGACGCCAAGCTTCGACTTGGCCTGGGAAGCGCGCTGACTTTCCGAATCCTTGTGGACCACGGACGCGCCGCCAAAATCCGCCGGGCCATACGAAGGCTCAACCACATGAACGAGCGTGATGGACGCGTCAAACTGCCGCGCCATGGACACGGCATAACGCACGGCCTTGGCGCTTTCGCGGGAAAAATCGGTCGGCACGAGAATTCGCTGCAACTTCATTTGGGTGCCAGGAGACTGCTTGACGGAGAACCGTTGAAGCGCCTCCGTTGGTGGCGATTCGCTCCCGTTACCGTCCTTGAGCAACGGGCGTTTGGCGTGAGATGCTTTCATGTTTCCGTGCGGTCGGGCCGATGTTTTCTTTCTCTCCGCACGACGTTAGTTTGCCGCGCCGGCATCTTCTCCGCTTCTTTTGCCGAATGGTCATCCTCTTTTGCTCCTTGCTGCGTTCGCGCGTCGCGGCTAATTTTCGTGCGTGGATCGTGACGAAAATAAACGCTTTATCGAATCGCTGTCGCGTTCGCAAATCTATCAAGATTACGAACGCGCATTCAGCAAGACGACCGGCCTGCCGCTGACCTTGCGGCCAGTCGAGCCGTGGCACATGGTTCACAAGGGCAAGAAATTCGAGAATCCGTTCTGCGCCCTGATGGCGGAAACTAACAAGTCCTGCGCGGCGTGCCTGGAAGTGCAGCAGAAGATTGCCGCCGGGGCCGGTTCTGTCCCCCGCACCGTGAAATGCTTCGCCGGCCTGTGCGATACCGGCGTGCCGGTTTCCGTCGGGGACGAGGTCGTCGGCTTCCTGCAAACCGGGCAGATCATGCTCCAGAAGCCGACCAAGAAACAATTCAACCGCACGGCTTCCGATCTGGTTCGTTGGGGTTTGAAGGTGGACTTGCGGAAGTTGGAGGAGGCGTATTTCCAAACCCGCGTGCTGACCTCGAAGCAATACGAATCGCTCATCCACCTGCTGACCATTTTTGCGCAACACCTGGCTTTGGTCAGCAATCAATTGATGGTCCGGCACGAAAACTCCGAGCCGCCTGCCATCACCAAGGCCAAGCAGTTCATCATCGAACATCAGGGGGACGAAATCTCGCTCGGAGACGTCGCGAGCGCCGTGAACACGAGCACGTTTTACTTTTGCAAGATGTTCAAGAAGTCCACGGGCATCAACTTCACCGAATACCTAGCTCGGGTGCGCGTGGAAAAAGCCAAGAATCTCCTGCTCAATCCGAACTCGCGCATCAGCGAAGTGGCCTTCGCTTCCGGCTTTCAATCCTTGAGCCATTTCAACCGCGTCTTCCGTCGCATCGCCGGCCATTCCCCGACCCGCTACCGCGAAAAGCTGCCGGGCAAGTGATTATCTCGAAGCGCCGATTTCCAAATCGGCGCGTCTCGGCAGCCGTTCCGCGAAGGTCTTTTACCCAAACTGGCGTTGCATTCACTGCGGCTTCGCGGCCTTCGTGGTTCCTCCGAACAGCAACCGCAAACTGTTCATCACCACGATTACGGTGCTGCCTTCGTGGCCCACGACCCCAATCGGCAATGGAATTTTGCCAATCAGTGCGAACCCCACCAACACCGCCACGGTGCCCATCGAGATCACCAGATTCTGACGGATGATTCGCCGCGCCCGCTGACTCAGCCGGAACGCCGCGAGAAAATTCTCCAGCCGGTCGTGCATCAAAATCACGTCGGCTTGCTCCAGCGCCGCGTCGGACCCGCGCGCGCCCATCGCCACTCCGACGTGTGCCACGGCCAGACTCGGCGCGTCATTCACCCCGTCCCCGACCATCGCTACGCGCTTGCCGCCTGCACTCAAAGCCTTGATCGCTGCCACTTTCTCCTCCGGCTTTAACTCGGCGCGAACTTCGTCGAGATGTAATTCCGTTTTCAGATGCTCTGCCGTCGCCCGCCGATCACCCGTGAGCACGACACTGCGCAAGCCCGCTGCGCGCAATGCCTCCAACACCTCGCGGGCCTGGGGGCGGATGTCGTCGCGCAAAATGATTCGCCCAAGCAGATCGCCGCTGCTCAACCAGATTTCGGAAAACCCGGCTTCCGTGGGCGCAATCTGCGCGACCCTTTGATCACCCCGCAGGGCGGAAATCCACTCGCGCCGGCCCAAGGCGATTTCCCCGGCGGGGCAGCGGCCCTTCACGCCTTGCCCCGTCACTGATTCAAAATGTTCAAACTCAATCGCCTCCAGTCCTTGTTGCTTGCCGTAGCGCGCCACCGCCCGCGCCAGCGGATGCGTGGACAACTTGTCGAGCGAATATGCCAGCCGCCCCACTTCGTTTTCCCGTCCGGCCGGAAAACTCGCCACGTTTTCCACGCGCAATTCGCCCGTGGTCAACGTTCCGGTTTTGTCGAGGGCCACCACGCTGACGTCCGCGAGTTTTTCCACCGCCGCGCCGCCACGAATCAAGACGCCATGCCGCGCGCCCCAGGCAATCGCCGCCAGCACCGCGCTCGGAATCGAGAGCACCAGCGCACACGGCGACGCGACCACGAGCAAGGTCATCGTGCGGTAAAACGCGCTGCGCAGTTCCACGGTGGAAGTGAAGGCTGGCAGTTGAAACCCGAGCCACCAGACGAAAAACATCGCCAGCGACAATCCCAGCACCGCGTAGGTGTAATATGTGCTGAACCGATCGGTGAACTGCTGCGACGGCGCTTTCTGCTGCTGGGCGGACTTGATCAGATGGATGATTTTTTGCAGCGAACTTTCCGCCGCCGGTCGCAGCACCGTCACTTCGACCGCACCCCACAGATTGATCGTGCCCGCCAGCACGGTGTCGCCCACCCGCTTTTCCACCGGGGTTGCTTCGCCGGTGAGGTTTGATTCGTCAGCGGCCGTGGTGCCCTTGAGCACTTCCGCGTCCACCGGGAACTGCGCGCCCGGTTTCACCAGCAAGCGCATGGCCGCGCGCAATTGTTCCACGGGCAACTCGAGTTCGCGGCCCTGCGTGTCGAGAGTCGTGGCCACTTTGGGCGCATCGCGAAAGAGCGAGCGAATTTCCTTTTGCGTCCGGCCCAGGGCGTAATGTTCCAGCGCGCCAGAAAAGGAAAACAGGAAAAGCAACGTCGCCCCCTCGCCCCAGGCGCCGATGCTCGCACTGCCCGCCGCCACGGCGATCATCAGGAAATGCACATCCACGGCGCGCTGGCGCAACCGTTCCCAAACCTCCTCCGTCGGAAACCAACCGCCGGCCAGGTAACTCAAAATGAAAACCGGAATCCGCCACGCCGCCGGCACGGCATACGCCGCCAGCAAACCCAGCGCGCCGCAGGCCAGCGCCAGCGCCAGTTGCGGTTTCCACTCGTCTTCGTGCTCCTCCGCATGTTCGATGAACTCGACGTCCCGCTGGACGACCTTGGGAAAGGGCAGGTCCCGCCAGCGCCAAAACTTGGGCGCGGTCGGGCAGGTGATGCGCGCGATGGTGGTGGCATCGCTGGCGTGGTTGACCGTGATGCCCTGGAGTTCCTGTGCCGTGAGCGGTTGGTCGCAGTTGGCGCAATCCCCGGAACCATTCAACAAACCGCAAGCCGGCCCGTCGGTGGCGGATTGGGCCTCGTGCAATTTCTCCGTCAGTCGCCCGGTCAAGGCCGCGACGTCCGCTCGGCCGAGGGTGGCAACCGAGATTCTTTGGTGCGCGCGATCAATCGTAACCGCTTCGAGCGTCGGCTCCGTCGCCAGCGTGGCGACGACCGAACGCGAGAGACAGCGGTGGGCTGCCGGTTCACCCGGAAGGCGTGGGAGGGCGGTTTGACTCATAAATGCGCCCCTTTCCTAGCACAATTTGTTTTGCCCGGCGACGGAATTCTGTGAGTCGGGATTTCGCCTGCGGGTGCGGAGCCGGTTGGGGCGCCGGAAACGAAAAACCCCACGCTGGTTAGCGCGGGGTTTTGGGTGCGAAATGAAAACCTGCGGTTAAGCTCCGCCCGCGGCTTTCGGACTCTGCAACGACTTCTTGGCGGCTTGGCCCTTGCAGCAACTGCTGCTCTTGGCCTCGGCGCAGCCCTTGCCGGCGGCGGCACAGGCGGCGTGTTCTTTGGCCGTGCAGGAGGCGCCTTTGGCCATGCTGCAAGCGGCTTTGTCTTTGCCCGCACAACCGGCTTGGGCTTGGCTCGGGCAGGTCTTGTCGCCCGCATAGGCGGTTACGGCGAAGGCCGCGATCGTCAATAACGCAATGTATTTTTTCATAGTTTTGATTCTATTTGATTTTGGTAATTTACTGCTCTGCCATCTCTATTACGGAATCAGACCGGTTTGTCAATGCTCTGTTCAAAGGTTTTTGGTCTCGATGCATTTCTTCCACTCACTGCGAACCTGGCCCGGGCCATTAGTTCATTCTGGAACTGCCTTGCGTTTGGGGGCCACGCTTTAGCGCGGTGCCCCCGCACGCATTGTGGAGTTCAGCAATTCATTATGGCCGCTTCAAAGTGCGCCGGGTGCGAATTCGTCGAAGAGGAATTTCGCGCTTTCAACCCTGGATTCGAGCCGGCCATCGGAGCGCGGGTCTGTGACCCGCAGCGGGCACTGCATGACCGAAGCGCTGCGCGTCACGGCGCGCTAAACAAGGTTGTCACCGCCCTGTTTTGCCTGGGCCACGGGGCATCAAAATGGCGCGATACGCTTCATGTAGGCGCGTCGCGTCGGGACCCAGCGCCGGTCGGATAAACTGCTGGTAGCCCCACGAGATTGTGGTGGTGGTGTAATCTCCGGCCAGTTCGAGTTTTTGCCGCAGCTTATCGGGCGCGACGGCTTGCCAAGCTGACGCCGTCTTGGGGTCGTTGACATGGGTCTTGTAGCCAAAGCGGTTCGTGTATGCCGGCAGACTTTCGACTCCCAGTTCGCCCACTTCGATGTTAATCCAGAATTGTTTTTGAGCAGTCGCACAAGCCGTTTTCATCGCCGCGAGGAAAGGGCGACGCTCATCCAGCGTGTAACAGGACAGATGCTCGCCGCTGTCCTGCAAGGCGACGATGTCCACCTGGCTTTGCTTGAGCAATGCGGTCCAGAATTGCTGATACTCGGCGGGCGAAGCCCAGCGAAAACTACCGAGATAACCCGCCTGATCCAAAATGAAGAACGGAGAAATCATCACGGCCTTGTCGGGGGACACGCGTTTGCACGCGGCGGAGATGTCGCGATACAAGGCCGCAATCAATTCAGCTTGGGCGTCCCACATCATGTATAATTCGTAAGGAATGTAGAAGCCGGCGAAGGAGGGGTGATTCCCGTAGCGGCGGGCCAGCGCTTCGATGCGGGTTCGGGCGCGGGCGATTTCCGGCGCGGGATCAGCCCGCGTCCACCAGTCAGGCGCGGCTAGGGTATCCACGTAAATTGCCAACTCGCGGCGGTCGGCCTCTTCGAACAAAGCTTCCATAGGATCGGGTGCGCCTGCGGGTGCGGCTTCACCAACATAGGGGCCGTTTAGCACTAGGACGTGCATACCCAGGGACTCCAGTTGATCCAACTCGGTCTGCCAGACTTTGATTGGCTGATTGAGATCGGCTGGCGACATCCACCAAAGCGTGCCTACCAATCGGGCCACTGGGCCCGAGGTCGCCGGGCGGATCTGCCGGCAGCCTGTGGATACTGCTATGACGAGCAACAGACCCACCGCGAAGCCCATCGCTTTGCAGAACCAACCGCGCCCGGGAAGGACGGTTTCAATTCGGCACTGCGGTGGCGGGATGGTCATTTCGCGTTTCCAATTTGTCCCAGAGCCAAAGCACACCCAAACGACAATCGCGGCGCCAGCCAGGTTGAACGCCGAGGACGCCGGGGTTCTCGCCAAGGCCGCAAAGAAAACCGGCCTCCGAGTTCGCCTGCGCAAACCGCGGCGTCCTCGGCGTTAAAAAGACATCTCCGACTGTCACGGCGTTGGATGATGGCCCCGCGATTACTTCGCGCTGCCCGATCAGGGGGCAAGCGGGGCGCCGGACGTTGCGATGGTGATTCGCACGCGTGGGTTCATGCCCGGGGCGCTCTGACACCCGAAGCGCAGGCGATTCTCGCCCGCCACCAAGGACGGGACTCCACCTACCATCTTCACGTCCTGAAGAAAGCCGCCGTCCGGGCCGAACACTTTGCAGTCCGTCAGTGAATTGAATTCCAGGTAGCTGCCGCTTTCCATTTCCACCGGCAACAACAGGATGCTCTCCCCCACGGTCAATTGCGGATCGCGGAGCTTTGTTTTCACGAGCGGCGTGGCGCGAACAGGGCTGAGGTAAATTTCCGCGGTGCCGTTGGCGGGCAGATTGTTGATCCAGACGGTGAGTTTCTCGATCTGCTTGTAGTCCACCGTCTCGCGGTAAATGTCGTAGGCGCCACCGTAGGGCCAGGAATAATCCGCATGGCGTTCGCCGGCGGGTTCGATCAACTCGAAGTAACGCCAGCCGGTAAAGTCCACCACGACGTAGTGTTCGCCGGTGCCGGCGACAACGTGCGCCGGGCAACGCAACTGGAAGTTCAAGACCTCGCCCTGGCCATCGCCATAAACCCACACGCCCAGGGACCGATCGCCACCGAGATTCAGCGGCGGGGTAAATGTCTTTCCCAGGCTGGCCCAAGTGGCGCTGCGCTCAGGTCGGGTGTTCGTTGCCAGGAGCAATCCGCTGAATGCGCCGGCCTTCACGAAATTGGTTGAAGGCTCAAGCGTCGCCGTCACGCCATTCGCCTGCGTGCGGTCGGGAAATTCTTTCGCGTCTTTGAACTCGGCCAGCGCGATGGCGTTGGTGGCTTCATAAGTTTCGGCCGACATCAAGACTTCCAGCCGCAGCCGCAACGGTTGCGCGGCGAACGCGTTCGTCACCGTCCACGTCGTCGTTCGATCGTCGCGGCTTTCGACCTTGTGCTTCGCGTAGCGCGCGGGCCGGAGCTGCCATTTTCCTTCGGGCGATTGGTCGAGTGTGAATTCATCGCCCGGCACGCGAAGGCGGGCTTTCACCGATTCGGAAAAATACTTCGTGTGGCGCAACTCCTCGTATTGCCGCGTGATGCCGCCAAGTCGTTGCAACGCGGGGTTCTTCGCGAACTTCGCCGGGTCAACGCCCATCAGCGAGAAGCCCACGTTGTTGCCGATGGCTTTGCCGCACAGATACTCCATGTCATCCGCGAAAGTCGGTTCGCCCTGCGGCCCGGTCCACGTCTTGACCGCCCACCAGCCCAGGTGCATGGGGAGGAACATCCGGTATCCGTCGGCGTTCGCGGCGTTGTGGATGTCAATGAACCGTTTGTGGCTGCGGGTCGGATGATCCCACGCGCCCATTCGCGAGCGCACATACCAGAGGTGATGATGGAACGTGCTCATCTCCATGAGCGCCGGATGATTGAGCCGCTGCCAAAGTTCGAACACAAACTTCGAGCCGTAATGCCAGGCGTTCTCGCCGCCGCCGAGAATGTCTTCGCCGTCGAGCGCGTCGAGATACATCATATCGAAGCCACACTCATTAAATGTCCGCGCCGTGGCCGCCGCGACATCCGCCAGCATCGTCGTGTCGCCATCCGGCACGAACAATCCGAAACACTCCTTCAAGTGATGCACCTTCGCGCCCTTGGCGTGCGCCGCCACGCGCGTGCCCCACGCGCCGCGTTGGCAATTCGTGAAAACGTAGGGGGCTATCTGGCTCGCGCCGGAATAGACGATCAATTCGTCGTCCACATGGAGCGTCGCGCTGTTGCGCACGAAGAAGCCCGTGATGGCGGACATGCTGGTCGTTGTTTCGGTGACGATTACCGTGGCCGCGTTCGTCCCGGCGTCGAGCGATTCAGCGAGGGTGAAGGTCTTGTCCTTGGCCAGACGCGCGTCGGGCACGGGCGTGACCCACGGGCATTTCTTGTCCATGAAAAAGGCGTAGGTGTGCAACCCGGCCTTGAGTCCGGCGGCGTGGAGCTTGTCCACCACGGCCTTGAGGCTCGCGCGGCCTTCCGGATACGTCTTCGGATTCGGTTCGCAATCCCCGAAGCGGAACGAACTGCCGCCGTGGAAATCAATCTGGTTCAGCCCCAGACTGCGCGCGAGTTTGATCCAATCCTCAGCTTTGTCCTCGGACATGTCTCCGAAGTTGAATAAGTAGGAGCCTTGGTTGATCTCTGCGTCCAGCGCCCACGGCCCGCCAATCGGCGAGTGCGGGAGGTCCGGCGCGGCCGTCACGACCTCCTGCATCCCGCGGCGCAATTCCTTTTGCGGACAACCGAGTAAGGCGACCTTCGCGCCGGCGAACCCGAAGCGCGGATAACAAAGCGCTTCCAACTTGCTCGTGGCGCGCGGGACTTCGCGCACGTTCGTCTGGAGATTCAACGCTAGGGCGCAAGCGGCGAAGGGTTCCTCTGGCGCACCCTTCAGCGTGAGCGGCACATCAGCGAAGGTGAATTCTTCCACGCCATCGCCGATGAGCGAGAGCACTTCGACGGAGACGCTGTGCTTCGCGCCGAGAATCTTGAGGGTAGCACTGACACCTGCGCCGGCAAATTCGAGACGCAGGCGGCCATCGCTCGCCGTCGCCGCCGTCGCCTCGAAGGGTTGGCCGGCCTTCTTCAAGCGCGCGAATGCGGTGCCGGGATTTTGTGGGGAGTAATTTGTGCCGGAGGATTTGTCAGTGAACTCGAGGGTGTGCGCGTTCGTGCCGATGATCAGCCTCAAGGAATCGCTCTCGACGGTGAGGGCCGCGTCGGCGCCAGTGACGGTGGCTGCGAAAAGCGGCTTGGTTGCGACCAGTGCGACCAATGCCACTAATAAGGCCGCGATGGCGGAGAGCCAGGGAGCCATCACCGAAGAAGCGCGGACTCGGCGGTCTGTGCTCCGAAAGCGTTCGTGGCGCGATTCACCGCAACCAGAGTTGGAGTTTTGATTCATGTGAGTTTCCTTTTCGCTCTTTCGCCCGCCCGGTTCGTCACCAGGCATTCCAGTATCCGCCGCCGGCTGCTGACCAGTAATTGGTCATCTTGTTGATGTTTTTCCAGTTCACCGAGCCATCTAGCAAGAGGCTGTTGCCGCCCTGTGCGCCGGCCTGTTTGGCAGTCGTCGTGGTGGGAAAATAAACGAACGGCACCCCCTTTTGTTGGGCCGCCCCAGCGCGGCAGTGAGGTGCAATCACCCATAAATCCCCCGAGGCCCATGCGTTTAGGTCGCAGGCCAAAGTCAGGCCGGGATTGTCCGTGAATTTCTTGGGGGAAACCCAACGCGGGGCGGGTTCGCCCGACCAACCCGGATCGAGCTTGGTGTGGCCACCATTGTAACTGTAACCGGTCACCCAGCCGATTCCGTCCACCTTGTATTGGAAAGTACCCGCGAGGCTGGGGCAGGTGCTCATGTTGGTGCCGCTGTATTGCTTGATGGCGTTGAAGGTATTCGTGCTGATCCAAATCGTGTGGGTGACGCCGTCGTCGCGGTTGCCTTGGGGGAGTTTGTCCCGGGCGTCGAGGCCATACATTTGCAGGGCCAGGCCCAATTGGCGCAGGCCGCTTTGACAACTCGCGCGGCGGGCCTTCTCCTTGGCACCCGCGAGAGCGGGCAAGAGCATCGCCGCCAGGATCGCGATAATGGCGATGACGACGAGCAACTCGATCAAAGTGAAAGCCCACCGCTTACCTCCGTGGGAGCTGGCTGCGGATGCGGCGGAAGGTTCGAGCGCCCACGGAGTCCGCCGGGGGTCCGGGCCCGCCGCGCCGTTAGTGAAATATCGCTTCATGGTGTTGGGTGGAGTTGGAGTTTGGTTGCACGCCGGTTGAAAAGCACTTTGATGCCTAGCATCGTTACACTGCGCCGCGCCGCCGGACAAGTTGTTTTTGAATTGCCCCAAGTCTGCGCGGACAGTTTGTTGCCACCATCAGGGCCCTGCGTCAGGCGGTCACGACGCGGGTGGCGCAAGCGGATTTGAAAAGTGCCGGGGAGGGTTGGATGGGATGCCCACCGCGACCGGCGAATTTCCCATGCAACCCATTTTTCTTTTCTTCCGGCGTTTTGTCTTTATGCTGCCGCGCTCGGGTTGGGATCGGAGCGCGGGATTAAGATTACGACGCAGTTAAAGATTAAGCGAAGCACTGGATGGACGCAGCACATATACGGA
Organism: uncultured Verrucomicrobiota bacterium; assembly: GCA_903828255.1. Lineage (GTDB taxonomy): Bacteria > Verrucomicrobiota > Verrucomicrobiia > Limisphaerales > JADLHS01 > CAIKLQ01. Next base: position 14,240 of record CAIKLQ010000509.1, read on the forward strand.
ATTTCAGCATCATTGCCCATATTGATCATGGGAAGACGACGCTTTCGGATCGGCTCTTGCATCGCACGGGCACGATCGCCACGCGGGACATGGAGGCGCAGTTGCTCGATTCGATGGATCTCGAACGGGAGCGGGGCATCACGATCAAGGCGCATCCGGTGACGATGCTTTACAAGGCGAAGAACGGGGAGACATACGAGTTGAACCTGATTGATACGCCGGGGCATGTGGATTTCTCGTACGAGGTGTCGCGGAGTCTGAGTGCGTGCGAGGGGGCGCTTTTGATCGTGGACGCGGCGCAGGGGGTGGAGGCGCAGACGGTGGCAAATGTGCATCTGGCGATGAAGCAGAATCTGCTGATCATTCCGGTGATCAACAAGATTGATCTGCCGCACGCGGATGTGCCGATGGCGAAGCAGCAGTTGGAGGATATTTTGGCGATCCCGGCGGAGTCGGCGCTGTTGGCCAGCGCGAAGGAGGGGATCGGCATCGAGGAGATTCTGGAGGCGATTGTGGAGCGGGTGCCGCCGCCGAAGCCGACGGGGGCGGTGAGTTTGCAGGCGCTAGGGTTTGATTCGTTTTTCGATACTTACAAGGGGGTGGTGACGCATGTGCGGGTGTTCAACGGAGAGTTGAAGGCGGGGATGATGGTGAAGTTGTTGCATTCGGGCAAAACGGTGGAGGTGAAGGAGGTGGGGAGTTTTAATCCGAAGCCTTACATCCGGGAGAAGCTGGAGGTGGGGGAGACGGGGTATTTCACGGCGAACATCAAGAGTCCGAAGGAAGTGAAGATGGGGGACACGGTGACGGATTCGCGGCATCCGTCGGGGGTGTTGCCCGGGTTCAAGGAGATTCATCCGATGGTGTTCAGCGGGATTTACCCGATCAACACGGCGGATTACGAGCATCTCAAGGCGAACATGGGTAAGTTGCAGCTCAACGACTCGGCGTTTGTGTATCAGGCGGAGACGAGTGTGGCGCTGGGGTTTGGGTTTCGCTGCGGGTTTCTGGGGTTGCTGCATTTGGAGATCGTGCAGGAGCGGTTGCGGCGCGAATACGGGATGGACATCATCGCGACGTATCCGAGCGTGGTGTATCGCATCACGATGACGGACGGCATCGTGAAGGAGATTGATAATCCGGCGTTCCTGCCGGAGCCAAATTACATCACGAAGATCGAAGAGCCGATGGTGAAGGCGTTTATCATTTGCCCGAATGAGAACATCGGCGACATGATGGCGCTGATTTCAGAGAAGCGTGGGAGTTTTGATCACACGGAAACGCTGGATGCGAAGCGGGTGATGTTGACGAGCTTGTTGCCGTTGAGCGAAATCCTGATTGATTTCCATGATCGCATCAAAAGCCTGACGCGCGGCTACGGCTCGATGGATTATGAATACGCGGATTATCAGGAGTCCCACATGATCAAGTTGGACATGCTGGTGAACGGGGAGTCGGTGGACGCGTTTTCCTGCATCGTGCATCGCGACAAGGCCGAATCGCGCGGGCGGTCGCTCGCAGCCAAGCTCAAGGAAGTGATTCCGCGGCAGCAATATCAGGTGAAGATCCAGGCGGCCATTGGCGGGAAGATCATCGCGTCGGAATCCGTGAGTGCGCTGCGCAAAGATGTGACGGCGAAGTGTTACGGCGGCGACATCTCGCGCAAACGGAAGTTGCTGGAGAAGCAAAAGGAAGGCAAGAAGCGCATGAAATCCGTCGGCAGCGTGAACATTCCGCAGGAGGCGTTCATTGAGGTGTTGAAATCATGAAGAACGATCGGGATCCAAAAGGCGGGAAGCAAGGGCCGGGGAGTGACCCGGCAGTTGCGGCGGGGGTTTCCGGCGCCCGGCGATCCACGTTGAATTTCCGCTGGTTTATCTCAAAGACCGTGCGCCACGCTGCGGCGATGCGGAAACATGTGCATCGCATTCTCTGCGCACAACGCGATCTGCTTTCGCCGCAAGCGGTGCAGGCGGTCAACACTTCGCTCGATGAGCTGAATCAAGCCATCCACAGCGATGTTTCGAAAGAGGCGTTGCTCAAGGAGATGGAGAAATTAGAGGAGGCGGCCAACAAATGGCTCAAGCCTTATCCGAACCATGCGTGGCGGGAGAATGTCGAGGTGTTTCTGGTGGCGCTGGCCGTGGCGATGGGGATTCGGACGTTTTTCGTTCAACCGTTCAAGATTCCGACCGGCTCAATGCAGCCGACTTTGTATGGCGTGACCTCGGACAATTTAATGGAGAAGCCGGACGTGAAAATCCCCACCGGAATGGCCCGCGTCCGGGAGTGGTTTGCGGGCATCAGTTACATTGACATCAAAGCCAAAGTGGACGGGACGCTGGAACGTATCGCGACACCGGTGGGAATCCGGGTGATTGATTTTCTGCAAACGATTTACATCGGCGGCGTAGCCCACACGATGTGGCTGCCGCCGGATTACGGAGCCCCACCGGGCGGCACGTTGCAGGCCCGCGCCAACTTGCAACCCGGAGAATCCTTTCACAAAGGCGATCAGGTCGTTCGCCTCAGGACGCAGGCTGGCGATCACCTGTTTGTTGACCGGCTCAGCTATAATTTCCGAAAACCCACGCGCGGTGAGATTGTCGTCTTTTCAACGAAAGGAATCGAAGAAGATAAGCGGAACGATCGGCAAGGCCGCTGGCAGATCCCAGAGGACCAATTCTATATCAAGCGAATGGTGGCTTTAGGTGATGAGCGCGTGCAAATCGGTAAGGATCATCATTTGATCATCAATGGCCAGCGATTGGACACCGGAACGCCGCATTTTGAAAATGTTTACAAGCTGCCGACGCATGACGCCACCCAAAACGATTATTCCGGCCACTGGCCAATTCAAATGTTTGCCAATGGCAACGAGTTCCATGTCCGTTCAAATCATTTCCTAGTCATGGGCGACAACACCGGGAATAGCCTCGATTCGCGGTACTTCGGCGACGTAAATTCCGATTACATCATTGGAAAGTCTTCGTTTGTGTATTGGCCGATCAGCAGCCGCTTTGGACTCGGCTACCGGTGAACGGCTTGAAAAACGGCAACTTTCCGGACAGGTTTCAATATCCGTTGCGACTAGGAATCCTTGTGGGTAGCTTCCGCAATCGTTACCAGATGGCCGGGGCAATCCGCACGACGTTACAGGCAAAGACTCTCCAATGATTCAGCTCAGAAACGTCCAAAAGCGGTTTGGCCACCGCTTGGCGGTGAACGATCTCTCGCTGAGCGTTCCGGCCGGCGAGATCTTCGGACTCCTCGGGCATAACGGCGCGGGCAAGAGCACGGCCATCGGCATGATGCTGGGGCAGGTCTGGCCGACGAGCGGGGAGGTGAAAGTTTGCGGGCATGAGGTGAGTTCGCATCGGGATCGGGCCTTGCAAAAGGTCGGAGCAATCTTTGAGACGCCGGCGTTTTACGATTACCTCAGCGGCTGGCGGAATCTGGAAATTTTCACGCACTTCACGGCCCGGACTTCGGACGCGCGCATCCGGGAGGTGGTGGATTGGGTCGGGTTGACTGGGCGCGAGCACGGCCAGGTGCGGACTTACTCGCACGGCATGAGAGCGCGGCTCGCTCTGGCGCAGGCGCTTCTGCCGCACCCGGAGTTGCTGATTCTCGATGAACCGGGCGAAGGTCTCGATCCCGAAGGCATTCACGAAATGCGGGAAACCATCCTCCGGCTGCAGCGGGAATTGAATCTCACCATTCTGCTCTCGTCCCACCTGCTTAGCGAAGTGGAGCAGCTTTGCACCCGCATCGCGGTGCTGAATCAGGGGCAGAAGGTTTTTGAAGGATCGCTCGCGGACACGAAACGCCGCAAGCAATTGGTGCGGTTGCGGGTCAACGATTTTGCCCTAGCCGCTGCTACCCTGACCGAAGCCGGATTGATTTCCAGCCATCAAGACGGCGAGCGAATTGAATTGGTGGCTGGCGCCGAGACGGATGCGGTTGTGCGGAGGCTGGTGGGGCAGGGGATTTGCGTCTATGAAATCGCTCCCGAAGCCGAGACGCTCGAAAGCTTCTATCTTTCGCTCATGAACGCTCAGCGGGCTGAAAAGAAATGAACATCCAACATCCAACACCCAACCGTGAACATCCAATGGGCTGGTTGTCCGGCGCTCTGGAATTGGGTGTTGGATGTTCGATGTTCGATGTTTGATGTTGCTCTCTTTAACATGTTCTACCTTCAACTCCGCAACGAACTCTGGAAGCTCTTTGGCAAGAAGCGGACCTACATCGGTTTCGTTGCGTTCCTGCTGGCGCAAATCGGCATGATGCTCGCGTTCCGCTCCGAGCGGTGGCAGCGAAGTTTTGAGCGGTTGCTCTCGGGCAACGGCTATGTGGCCGCGGAGTTTTTGTCCGCGCTGACGGTCGCCGTGGTGATGTTGATCCCGCAGATCGCCCTGTTGATGCCGCTGTACACGACGCTGGTGGGCGGAGATTTGGTGGCGAAGGAATCGGAGGACGGGACGTTGCGGATGATTCTCTCGCGGCCGATTTCGCGGGTCCGCTTGTTGTTCGTGAAGTGGGTTGCAGGGTGCATTTTCTCGCTGCTGCTGGTGTTGGTGCTAGGCATGATTGCGCTGGGGGTGGCGCGATTGCTTTTCCCTTGGAAGAGCATGTTTGTTTTCAATCCGGGAACAGCGTTTTGCATTCTCACGGCGCACGACGGGTTCTGGCATTACCTGCTGGCCCAAGTTTTCATGTCCGTGAACGCCTGCGTGAGTTTTTCCATCGCGTTCATGTTTTCCTGCCTGAATATCAAACCTGCGGCGGCGACGATCGTCGCGCTGACGATCTTGCTGGCGAGTTTAGTTTTGGAGGCGATTCCCGCGTTTGACACCTACGAGAACTGGATGGTGACGCATCATTTCAAGGTCTGGTTGAACGCATTTCAATCCCCGCTGCCCTGGCCCCAAATCGGCGAATCGGAAATCATTCTTGTTGCCGTTGCGACCAGTTGCTTCGTCATCGGCTGCACGGCGTTTCAGGTGCGCGACATTAAGTCTTGATCGGATCCCGGTGGTTGAATTTCGCCTTGAAGCCAAGGGCGAGGCGCTGGGGGCGCGAAACCCGCAGAGTTTGGCGAGCGAATAGGCGCTCACTGCAAAGATCAGGTTCGGTGCGCTGCACGGGTTTCCTCACCGCGCGTCTCTGCGGCCGCAGGCTCTCGGCGTTTGAGTCGGATTCCGTTCCCCGCAGGGTAATTGAATCCCTTGGCGGCCCCAGCGATTTTCCGTAGGTCCGGGGCCTTTCGACCCACCACAAGCGGCTGGATAAGCAAGCGAAAACCGCCTCAAGTAATGGTGGTTTTTGACCGGATTACTCCAAAAAAATCGTTGTGCGGGAGGGCTGGTTTTCCTACTATTCTTGCCGAACTGCCAGCCTGCAAAATCTGGCGCTGGCTTGACCTAATTTATGCCGATTGATTCTGATTTGTCCGAAGAGAAAAGCCCGCCGTCCGATACCACGGTGAAGGCGGATTACGGCGCGGCGCAGCTCGGCAAACTCGAAGGTCTCGAAGCCGTGCGCAAGAAGCCGGGCATGTACATCGGCGGCACGGATGAGCGGGCGTTGCATCATTGCGTGAGCGAGGTGTTGGATAATTCCGTGGACGAGCATCTCGCGGGGCATTGCGACAAGATCGAGGTTGCGATTCATGTGGACGGCTCGATCTCGGTTCGTGACAACGGGCGCGGTATTCCGGTGGACATCCATCCACAATACAACATTCCGGGGGTGGAGATGGTGCTGACTACGTTGCACTCCGGCGGCAAGTATGGCCAGGGCGGGTATAAGTTTTCCGGCGGCACGCACGGGGTCGGCGCGAAGTGCGTGAACGCGGTGAGCGAATGGTTCGAAGTGGAGGTTTCGCGGGACGGCGAAATTCATCACATGGAGTTTGAGCGTGGCAAAACGATTCAGAAGCTACATGTCATCGGCAGGGCGAAGGGCACGGGCACGTTGATAACGTTCATGCCGGACACCGAAATTTTCCGCGAGTCCATCGAGTTCAAGGCGGATCGCATCAGCCAGCGGTTGCGGGAGTTGGCGTTTTTGAATTCAGGTTTGGAAATTGTTTTTCGGGACGAACGGCAGGGAGACGCTAAATCAGAGGTGTTTTACTACAAGGACGGCACGGAAGAATTCGTCAAACAGCTCAACAAGAGCAAGACGCCGCTGCATCTCAAGCCCATTGCGTTCCGCAAAGAGACCAAGGAAAAGAACGACGACAAGGACATCGAGGTGCATGTCGAGATCGTCTTGCAATACAACGACAGTTACAACGATCAGGTGCTTTGCTACACGAACACGGTCCACAATCCCGACGGCGGCACGCATCTCTCTGGCTTCCGCAGCGCGGTGACGCGGGCGATCAATCAATACGCGAAGTCGAACGAGTTGCTGAAGGAGAAAGACCCGCAGATCACGGGCGATGATGTGCGCGAGGGTTTGACGGCGGTGGTTTCGGTGAAACACAGTGATCCGAAATTTGAATCGCAGACAAAGGTGAAGTTGCTCTCGCCCGAAGTGGAAAGAATCGTTGGCTCGGTGACTTACGAGGGATTGATGAGCTACTTCGATGGCAATCCCCCCATCGCGAAACGCATCATTGAAAAAAGTCTGAACGCGGCGCGAGCGCGGGAGGCGGCACGCAAGGCGCGGGAGGCTGTCCGAAAAAGCGCGCTCACGGGCGGCGGATTGCCGGGCAAGCTGGCGGATTGTTCCGACCGCGACCCGGTCAACACAGAGCTTTACATTGTTGAGGGTGACTCTGCCGGTGGCTCGGCCAAGCAGGGGCGCGACCGGAAATTCCAGGCGATTCTGCCGATTCGCGGCAAGCTCATCAACGTGGAGAAGGCGCGACTCGACAAGGTTCTCCAGAACACCGAAATCCGAACCATGATCACGGCCATCGGCACGGGCATTGGCGACGGTGAGGGCGAAGGCGCTTTCGACCTGAACCGCCTGCGTTATCACAAGATCATCATCATGACCGATGCCGACGTGGACGGCTCACACATCCGCACGTTGCTCCTGACATTTTTCTATCGGCAGATGCCGCAGCTCGTGAAGCAAGGTTTTGTGTACATTGCGCAACCGCCGCTGTACTCGATTACCCGCAAAAAGAAGACGGATTACATTGACGACGACGTGCAACTGAACCGGATTCTGGTCCAGAACGGCGTGGAGGAAGTGCAGTTGAAATGCCTGGCCGACGGCAAGGAGTTCACGCAGAAGCAGCTCGAGGAAATTCTGCAATTGCTCGAGTCCCTCGACAAACACACGGCTTATGTGCGGCGGCAGGGCGGTGACTTTGGTGATTACGTCGGGAAGCGTTCGGCGAGCGGTGATTTCCCATCGCACTTGGTCAAGGTGCGTGAAGGCAACGACGAAACCGTGCATTATTTCATAACGGCTGAGGAGTTGGAGACCTTCAAAGTTGCCAACGCCGACCTGTTCAATGGGGACACGGAGACACGGAAAAAGGACGGCCCGACGCGGCGGGCCACTTATGCCGACCTGCACCACGAAAGCAAAGCCGTGGCGGAGTTGATGACCAAGCTTTCCAGGAAAGGGCTTCAGGTGGATCACTACTCCGCTCAAGACAAGCCGCTTTACGAATTGACCGAGGGCGAAGGCGAGCGGGCGAGCGTAACGCCACTCTTTTCCATCCCGGAAATTTTGAGCGCCGTGAAAGCCGTCGGCAAGAAGGGCATCCAAATGTATCGGTTCAAAGGACTGGGAGAAATGGACGCGAAGGAGCTTTTTGAAACCACGATGAACCCGGTCCGGCGCAAGTTGCTCCGCATCGAACTCACCGATGCCGTCGAAGCCGAGGAAATGTTCGTGCGACTCATGGGCGACGAAGTTGAACCGCGTCGGCAGTTTATCGAGGACAACGCCCTGAACGTGCGAAATCTGGACGTGTAAAAAAGAATTGACGATCGTAGTCACATGTGACTACATTGGCGGCATGAAAGAAAAACGAGTCAAAACCAAATGGCCCGCCGCATCGGAAGCGACCGCGCCGACGATGATGAAGGAGACCGTGGCCTTGCCCGGGATCGGAATCACGATTCCGGTGCGCGCCGCCAAGGCGAAGTTGTCCGCGTTGCTGGAGTTGGTCGCAGGCGGACAAGAAATCACCATCACCAGCGATGGGGAGCCAAAGGCCGTGTTGTCGCCCGTGGCGAAACGCGAGTCCCGCAAGGTGTTCACCGGAACGTGGGAGCACCTGAAAAAGATGCCACCGTGGCGCGGCGGGCCGACAGCGGAGGAACTCATTCGCGCCGACCGAGATGGGCGGGGCTGGTAATTATGTATCTCGATTCCTGCATCCTCGTCAAATTGCTGGTCGTCGAGCCTGATAGCGAATTTTTTGTTCGTTCGCTGGAGGGCAAGCCGCTCGTGACTTCCGAGTTGGCGCAAACTGAAGTTTTCTCGGCGTTGCTCGCCCGCGAGCGCGCCGGGAGAATTTCCATAACGGATCGCCGTCGCGCGTGGCATGAGTTTGAAGAGCGCACGGCGGCGGGCGAAATTCGCATTGCGCCGCTGAACTCAATTGTGTTGCGCAAGGCGCGGCACACGTTGGAGCGGTGTCATCCGCAGGTTCCATTGCGGACGCTCGATGCGATCCATCTGGCGACGGCGGATTTGTGCCATGATTTTCCGCTAGCAACCACCGACGGGCGATTGCGCGATGCTGCGACATTGCTTGGGTTCAAAGTTTTTCCACCGGCAGAAAATGCGGCGTGAACGGAAAACCCGATGCCCACGATTTATGTCATTGCCGGACCGAATGGCGTGGGGAAAACCACTTTTGCCGACCGCTATTTGCCGGACGAAGCCAGACAAGTTGAATTTGTGAATGCTGATCTCATCGCGCGCGGCCTCTCGCCCTACGACCCGGATGCGGTCGCGATGGATGCGGGGCGAATTGTGCTGGGGCGGATCCGACAACTCATTGCCAACCAGGTCGGTTTCACTTGGGAAACCACAAGCAGCGGACGGAGCGCGGCTGGCTGGTTGCGGGAGGCAAAGGCTGCGGGGTTCATTTTGAAGTATTATTTTCTGTGGGTGAGAGACGTGAACATCCCCATGAAACGCATCGGTTTTCGCGTTGGCGAAGGCGGGCGCAACATCCCGGAAGACGTTTCCAAAAGGCGCTTTTTGAAAACGCTCCGGAACTTTTTTCAGGTCTATCATCCGCTCTTCGATTCATGGAAGCTCTACGAAAACGACTTCGGGCAGCCACGCTTGCTCGCGGTGCAGAAACAAGAGCGGTTGGCACTTCGGGATCGCGCAAACTTTGAAAAGCTGCTTGCGGAAGCCGGAGTCAAATCATGAAACCGGTCATTGAAATACTCACCGACGACTTTCTCGACTTGGAAGATTTCCAAGCCGAGCGTGCCCTCCAGCATGCCGCGCTTGACGCAATGGATCGCGCCAAGCGTTGCGGGACGGGGTTCGTGGTTTCGGAGAACGACCACGTTCGTGTTCTCAAGCCGGATGAAACCGGCGAGTATCGCCAGCGCGGCCTGCAAAATCTCGAACGCCTCAACCGCAAAATCGCCGAGTTGCAAAACCTTTCGCCGGTAGTGCTCGCCTTGAACGACGGCCCGGCGCAGAAATAGTTTCCCTCCACCACCATGCCTGACGAAATCGAACCCATTCCGCAACCACAACCCCAACCTACGGGCGGCGCCTACACCGTCGGAGAGAAGATCAGCAAGATCAACGTCGCGGACGAGATCAAGAACTCGTTCCTCGACTACTCGATGTCCGTGATCATCTCGCGCGCGTTACCCGACGTGCGCGACGGCCTCAAGCCCTCGCAGCGTCGTATCCTGTATGCGATGCACGAGCTGTCGCTGTTTCCGGGGCGCAAGCATTACAAGTGCGCGAAAATCTGCGGCGACACTAGCGGCAATTACCATCCGCACGGCGAAGCGGTCATCTACCCCACGCTCGTTCACATGGCGCAACCTTGGGTGATGCGCGAGCGGCTCGTGGATGGCAAGGGCAATTTTGGTTCGATCGAGGACGATCCGCCGGCGGCGATGCGGTACACCGAGGCGCGGCTCACGCATCTCGGCGCGGCGCTCATGCAGGACATGGACAAGGACACGGTGGACTTTGTCCCGAACTACGACGAGCGGATGACCGAGCCGAAGGTCTTCCCGGCGGCGTTTCCCAATCTCATCGTCAATGGCGGGACGGGCATCGCCGTCGGCATGGCCACGAACATGGCCCCGCACAATCTGGGCGAAGTTGTGGACGGTATCTGCGCGCAGATTGACCAGCCCGAGATCACCATTCCGGAGTTGATGAAGTTCATCAAAGGTCCCGATTTTCCGACCGGCGGCATGATTTGCGGCGTCGAGGGCATCAAGAATTATTTCACGACCGGCAAGGGCAGCATCAAGTTGCGCGGGCGCGTCGGTTCGGAGGAGCTGAAGGGCAACCGCGAACAACTCGTCATCACGGAAATTCCGTTCAACGTCAATCGCGCAGCCCTGGAACAACAGATCGCCAACCTCGTCAACGAAAAGGTCATCCCGGAAATTTCGGCGATGCGCAACGAGTCCGACGAGCACACGCGGCTCGTGATGGAACTCAAGCGCGATGCCAATTCGAAGGTGGTCATCAATAACCTTTACGAGCACACGCAACTGGAAGTCAGCTTCAGCGTCAACGCGTTGGCGATTGACCACGGCAAGCCCAAGACGCTCAATCTCAAAGAGCTCATCCAGTGTTACATCGAGCACCGGCGCGAAGTGATTTTGCGCCGCACGCGCTTTGAATTGCGGAAGGCCGAAGAGCGCGCCGAGTTGCTGGAAGGTTATCTCATCGCGCTCGCGAACCTCGACGAGTTCATCCACATCATTCGTTCCAGCAAGAATCGGGACGAAGCGCGCGTGAAGCTGCTCGCCTTCGAGTGGTCGCGCGCCCAAGTCGAGAAATGGGCGATTCTCATCCGCAGCGACGACCGGCTCGTGGCGGGTCGTTACGCCCTGACCGAGCGGCAGGTAGATGCGATCCTGGAATTACGCCTCTATCAACTCACCGGCTTGGAAATTGACAAGGTCGAGAAGGAATACAAGGCGTTGCTCGAAATCATCAAAGACCTGCTCGACATCCTCGCGAAGGAATCGCGCGTGATGGCGATCATCAAAGCCGAACTGCAGGCCATCAAAGAAAAACACGCCACGCCGCGCAAATCCGAGATCGTTCCGGACGCCGGCGAGATCGCCCTCGAAGACTTGATCGCGAACGAGGGCGTCATCATCACCCTTACGCACAACGGCCTCATCAAGCGCACCAATGACAGCCAGTACCGCGCGCAGCGCCGTGGCGGCAAGGGGGTCATCGGTATGACCACGCGCGAGGCGGAGCCCACGGAGGATTCCGATTTCATCGAGCATCTTTTTACGGCCAGCACGCACGACTACCTGATGTTTTTCACGAACACCGGTCGGGTGTATGTCGAACGCGTCCACGAGATTCCCGACATGGGCCGCGCCTCGAAAGGCCGCAGCATCGCGAACTTGCTCGAATTGAAAGCCGGTGAAAAAGTCGCCGCGCTCATCCGCATTTTGTCGAAGACCGACGAGAATAAGCAGGACGTAACCTGGCAGCAGTCCGGCGAACTGTTCTTCGCCACGCAACAAGGCACGGTGAAGAAAACCGCGCTCAATGAGTTTTCCAACCGCCGCAAGGGCGGCATCATCGCTCTCGGCATTGATCCCGGCGACGCCCTCATCGAAGTCAAGCTGACGCGCGGCAGCATCGTCGAGAACGAAGCCGTGAAAGACCCCGGCGACGACGTGGTCCTCATCACCAAGCACGGCATGAGCATCCGCTTCAGCGAATCGGATGTGCGTTCGATGGGCCGCGGGGCCACCGGCGTGCGCGGCATCAATCTGGAACCAGACGACGCGCTCGTAGCGGCCGCCATCATCGTGACCGACGCCACGCTGCTCGTGGCGGGCGAAAACGGCATCGGCAAGCGCACTGGGTTTGACGAGTATCGCGTTCAGACCCGCGGCGGCAAGGGCATCATCACGATGAAAACCGGCGACAAAACCGGCGCGGTTGTGGGCGCGCTCACCGTCCACGACGCCGACGAAATCATGCTCATCACCACCGGCGGCCAAATGGTGCGCATCCCCGTGCAAGGCATCCGCGAAGCCGGCCGCAACACCATGGGCGTGAAGCTGGTGAACCTCGACCCCGGCGACAAACTTCAAGCCATCGCCCCAGTCATCGCCGAGCAGCAGGAAGACGCGGCGGTGGAATCGGCGGCTGGAAAGTAAGGGTTTCAGAACGGCCGCGCCGCCCCTATTACCGCCGCCTGGGCCGGCTCACGGCGCGAGCCGCTCAAGCTGCCACGAACCATCCGCCTGCCGGGCGTAACGGAAGCGATCGTGCAACCGGCTCGGGCGCCCCTGCCAGAACTCGATGCGCCCCGGCGCGAGCACGTAACCGCCCCAGTTCGGCGGCAACGGCACGTCCAGCGGAAAACGCGCCGCGATTTCCGCCCACCTCTTCTCCAACCCCGCGCGGCTCGCCACCACTTCACTTTGGTTCGAGGCCCACGCGCCCATCTGACTGCCGCGCGGACGGCTCTTGAAGTACGCCGCCGATTCCGCCGCCGCCAATTTCGTGACCGCGCCCGCCACGCAAACCTGCCGTTCCAACTCCGGCCAGTAAAACATCAGCGCCGCATTCGGATTGCCCGCGAGTTCGCGCCCCTTGCGACTGTCGTAGTTCGTGAAAAAAATGAAGCCCCGCGCATCCGCGCCCTTGAGCAGCACCGTGCGGGCGGACGGGCGACCGTCGCGATCCACCGTGGCGAGCGTCATCGCGTTCACCTCAGCGGGCGAGTGCCCGAGGATGGCCTGCCAGAGTTTGTAGAGCGCAATGCCGATCTTGCGCCCGCGGCTGCCGCCTTGGGCGGCGGCGGCGGCCGCGAACCAATCCTGAAATTGCGCCAGCGGATCGGGCCGCAACCCGTCGCGATTCAATTCCCCCGCCCGGTAGTCCCTTCTTAGGTCAGCAATAGCCATGCGCCGCTCACGCTACCAACCCTTGCGTCCGACTGCCACAACGAAGCGTGGGGCGGCGCCCCGCAACCACCTTGGAGACTCCCCGCCCCGCCCCGCGCCTACGGCGTGAGCTTCTTTTTCGGCGCCGGCTTCTTATATTCCGACTTCTTTTTCAGCCCGATCGCCTGCAACTGGTCCGAATCCGACCCATATTGCGCCATCACCTGTTTCTTGGCTTCCAGCACCTTGTTGTGGAACGTCCATTCGTTCGTGTTGGCGGTATCGCGCGCGGTGTCCAGTTCGCCCTGCTTCTGGACCTCCGTGTTTTGCGCGCTGGCCATCGTGGTGCTGGCGGCCTGCAAGTTCAGCAACGAATAAGCCGCATTGGCCGGCGCGTAAGCGGGCGCCAAGGTGGCGATGGCCGCCACGACGTCCTTATCCTCTTGAACCACGATGGGGTTGAGTCTCCGGGTTTGATCTTTTGCCATAGTTAGTGTGAGTTAAACAGTTGCCGAATCCGGGCGATTTCAAGTTTCGCCCGGTGGTTTCGCGGAGAATCCTGGGTCATTCCAGCGATCCCCGAGAAACACTCCTGATTACTACCAAAACTCTTAAAACCCTGTCAATCCTAAGATTTCCGTGGCCTCCCGTCCCGTCCGCATCCAACGCACCTTTACTGCGCCATTAAATCTCAAAGCCGCACGCCAGCACACCAAAGGTGCGACGCCAAGCAGCTTTTGTGCTATGCGACACAGCTTAGGTGCGATGCAATGCGACGTAAGTGCGAAGAAATGCTGGAGAAGTGCGACACAATGCAGCTTAGGTGCTGTGCGACTCGGAAAAGCTGCGAGGCGGGGCGATTCAGGAATCGGGCTGGCGGATGAAACAACCCCGCAGCGCGCCCGCCCGCGCCGGACGGAGCGGAAAACCCTTGCCAGAAACTGGGGCGTCAAGTCTCATGACGGCATGGAAACTGAGGCCGTTGGGAAAGCCAGCGATGCACGCCTCCGTGCATCCACTGCGGCATAGTAACAATGTTCGGCGTATTAAGCTGTCACACATGAGCGAGACATTTTCCAGACCAGCACGCGAGACGCACGGTTGTGATATGTGCCGGAAGATGTCGCAGCTTTATTTTGAGCCACCAGTGATGGAGGTCGGACACCTAGGCGGCGGTCATTTGCTCTTTCGTTGCTCTAGTTGCGGTGCATTATGGGAGGAGACGTTGCGATTCAATGCACCGATTTCAGAGACAGAGGCACGGCAGTTATGTCCATCAGCGTTTACCAGTGTCTGATTGATACGCCTAACCCCCCAGAGGATTGGGAAGAATCGAGGCGCGCAGGATGCGCCGCTTGGTCCGTGGAGTTAATCGCGCCGAGCATCCTTTCCATCCGTAGTTGAACCCGCCCCGTAATGGCCTACGATGCACGGGGCAGGCCCGTTGAGCCGCGGCTCTTCCGTGCGTTCTGCTGGTTGCGCCCCCCTCCCGACCGCCTTACTTCAAGGGCGCGCTGCTGAGTTTGATCTGCAACGCGGCGCGCTCGCCGGGGGCGAGGGTGACGCGGTTGTCCGCGACGTTGCCGGATTCCACGCAGACCGTGCGGAGGTATTCATCGTCGCCGAAGTCCGGCATGGCCTTGGCTTTGGCGATCCAGGGATTCCAGACGACCGTCGAGTCCGAGCCGGTTTTCTCCACGCGGATGCTGCGGCCCAGCGCGGGATCGCGAATCTCCACCGCGTGCCGGGTGTTGAGGTAGGCGCGGTCCACTTCGCCGGTGAAGCGGATGACGGCGTCGGTCTCGGTCCGGGGCGTGAACCCGGTGGGTTGATCGAGGTAATGCACGCCTTGCAAGCCGGCGACGCTCACGGCGTGGATGTCGCCGACGGTGAAGTAGGTGTGCAGGCAGTTCTCGAAGGTGAAGGGGTGGGTGGAGTTGTTCCGCACGATCAATTCGGCGGTGAGCGCGGCGTCCACGTGGACGAGGTATTCGACGTTCACCTGGCCTTCGCCCAAGTCCGCGGACGGGGGCAGCGTGAGGCGCACGCTGACCGGGCCGTCGGCGGGGGCGTGGATTTCCTTCAAGGCCCAGGTGCGGGTGCGGGCGAAGCCGTGCTGGCCGGGTCGGTCGGCGGGTTTGCCAAACCACGGGAAGATGATGGGGATGCCGCCGCGGATGGGGGCGGTGCGCTCGAAGCGGCTGCATTGGCTGAGGAAGAGCAGCGGCGGTTCGTCGTGGCGCTTGAAGTGGGTGACGTGCGCGCCGTGCAGGGAAATCTCGGCGGTGCTCCAGCGCGTGGTGATCTCGAGCATGGGCAGGTCGCCGCGGCCTTCGAGGAAGGTGATACGGGGCGTGGGGGGCTGGGATTGGAGAGTGTTCATAACAGGGATGGATTGCTGATGAAGTTTTGGGATAGCTGACAAAGTTGGGAACGAGTCTCCGTCGCTGCTGTGCGTCTCTCCCTCTCCCCCGCCGAGGGGGAGAGGGCCGGGGTGAGGGGGCAATTCGCGCGGCTATTTAGCAACTGAACATTACACGCCTCCACCAGACCCCTCACCCTGACCCTCTCCCCTTCCGAAGGGGAGAGGGAAGGAGCCGCGGAAAAGGATCCCATCCCAGGAACCTGGCAGCAACCGCTCATGGTGCGATGGTTTCGATCCGTCTGATTGATGCCGGCGGTTCTGGTTTTCGCCAACGGATGAAATGTGCCAACGGATAGGGAATGAGCTTCTGAAAATCCGCTGGCACTTTTCATCCGTTGGCGCAATTGGGGAATCACGTTCATGGCGCTAAACATTGAGCCCAAAAAACCGCTGGTATTCCTGCATGACGTAGCGGTCGGTCATGCCGGCGAGGTAATCGCAGATGGCGCGATGCAGGCCGTCGGCGGGAATGCGGCGGCGGGATTGCTCGCCGATCTCCTGCGGGTGGGCGACGTAGAATTTGAACAGCTCGGCGAGGATGCGCACGGCGCGGGTGTTGGCCTCGTCCACTTGCGGGCTGAAGTAGAGGTGGCGGTAAAGGTATTTGCGGAGTTCGAGGTTTTGCGCGCGCCGGGCGGGGCTGTATTGCACGAGCGCGCGATGATGCAGCCGGACTGCGTCGGCGGATTGCACGCCAGCTTTCGTGATGAGGCGCTCGCTGGTTTCCACCACGTCGGTGACTTGCGCGTCGGTGATGGTGCGGATGGTGAAGTAGCGGCGACATTCATCCGCGAGTTCGCCGTGGGCGCGTTTCACGGAGCGCGCGGCTTGCGCCCACACGCGGACGTGGCGGGTGAGGTCTTTCTCGCAGAGCAAGCCGGCGTCGAGGCCGTCGTCGAGATCGTGGCTGTAATAGGTGATTTCGTCGGCGAGATTGGCGACCTGCGCTTCGAGCGAGGAATTCTTCGCGTGGAAATTCGCGCGCCGGCTCGGATGATTCGTGGGATCGAAGTGCTTCACCAAACCTTCGCGGACTTCCCAGGTGAGATTGAGGCCGGAGAACTCGGGATATTTTTGCTCCAGTTCCTCGACGATGCGGAGGCTCTGGCGGTTGTGCTCGAAGCCGCCGTGGCCGCGCATCAACCGGCTGAGCACGGTTTCGCCGCGATGCCCGAATGGCGAATGGCCGAGGTCGTGCGCGAGCGCGATGGCTTCGGTGAGGTCTTCGTTAAGCCGGAGCGCGCGGGCGATGCCGCGGGCAATGGCGGCAACTTCCATCGTGTGCGTGAGACGGGTGCGGAGGTGATCGCCGGTGCCGTTGAGGAAAACCTGCGTCTTGTATTCGAGCCGGCGGAAGGCGCGCGAATGGATGACGCGATCGCGGTCGCGCTGATACTCGCTGCGCCAGGGCGGGGAGGGTTCGGCGTGTTTGCGCCCGCAGGTGTCGGCGCTGAATTGCGCGTAAGGGGCGAGCGTTTCGCGCTCGATTTGCTCCAAGTCCTGGCGCGTGCGCGGCATAGGCAAGCGGGGTTAAGCGTCAATGCCCCAGCAGCGACTGCACGGCGATGCCGCGCAGATCGAACAGCCGGCGAATCGTGTCCTCGATCAAGTTGTTCGGGCAACTCGCGCCGGCGGTGATGCCAACGGTGATTTTGCCCGAAGGCAACCAGTCGCAGGTGCCCACTTCCTCGTGCTTGTGCTGGTCGTAATGCACGATGAGTTTGTCCGATTCCATTTTGGCGGCGTTCTTGATGAAGAAAGTGGGCAGCTTGGCTTCACCCATTTCCGCCAGATGCGAGGTGTTCGAGGAGTTGTAGCCGCCGATGACGATGAGGAGATTCAGCGGTTGCGTCAGGAGTTTTTGCAAAGCGTCCTGCCGGTCCTGGGTTGCGCCACAGATCGTGTCGAAGAAACGGAAATGCTGGTCAACCTCGGCTTCGCCATACTTCGTGGTCATCGTGGCCTTGAGCCGCCGTTGCACCTCCTCGGTCTCGCCGCGCAACATCGTGGTCTGGTTGGCGACGCCGACGGCTTGGAGGTGGAGGTCGGGGTCGAAGCCGGCGGAATACGCGCCTTTGAACTTGTTGAGGAACTCCTGCTTGTCGCCGCCGTGCAGGATGTAATGGCAGACGTAATCGGTTTCCGCGAGCGTGAACACGACGAGATAATGGCCGGTGCCATAGGCGGTGGCTTGGGACGTGGTGGCTTTGGTTTCTTCGTGCTTGGCCTTACCGTGGATGATGCTGGTCACGGCCTCCTTCGAGTACTGGCGCACGCGCTTCCAGACGCTCATCACGTCGCCGCAGGTGGTGTCCACGAGCACGCAGCCTTTTTCTTCGAGCTTGCGGCGCGTGGCGACTTCCGTGCCGAAGGCGGGAATGATGACCACGTCTTCGCGGTGAAGCTGGTTAATCTCGGCGTCGGTCGGTTTGTTGGAAATGGTTTTGATGCCGAGATTGCGGATCTGGTCGTTGACCTCGGGGTTGTGGATGATTTCGCCGAGCAGGAAGATGGGTTTGTCTGCCGGAAAGGATTTGCGGGCGGCGTAGGCCAGATCAATCGCGCGCTCGACGCCGTAACAAAAGCCGAACTCCTTGGCGAGTTTGACGGTCAGGTCGCCGGCAGAGAGCACGCCACCATTGGCCCGAATGCGCTCCACCAGTTCGCTGCGATAGTGCGAGAGCACCTGCGCCTGGACCGCTTCCATGATGTCCGGGCGGCGGAGGTTGATTTTTTGCGGCAGTGCGGGCGCTTGAATTGACATGACGGTGTTAGTTTAAGCCCGCGTGGAAGTGCGTCGAGAAAATACCCAAAGACCCAAAAGGCCCAACCGCGCTTGGTTCAATCACAGATTCATTTTGGTGTTTCGGTTTGGGTATTTTTTCCTTTGCCGCGCGGAAAAATCCTGCGATGCTGTCCTCCCGTTGACGGAGCGTAGCTCAGCCTGGCTAGAGCGCGTGGTTTGGGTCCACGAAGTCGCAGGTTCGAATCCTGTCGCTCCGACCAATTTTATTGAGGAACATGCAGATTGTTCACTTTCCCGCACAATTTCCGCACACCGGACGCTTCCGCGACTTGTCCGCCGTGATCTATGGGCGCAGTGAGGCGAGTTCGTTTTATCGGCTGGCCGTCCGCGTCACTGGAAAGCGGGTTGTGCAGTCTTTCCAGACGTTCGCGGAAGCCAAGCGCGAAGCGGCGGGAGGCGACGCAGGGCAACGAGTCATCTGGCCTGTCAGCCAAAGAGGCGCAGGATGCCTTGACCATCCGGGAGGTCTTGGCCGCGTATCGTCAGGAAACTGGCCGGCGGCTGTTGGCCCTTGAAGCCGTTGCATCCTACATCGCGGCTGTGAAGCTGCTACCGTCTGGCGACACCTTGACCGAGGTCAGCGCCTCCATCACCGCCGCCCAATAGTCCCCGCTCAGGTCCATCACCACCGCCTCGAACTTCGCCTTGCTTTTGCGCAAACCTTGCCAAATGCGTGGCAAAGCCGCTTTGCCCCGGCCCCGGTTCACCCACACAATCCGCCCGCTGACTAGGTCCAGCACCACCGTGTAATACTTCTTGCCGCGCCTTCGGCAAGGTAAGCGCCAAGCTGTCCACGCGGACGTTCAGGGCCCTCCGGCTAGTGCCAGCAGGATCCCCATCAAGATGGTCGGACGTAAAATCATTCAGGGTTGCGGCGTCGGGGTGCGCATGAGCACCGCATCTAGGCAAAGTGAAGCTTCGTTGGCCAAACCTCGTAGGAGTTATTGCCAACGACTACAGGGTTGTTAAGCTGCAGACCATCGCAACATGAATCACCTTCCCGCCGCACCCCAATACCCGCAGTGCAAATTCCATCCGGGTATTTGCCCGCTCCTCGCGCTGAGTTTGTTGAGCCTCCTGTTCAACGCCGCCGCCCAAACCCCCAACCCCGAATCCAGGTTGCGCTGGCTTGACGCGAAAGAACTTCCCATCGAGGGCAAAGGTTGGACGGAGACGAAACAGTTTTACGACCGGTTGCCAGCAAAGGCTGAAGGCGTGGTGCGCGCCGGCGTGTGGAGTTTGAGCAAGGATTCCGCCGGCATCTGTGTCCGCTTCGTGACGGACGCCACCGAACTCTGGGCGCGCTGGACGGTGCGCAAAGAAAAACTCGCCATGTCGCACATGCCGGCCACCGGCGTCAGCGGCGTGGATTTGTATGTGCGGCACAAGGGCGGATGGCATTGGCTCGGCGCCACACGCCCGGAAACGTCGCTCACCACCGAGAACCGCCTGACGACCGGCATGACGCCACAACCTCGCGAATGTGTGCTCTACCTCCCGCTGTACAACGGCGTTGAGAAAGTTGAAATCGGCATTCCGGCAAACGCGAAATGCGAGCCGGCCCCGCCACGGTCCAACAACCTCAAGCCGGTGGTGTTTTACGGCACGTCCATCGTGCAAGGCGGTTGCGCGTCGCGACCGGGCATGGCTTACCCCGCGATCCTCGGCCGGCGCCTCGACTGTCCCACGATCAACCTCGGCTTCTCCGGCAGCGCCATCTGTGAACCGGAAGTCGCGAGCTTACTGGCGGAGCTGTCCCCGGCGGTTTACGTGCTTGATCCGCTCCCGAACATGGATGCGGAAGGCGTCGCGAAGCGGATGCCGGAGTTCATTGCAAAACTCCGCGAGACCCATCCCAAAACGCCGATTGTGCTCGTCGAAAACACCGAAATGGGCGACGCCCCGGTGAACCCTTCGCGGCGCGGCGGGTACGCCAAGTCCAACGCCGCGTTGCGGGCAATCTTCGAGCAACGTGTCAAAGCGGGCGATCGGAAGCTGTTTTACATCCGGGGCGATGAATTGCTGGGCGACGACGGGCAAGGCACGGTGGATCGCGTTCACCCGACCGACCTGGGTTTCATGCGTATGGCCGACGTGATGGAGCCGGTGTTGAAACGAGCCTTGCGCGCGGCGAAGTGAATTGTGAGCCGTTCATGAGCCAACTCCGTTGCAAGCTTGAAAAAGTCATTTATGTCTCATCACCATGAAACGGACATCACGAAAACCTTCCTGTTGGGTCTTTCACTGTTTGGCCTGATTACGGCGGCGATTGCCGAATATCTGCCCGCAGACCGAGAGGGCATCGAGTGGTGCGACATCTGGATTTCGCACGCCACCGAAACCAATCTCCCGCGCGTGCTGCTCATCGGCGATTCCATCACGCGCGGCTACTACCCGGCCGTGGAGAAGCGACTTTCGGGCAAGGCGTTTGTGGCGCGCCTGACGACCTCCGCGTTTTTGAGCGACCCGATGCTCGCGCAGCAAATCGCGCTCGTGCTCGACAACACCAAGTTCAAGGTGATCCATTTCAACAACGGCATGCATGGTTGGCAGCATACCGAGGAGGAATATCGCAAAGCTTTTCCGGGTTTCACGGCGACCATCCGGAAGCACGCGTCGGGCGCGAAGTTGATCTGGGCCGCCACGACTCCGTTGAAACAGTCCACGAACAGCCCGCCCCGCAATCCGACGCAAGCCTCAAACGAACGCATTGCCGCCCGAAATGCCATCGCCCTGGAATGCGTGAAGCCGCAGAACATCCCGGTGAACGATCTGAACGCGCTCGCCAAAGGACACCCCGAGTACCACGCCGATGACGTGCATTTCAACCGCGAGGGAATCACCGTTCAAGCGGAACAAGTAGCC
>CAIKLQ010000510.1 GCA_903828255.1 uncultured Verrucomicrobiota bacterium
CCGCTGGCACCCGAACGACGCAACGCAGAACGCTGGCTACAATGACCTGAAATTCTTAAAGCCGTTCCGCCGCAGCCTGTTCAAATCCTTCGGTAAAGCGAAGGATCACGCCTTGGTTTTGCCTCCTGTGGGATGCCAGTGGATGAAGTCCGCAGATTGTGACTGCCCGTGGCTGCGCTCGCTCGGGCATCAGAGGCCGCCCGCCCGGCTGCTGGAAGATGATCATCTTGCGGCCAGCATCCAGTGAACAGCAGGGCCGGAGCTATCCCCAAAAGTGGGGAGGGTATTGACCCGAGGCGGGCCGCGCTGAGGCCGGCCGGGGCCGGGGGGAATTATGAATGCCTGATGACAGAGGGCAGCGGACGGAGGACGGAGGACGGGGACGGAAGGTTAAGCGGTATCGGTGTCGGACCAGAGCGGGTGGTTGACTTGCAGCCAGGCGCGCAAGGTGCGCTCCATGCCAATGTCCTGACCCAGCGCCTGGGACTCGCACCATTTGTTGCGCAGCAGTTGGTCGCGCTGCTTGAGGAAAAATTCCCAGAGCTCGCTCTCCGCTACGACCGCGGGAAGTTCGGTGGCGGGGAGGTCTCCGTGGCGATCCTGGTAGAGAACGAGGGCGGAGTTGGCGTATTTCAGAAACTCGACCGCCTCGGGCGTGAGGTCGGTCGCGCGGGTGGGTTGGGGGGCGTCCCGCTCCGAGATTCGGATGGGGCCGCCTCGCGCGATGTTGATTTGGGCGATGGCTGCCAGATAGCGGCTGCGCGGGAGTTCCAAGGCGTCGGCACGGGCGTCAATTTGTTTAAGTAACTCCCGCGTGAGGGAGATGCTGACGGCGGTCTTGCCTGCGGCTCCGCAGGCGATTGGAGCGGGCGCGGCATGGACACGACGATTTTGGCTGGGAAATCAAGAGGCAGAAGCGACCTGAGCCGCCAGGGAGCGAGCGGGTTCAACCGCGGCAGCAGAAGCACCACCCCCAATGAGAACGACAATGGAGGCCCGGTCCCCGCGCAAGCACGGGGGCGGCGATTTTACGCTGCGGTCCGGAAAGGGCCACCGGGTGGGTGTTTATGGGTTGAGGGGCCGGGGTTGCGGCGCGGGGAAGCTTATCCCCAAGGGGCTGGGCAATGGGGGAGGCCGGGTCAGGGGACCCAGACTACACGAGTGAACTGAGCCTTGTAAGCCCGGGGACCTCACCGGGCGGCCCAACCAGATTCCACGGGTCAGGAGGTCTGAGGCTGCGAACTGAAACCGTTTCAACGGTTTCAACAGCGGCGTACCCTGTTGAAACGGCTGCCGAGGCGAACGCCGTGTTCTTGTGAACTTTGTGGGTCCAGAGTGTCCCGCGGCTCCAAGCCGCCACGCCAGCGCATTTCGGCGCTCCGGCAACTGAGCTTCAACTGATCAGCAGCAACCGCGGCGGCTGGTCGGGCCGGGTGGCGGGAGCCCGGTGGATGCACGGAGGGACGGGACTGCCAGGATAGTCCACCGCGATGCGCCAAAGATTGCCCAGGCCGAAGGAAAAAGGTCGTGCCTGCGGGCTGGGCGCGTAATGGAGGTCGTAGCAGTTCTCGTTCAAGTATTCGCGGAAGGCGGCGTTGTCTTCTCCGCCAAAGCGTTTGAGGAGTTCGGCGCGGGTTTCCGGGAGGTCCACGCGCCGTTGCGCCTCGTCGTTGCGCAAGCCCTCGCTCGCCGGGCCGTGGTAAGTGCAAAGCCAGGTATCGGCTTCCACCGGGGCGCTGTCCGCGTGGAAGGAGAAGACGTCGGTGAACACCGGCCCCGGATTCTGGTCGCGAGGGTAGCCGTTGATACAGTTGAGGGCGGGGTCAAGATCGTGCTCCCGGAGCAACCGCTGGTCTGCGAGGAGAATGGCGATGGCGGCCCGGCCTGCGGCGCTCACGGGCAGGGCCAGGAGGCAGGAGTCGTCGAGCGTGGTGATTCCCTCGCTGCCGCCCAGTTGGTCCACGACTTCGCTGAAATCGCCGGGCAGCGTGCGCTGCCAGCAGAGGGCGTTGACACCGCCGGCGAAAGGCGTCGTGACCAGTTCCTGGAAACTTTTCACCCGCTGGATGCGGGTGTAGTCGGACGGCAGGGTGAAAGGCGTCATGCGCGATGCCAAAGGTGCATGTAAATTGGGCGGGTGGCTACCCCTAATCCGCGCCCCGCAGTTCCGCCGGCGCGGGTGCCGGATTCACGGCTTCTTCCGGTAAGTCCGGTGAGTGATCGCTCCAGATCGCCGCGTCTTCTTCCGCCACATTCCGCAACGCGCTCCGGCCCAGCGGCAGCCCGGCGAGCAAAACCGCGATGTTCGGTCGCCAGTGGGGCGGATGGCGCACCAAACCATCGGCCAAACGGCTCACTCGACTCGCAAAGCCTGCTCCAGAAGTCCGGGCAAATACGCCAGCAAGGCGGTTTCGCTCACGACCAACGTGGCCCCGGCGGTTTGGGCCGCCGGATCCAGAGTCTGGTCCTCGGTTCCAAAGGCCACGATGGGGACGTGCTGGATCGCCGCGTCGGCGTGCAGACTGGCAATCAGATCGAGTGTGTCCGCCGGATCTAGGTCCGCAAAAATCAACATCGGCCCTCCCGTCTGGGCATAACTCAGGAGCCGGGCCGGTTCGCTGACGACTTGAACCCGATAATTCAAGTCTTGCAGCCGATTCACCAACTGGCTTCCGGGCATCAGTTTGCGGTAATAAACGAGGGCCAAAGGTTGCGTCACGGCGACAACTTGGCGGCGGGGGGACGAAAAGGCAAAAACTTTTGGCGAGATGGGTTGCCCGGCGGCCGTGCGGTGAAACGCGCCTCGCGCTTTCAGGATTTGAGCTTGACGGGCCAATCGCGAATTTCTAAGGTAATAATAGAACGGCAAAGATTGCTGGCCCTTGCCAGCGCGCGAAAGTCGGAAGAGTAAAAATCTGCCGACTTTTTTGTTCCCCGAATGGGGTCGCCGTCACGCGTGTATGAACAACGATTTTTTATCAGTCCTGGAATACTGGGAACGGGAAAAAGGCATCAGCCGCGACGTTCTGGTCTCGGCGGTGGAAGAGGCGCTTTTGTCGGCTGCCAAGAAGGCGGTTGGCGCGGCGCGGGAATTACGCGTCCAGATTGATCAGAAGAACGGTGACATCCGGGCCTTTGCCCGGCTCGTGGTTTCGGACAAAGTTATCTCCAAGCACGACCAGATTTCGGTGTTCGACGCCCGGCGCCTGAAGGCCGATGCCCAAGCCGGCGAGGAGGTGGAAGTCGAAGTGACCCCGGCCGGTTTCGGCCGCATCGCCTCGCAGTATGCCAAGCAGGCCTTAATGCAGCAGATTCGCCGGGCGGAGAAGGCGCTGATTTTTGCGGAATTCAAGGATCGCGTCGGGGATATCATCAGCGGCACGGTGCGGCGCTTCGAGCGTTCGGATGTGCTGGTGGATCTGGGCAAGTACGAAGCCCTGCTGCCGAACAAGGAGCGCGTGCCGACCGAGGAATATCAAATCGGCGAGCGGATCCGGTGCTACGTCAAAGCCGTCGAGCAAGGCCCCCACGGTCCCGACATCATCTTGTCCCGGGCCGATCCCCGATTTGTCGTCAAGCTGTTTCAACTGGAAGTCTCGGAGATCAATGATGGAACGATCGAGATCAAGGGCGTGGCCCGCGAAGCCGGGTTTCGCACCAAGCTGGCCGTTTGGACCCGCGATGAAAAGGTGGACCCGGTCGGCGCCTGCGTCGGTCTGCGCGGGCAACGCGTGAAGAACATCGTCCGCGAACTCAACAACGAGAAAGTGGACATCATTAAGTGGTCGCCGAACGTTCGCGACTTCATCACCAACGCGCTTTCGCCCGCGAAGCTCAAGTCGTTCGAGATTGATGAGGCCCGACACCGAGTGCGGATCATCGCCAGCGGGGACCAACTTTCGCTCGCCATTGGCAAGCGGGGCCAGAACGCGCGCCTGACGGCCAAGCTCACGGGGTGGCAGGTGGACATCGAAGGCGAAGTGGTGGCGACCAAGGGCTTCGACGAAAAAGTCGCTGAAGCGGTGGAGTTGCTCGCGGCGATTCCGGGGATTTTGCGCGGACAGGCGGATGCACTGGTCCATGCCGGTTTGACCCGGATCGAAGATTTGTTGCAGGCGGATATCAGTGATCTGTCTGACATTCCGCAGATCAACGACCAAGCCGCCACGATTCTGGACGCCGCCCGGGCAGAAGCCGAACGGCGCAAGATTCAACTCGGTGCCAGCCCGGTCGCCGGCTGAGGACCGCCATGATCGCCGCCCGAAAATTTGTGCCGACAGCTTTTCATCCATGAAAGCTGCGCGGTTCGGTCCGTGGAAATGGATAGCTAACTATGCCCGTACGCATTTACGACATCTCGAAGAAGCTTGGCCTGGACAACAAGGATATCCTGGCCTTTGCGAAGTCGCTGGGCATTGCCGCGCGAGTTCCGTCCAGCACCCTCGATAAGATCACCGCGGAATACCTCGAAGAGGAAATCCGCAAAGCGCACCCCGAAATCAGCGCGACACCCCCGCGCCCGCCCGCTCCCCCTCCGATTCCGCAAGAGCCGATTGTCCTAGTCACCGCTGCTCCGCCCCCGCCAATACCCGTTGAAACGCCATCCGAGCCGCCTGCGGTTGCGATCACGGTCATTGTGCCGCAGGCTGAGGTAACCCCCTTGCCCGTAGAAGAGGTTCCGTCCGCGCCAACGGCTCCCCTCGCTCCCCTTGCTCCCCTCGCTTCGCCCGTGCCTCCTGCGCCGCCCGCCCCGCCCGCCCCGCCGCCGGAGCCGCCCAAACCCAAGCTCGGCGATCGCGTGGGTTTCATTCAATTGCAGAAGCCTCAGCCGCGGCCCGGTGACAACCGGGGTGCTGGCACAAAGCCGCCCGCCCGGGGAGCCGCGCCGGGGCGGAATGAACCCATGCGCCGGGGTGACAACCGTCCGGGGCGCGGCGGCCCCGTGCCTCCCGGCCAAAGATTTACCGGTCAGCAGAAACCGTCCGGTGGCCAGCGGCCCTCCGAGCCGGCCAAGCCCGCCGCGCCAAAATTCGCCCTGCCTGCCGATGCGCAAGTCATCATCATCAAGCCGCCCATCGTCGTTCGCGAACTGGCCGAGCAACTCAAGCAAAAGCCGTTCAAAGTCATCGCCGACCTGATGGAAATTGGGGTGTTCGCCAATGTGAACCAGGCGATTGACGAGAAAGTTGCCGTTCAAGTTTGCGCCAAGTATGGCTTCAAGTTTGAAGTGGAGCGGCGTGGCAAGGCCGCCGAGCATGCCGTCCACGCGCCGATCAAGCAAGTCGAGGTGGATCCCGAGGACGGCCCGCAGCAGCTCAAGCCCCGCCCTCCTGTCGTCACCATCATGGGCCATGTGGACCACGGCAAGACCTCGCTCCTCGATGTCATCCGCAAAGCCAACGTTGCCGCGGGCGAAGCCGGAGGCATCACCCAGCACATCGGCGCTTATACAATTTCCTTCCCGCATCCGGAACGGAAAAAGGAAATTCAGCAAATCACTTTCCTCGACACCCCCGGCCACGCGGCCTTCAGCTCCATGCGCGCGCGCGGCGCGACGGTCACGGATATCGTCGTGCTCGTCGTCGCGGCGAACGACGGCGTCATGCCGCAAACGGTCGAAGCGTTGAACCACGCCAAAGCCGCGCACGTTCCGATTCTGGTGGCCGTCAACAAGTGCGATCATCCGAACGCGAACCCGATGAAGGTCCGCCAGCAGTTGCAGGAAAAAGGCCTCGTGCCGGACGATTGGGGCGGGGAAACAATTTTCGTGGATTGCTCCGCGCTTACCAAGCAGGGCGTGGACAAGCTGCTGGAAATGATTTTGCTCCAGGCTGACTTGCTCGAATTGAAGGCCAATCCCGATCGCATGGCCAAGGGCAACGTCATCGAGTCCGGCATCGAACCCGGCGGGCCGATTGCGACCGTGCTCGTGCGCAAGGGCACCCTGCGCGTCGGCGACGTGATCCTCTGCGGCGAGTTTTACGGCAAGGCCCGCGCGCTCATCAACGAGGAAGGCAAGCGGCTCAAGGAAGCCTCGCCGTCCGTCGCCGTGAAAATTCTCGGCCTCAACGGCGTGCCCGACGCCGGCCTCGAATTCACCGTTTGCGAAAACGAACGCGCCGCCCGGGATCTCGCGACCGAACGCGCCCAGGCCAGCCGTGCCGAAAGCCTCGAGTCGAAGGGGAAGGTCACGCTGGAAAACCTTTTCGCCACGCTCGATTCCCAAGCCGGCAAGTCGCTGAAAGTCGTCGTTAAGGCCGACACCCAAGGCTCGGTGGAGGCCATTTGCGAAGCACTCAAGAAAATCGAGTCGGACAAGGTTGCGCTCGAAGTCATTCACAGCGACGTGGGCGCGATCAGCGAAAACGACGTCGCCCTGGCCTCCGCCTCCAAGGGCATCATCCTCGGCTTCCACACTCGCCTCGACAGCACCGCCGCCGAGAAGGCCAAGCACGCCAATGTGCAGGTCAAACTTTACGCCATCATCTACGAACTCATTGACGAGGTGAAAGACGGCATGACCGGGCTACTCGATCCGATCGCCCGGGAAGTTATCGCCGGCTCGGCCGAAGTGCGCCAGGTGTTTGAACTCTCCAAGGGCATGCCCGTTGCCGGTTCGATGGTCACGCTCGGCCGCATCGTCCGGGGCAAGGTGCGCGTGCGCCGCCGCAAGGATGTCATTTACGAAGGCGTCACCCAGTCGCTACGCCGCTTCCAGGACGAAGTCAACGAGGTGCGCGCCGGCCTCGAATGTGGTATCCGCATCGAAGGCTTCAGCGAAATTCAGGTCGGCGACGTGATCGAGTGTTACACCATCGAAAAGGTGGCGCAGAAACTGTGAACCAAAAGAAACGACCGGAGTAATAGAGTAGTGGAATGATGGAGTCCTGGGAAAACGTCCAGCCAGCACTCCAATACTCAAACACTCCAATCTCCCTCCCCCATGCCCAACCTCCGCCAGGAACGAGTCCGCGAGTTGCTTAAACGCGCCATCGGCGAAGCCGTGCGCCGCGAGTTCAACGTGAGCGAAGCCGGGCTGATTTCCGTCAACGACGTTGACTGCACCGGCGACCTGAAAACCGCGGTGGTGTTCATCAGCATTCTTGGCAGCGCCGATCAGCAGAAGCGCGGCCTCGCGCTGCTCACCGAACACCGCGCCCGCATCCAGAGCCTCATGGCCAAAGCCGTTGTCCTGAAATTCACCCCCACCTTGCGCTTTGTTGTGGATGACTCCCTCGTTCGCGGCAACCGCGTCATGCAGATCATTGAGGAGTTGGATAAAGCCTCGCCCGTTCCCCCACCGTCCGAAGAGCAAGAGCAAGAGTGAGGGGCTCCCGCGATGCTGATTTTGTGAAATCCCTCAACGCCCAACCTTCAACGTCCAGTGCCCAAGGGCGTGCCGTTCCAGAAGATTGGATGCTGTGCGTTGAATGTTGAAGGTTCTCCCCCGCCCAAGATGAAACCCCACCCGCAGATCGTCCTCCGCATCCTCGAAGCCCTCCGGGAAGCGCGCACCCTTTGCGTCGTCGGTCACGTCCGACCCGACGGCGATTGCGCTGGCTCGCAACTCGGCCTCACGCTCGCTTTGCGGGCGGAAGGCAAGCAAGTCGTGTGCTGGAATCAAGACGTCATCCCACAGAAATACAAGTTCCTCGACCCCGCCGGCGACATCCAAAAACCGAAGCGCGGGCAGGCGTTTGATGTCGTGATTGCGACGGACTGCGCCAGCTTTGAACGCCTTGGGACCGTCAGCGAAACCATCCCAAACCGAAAACTGCTCATCAACATTGATCACCACGAAAGCAACACCCGCTACGGCGATTTGAACTGGGTCGCCGCCCACGCGCCTTCCACCGGCGAATTGATTTTTCGCTTGCTCAAAACCGCCCGCTGGCCGATCACCCCGCAGATCGCCGACTGCTTGTTCACCGCCGTCTCCACCGACACCGGCTCCTTTCAATATCCCACCACGCGCCCCAGCACGTTCCACGTCGGCGCGGAACTCGTCACCCGCGGCGCGAACCTCGCGAAAATCTGCGACGAAGTCTATCAATCCTATCCCTTGCCGCGCGCCCGCCTGCTTCGGCATGTTTACAATCAATTCCGGCTCACCCACGACGACCGCATCGCCTACTTCTGGCTCAAACAAGCCGACTTCACCCGCACCGGCGCGGACAGCGCGGACTCCGAGGGTTTGATTGATCACATCCGCGCTATTGAACCGGTCATCGTCGCCTGTGTCTTCGAGGAAATGGAACCTGAACTCACGCGCATCAGCCTCCGCTCCAAGAGCGGCGCGATCAACGTGAACGCCATCGCCGCGCAATTCGGTGGCGGCGGCCATCCCGCCGCCGCGGGCGCCCGCATTGCTGGCAGTCCGCTTTCCACCCAACGCCGCGTCGTCGCCGCCATCAAAAAGGCGATCAACCAAGCCCGCTGATTCCCATGCAAGACTTCACCGCGCTCGACGGCGCCCTCCTCATTGACAAACCCAGCGGCCCGACCTCGCACGATGTCGTGGACGCCATCCGCCGCCAGTTCCGCATCAAGAAAGTCGGCCACTGCGGCACGCTGGATCCCAATGCCACCGGCCTGCTCATCATCGTGCTGGGCCGCGGCACCAAGCTTTCCGAAAAGCTTATGGGCGACGACAAGGTCTATGAAGGCACCATGAAGTTTGGCGAAACCACCGACAGCTACGACTCGGACGGCGAACTCGTCGCCTCCCTGCCGGTCATGCCGATGACGCTCGCCGAACTCAACGAATCCGCGGCCGCGTTCATCGGCGACCAGATGCAAATCCCGCCGATGGTTTCCGCCATCAAGATAAAGGGTGTGCCCCTCTACAAACTCGCGCGCCAAGGCATCGAAGTGCCGCGCGAGCCGCGGCTCGTTCACATTTACAACTTCCGCTTCACCGATTACACCGAACCGCTGGGCATCTTCAAGCTCGCTTGCACCAAGGGGACCTACGTCCGCAGCATCGCCCACGATCTCGGCGGAAAACTCGGCTGTGGCGCGCATTTGACCACGCTGCGCCGTGCCGTTTCGGGCAAATTCGACGTGGCCGATGCGAAGCCGTTGGATGAAATCTTACGGCTCTCGGCAGTCGAATTGGAGAAGCGCGTGATTCCGTTTTTGAAATTGGCGGCGAGTTCGTAATCCGGGATGCGTGAGAACGGAGCGCCGGCCCTTATGAATTCCCGCCTCTCGCCATAACTTTCATCCGGTCCGCCGATGAAACTGCTTCAAACCGCCACCGAACTCCAACCCGGGTCGCGCAAAGTCTGCCTCGCCATCGGCGTGTTCGACGGCGTCCACCTGGGCCACCAGCAAATCATTCGGCAAACCATCGCCGCTGCCCGCCAGCAAGAAGGGGTTGCCCTCGTCGTGACCTTCGATCAGCACCCGAGCAGCATTGTCGCGCCGGATAAAGTTCCCCCGCTCATCTATTCCCAATCGCAGAAACTCCGCACGATCGCGTCCCTCGGTGCGGACGCGCTGCTCATGCTCCGCTTCGATCGCGCGTTCAGCGAGCAGCCGGGCGAGACCTTCATTCGCCGGCTGGCCCGCGAACTGGGCCACATCCAGTCCATCTGCGTCGGCGCGGATTTTGTATTCGGCCACAAACGCAGCGGCAACGTTCCGGTGCTGAAGGAGCTGGGCGCAGAACTCCACTTCGCCGTCCACGGCATCACTGCCGTGGCGCTCGGCAGCCAAATCGTCAGCAGCACCCGTATCCGCGAAGCCATCCGCGCCGGCGACCTCGCCGCCGCCGCCCAAATGCTGGGCCGCCCCTATTCACTCGCAGCGAAGGTCGTTGAGGGCGACCAACTCGGTCGCCAACTCGGCTTCCCCACCGCCAACCTCGACCCCGCCGGCTTCGTCCTGCCGCCGAACGGAGTCTATGTGGCGCACATCACCCGGAGGACAGGCGTCGCGCCGGTCTCGCATCAATCTCCCGCTCAAGCGGAAAAACAACCTGGAGATAGGCGCGACGTCTGTCCTACGCACCGCGCCGTCCTGAACATCGGCCACCGCCCGACGCTGCAAAACCCCGCACCCCAACTCCGCGTGGAAGTCCACCTCCTCGACTTCACCGGCGATCTCTACGGCGAAGAACTGGAAGTCACCTTTGCCGGCAAGCTCCGCGCCGAGCAAAAGTTCGTCTCCCTCGGCGAGCTGAAATCCCAAATCGCCCGCGACATCGCTGCAGCGCGCACGCATTTTTGAATTCGGAGCCGCCGCCGTGAGGAGGCCACAGCTTCTTGGCTATCGGCCATCGGCGATTGGATATAGCGCCAGAGCCTCCTCGCGTCGGCGGCTCCGCCAAAAATCTGTTGAACACTCCGGCTGGCTTCGCTGTCCATCTGTCCGTAGAATCGCGAAACAAAACATGAATACTGGAATCAGCGCCATCAACGAAGCCGTCAAAGAAGCGAGCGCCTTCACACAACCGCTGTTTAACGAACTCGGCAAAGTCATCATCGGTCAGAGCTATCTGACCGAGCGCCTCGTCATCGGGTTACTGGCCAACGGTCACGTCCTCCTTGAAGGCGTGCCCGGTCTGGCCAAAACGCTCGCCGTGAAATCCCTCGCCAACTGCATCCGCGTGAAATTCTCCCGCCTGCAATTCACGCCCGACATGCTGCCCGCCGACGTCATCGGCACGCAGATTTACAACCCGCAATCCGGCGGTTTCACCACCCGCAAAGGTCCGGTCTTCGCCAATCTCATCCTTGCCGACGAAATCAACCGCGCGCCCGCCAAGGTGCAAAGCGCGCTGCTCGAATCCATGCAGGAAAAGCAGGTCACCATCGGTGACCAGACCTTCAAGCTGGAAGAACCGTTCCTCGTGCTCGCCACTCAAAATCCCATCGAACAGGAAGGCACATATCCGCTGCCCGAAGCGCAAGTTGACCGCTTCATGCTCAAGCTCAAGATCGGTTACCCCACGCGCGCCGAAGAACGGCAAATCCTGGATCTCATGGCGCGCACCTCCGGCGCGCCCGTGACCCACCCCGTCGTCGAGGTGCAGCAAATCCTGACAGCCCGCGAAGTCATCAACGACATCTACGTGGACGACAAGGTGAAGGATTACATCGTGGACCTCGTCTGCGCCACGCGCGACCCCGACCACTACAAGATCGCGGTGAAGGAATTCATCCAGCTCGGCGCGTCGCCGCGCGCGACCATCGCGCTGACGCTCGCGGCCAAGGCCTACGCGTTCCTGAAAGGCCGGGGCTACGTCACGCCGCAGGACGTGAAAAGCATCGGCATGGACGTGCTGCGCCACCGCGTGGCCATCACCTACGAAGCTGAGGCCGAGGAAAAAACCAGTGAGATCGTCATCCAGAAAATCTTTGATGAACTACCCGTGCCGTGAGTTGAATTTCAATTCTCATGCGGCAACCAACCACAAAAGATTTGGCTGAATACTTCCGGCTCGCACTTGAAGCTGGTTTATGCCGCGAAAAAGAAATTGAAACTTGGGCTGACAAGATGATTGTTGAAGCCAACTCTCCAACTCCAGAATGGTTGCTTAAGCTTTCAATCGAAAGAGATACAAGCAAAAGCAAGCTGCTTGAAGCAGTTCCCGGCGAGGTTGATAAACTTACGGCTTGGAGTCTTTTGCTGTCGCGCTTTGGCGTTGCCAACCGCAACCGCCAATTCAGTCGAGAGAAAATTGTGAGAGCGCTTTTTCGTTGGGCCGTGAATCGCGAAATTCCAGATCCGTTTTTTACGAGAGCATACCAGCTTGACGATAGCTTTGATGGAACAAAAGAGGGTTGGAATTCGGAGGAACAATTCATCAAGGATTTTGAAGATTTCTTCGTGCCATTTCGCTCATTTGAGATGTCGCTTCCTCCTTCAACTTTTCAATCGCCGCCATGATTCCCCGCGAGATTCTCAAAAAAATCCGGCAGATCGAACTGCGCACGAATCGCATCGTGACCGAAACACTCGCGGGCCAGTACCACAGCGTCTTCAAGGGCCAGGGCATGAACTTCGACGAGGTGCGCGAATACCAGCCCGGCGACGACGTGCGCGCCATTGACTGGAACGTCACCGCGCGGATGAATCATCCGTTCATCAAGAAGTTCGTGGAGGAGCGCGAACTCACGCTGATGCTCGTCGTGGACGTGAGCGGGTCGGGCTTGTTCGGCTCGCGCGACCAGTCCAAGCGCGAACTCGCCGCCGAGATTGCCTCCGTGCTCGCCTTCTCCGCCATCCGCAACAACGACAAGGTCGGCCTCATCCTCTTCAGCGACGAAGTGGAGAAGTTCATCCCGCCGCGCAAGGGCCGCAGCCACGTGCTGCGCGTCATCCGCGAGGTGTTGTTCTTCGAGCCGAAGCGACGAGGGACCGATTTGAATACCGCGCTGGAGTTTCTCCTGCACGTCACGCGGCACAAGGCGGTGGCGGTGGTGATTTCGGACTTCATCGGCTCGCCCGCGGAGGCGAAGAGCGATCGCGGTCGGAAGCTCCGCCCGCAAATGATGTTGCTCGAATCGCTCGCTCAGGCTTCGTTCTCGATGCTCAAGCAGGTCAATCGCCGTCACGACGTGGTGGCCGTGCAAATCACCGACCGTTTCGAGCTGGAACTTCCGGCGCTGGGTCGCCTCGTGCTGAAGGACGCCGAGACCGGCGAGGTGGTGGAAATCCATACCGGCGACGCCCGCCGCCGCAGCGCCTTTGCGGAGCGCCAAGCCAAAGCCCAAACGGATCTCGCCCGCTTGTTCCGTTCCGCGGGCATTGACGCGATTCAACTGCGCACGGACCAAGCCTACGGCGCCGCGTTGGCGAAGTTCTTCGAGACGCGGGAGAAACGGAGGATGAGGGGATGATAACGAAATCTGGAGTCTGGAGTCTGAAGTCTAAAGCCGCGTGTTGCGTGTTGCGGGTTGCGTCAAGTATTGCAGCGACGCACCTTCCGTTGTTCACGCAACCCGCAACCCGCAACCCGTTTTCCACCCCGCCATGCTCGTAACGCAATCATCCCCCGCCTCGCCGGCGGTCGTCACGAACGCGCCCGACATCCGCGACATCAAACCGCCGATCGAGATTGTCAGCGCTTGGGCCTGGCTATGGTGGACGCTGGCGGCCTTGGCTCTCGCAGCCGTGCTATTCGCGCTTTGGAGATGGTGGCGGAAGCGTCAGGCGGAAATTCTGGTCGTACCGGCGGTGCCTGCGCATGTTCGCGCGAAGCAGAAGTTGCAGGAAGCCCTGGCGCTCATCACGCAGCCGAAGCCGTTTTGCATCGCGGTGTCCGACACCACCCGCTACTACCTCGAAGAGCGCTTCGAGTTCCGAGCTCCGGAGCGCACCACCGAGGAGTTCCTTTACGAACTCCGGCGCACCGATCTGCTGACGCGCGATCAAAAGGACAGCCTGGGCGAATTCCTTCAAAGTTGCGACCTCGTGAAGTTCGCCAAATACGAGCCGCGCGAACCTGAGCTGCACGATTTGCACAGTTCCGCGCTGCGCTTGGTCGAAGAAACCGAGCCGTCGAGCACGCCCGCGGCTCCACTGGCGCCGGGGGCGAACCTCAGCCCGCAGCAGGCTTCCGCGGATGGCCATTCGCCAGTGGTAGATGGCAAAGCTGCGACTCCGGACCCTGAATCTGAAATCG
>CAIKLQ010000511.1 GCA_903828255.1 uncultured Verrucomicrobiota bacterium
AAAAAAAGTCCAGACAACTGGGGCTGTAACATGTTTGCAGGAACTGATCGGTCCCGATCCGCAAGTCAGTGTGCGGCATCAATGCGAGCTGCTGGAACGGTGTCGCAGCAGTTACTATTACCAGTGCGCTCCGGAGACGGACGAGAACCTGGCGCTGATGCGACGGTTGGACGAGCTGCACTTGGCGCATCCGGTTTACGGCAGTCGCAAGTTGACGGTGAGCTTGCGTCGCGAGGGCCTGGTGACCAATCGCAAGCGGGTGGTGCGGTTGCTGCGGTTGATGGGGATCACTGCGATCTACGCCCAGCCCAAGACAAGCCTGCCGGGACCAGGGCACCAGATTTATCCGTATCGGTTGCGGGATCTGGAAGTTACGGGGCCGGACCAAGTCTGGTGCGCGGATATTACGTATGTGCCCATGGCCCGGGGATTCATGTACTTGGTGGCGGTGATGGACTGGTGGAGTCGGTACGTGTTGGGCTGGCGGTTGAGCAACACGCTGGAGGCGGCGTTTTGTGTGGACGCCTGGGAGGCGGCACTGCGGGCGGGCCGACGGGCGCCGCTGATTTCCAACACCGATCAAGGGGCGCAGTTCACCGCGCCGCTGTTTATCGACGCGGTGGAATCGGCGGGCGTGGAGGTGAGTATGGATGGGCGGGGCCGCTGGCTGGACAACCGGTTTATCGAACGGCTGTGGCGGAGCGCGAAATATGAGGACATCTATTTGCAGGATTACGGCGACGGGCTGGCCGCCGGCCGCGGGTTGGGCCGGTGGTTTGACGGCTATAATCAGGAGCGGCCGCACCAGGCGTTGGGCTATGCGACGCCCGCAGAAGTGTACTTCGATCCGGGCGCTCATGGCGGTCAGCCAGCCACTTGGGAAGCGAGGCGCCCCAAAGGGCCCACGCCGCACAGAAAAACTTGAAATTAGACCGCCTGCGGCGGTAAGTATTGGCACCCGAAGAAAAGGGAGAGGGAGGACGGGCCGTGCCACGCACCGCTCGTTCTCTCTTTTCCAAATGCTTTTGAAGCGCAGAGTGAACCACAAACAAAAACAACCATGACAGCAGTCCGGGAGAGTCTTTCTTATTTTCTGCGCTTCGTGGTCTAAAAGATAGGGTCCACCTCTTACCTCTACAAAACCCACGGCCCGGGTCCACACCAATTAGCATCCCTTTACGGCTTGCGCGATTGTTCGTCGAACTTCAAGTTCTTAAACAGGTTCTGTTTCAAATCGAACTCCATGTTCCGATCCAGCGGTGTGGGATTGAGGTAGTAGTTGAGCACGACCTTCACCTCGCGTTGGCTCGATATTCCCATCTCAAAACCTGCGGCCAGCTTGCCGTAGAGGGCGCTGACGATTCTCCCGTCCTTTTCAACCGTTCGGACGCGGAAATAGCACTTCAGCTTTCCAACATCCTCCAGATGGCGGATGCCCGGTGCGCTTGGGATTTGGTAGAGCTTGCTCGGCAGCCCCTTTTCCTGCTCGAAGCTTGGCAAATAGCCGGATTCAGGAGCTTGGCGGTGCCAGATGAATTCACCGTGTGCGTATTCCTCGGGTGGATTGGCCGGCTGAATTCCGTCCAACGGATTCGAGAACCCCAGCTTCATCGAAAGGTCGTAATGGTTGAAGTTCGTGTAATCATACTTCACCGTGAACACGAGATCCGGCACGAGCCCCTTGCCCCACGGGGACACCCAATCACCTTCCTTGAGGTCGTAGCCGCAAGCTTTGCCCTGTGCTGGAACTTTCACATTTAAAATCCGTGCATACATGGGAATCGGATTCTCAATTTTGCGCATCAAGGCAACATTCGTTTGATTCCAAGGTTGCCAGCGACCCTCCTTTGCCTCACGAAATGGCTGAAACGGAAAACCGCCATTGTAATACCCCGCTTTCATGATTTCGCCTGCCATGTCCGAATCGCTGCCGCCTTCTGCTGAATAGAGACCTTCGTCGTCAGTCTGACCGTATGTGGAGAGCGGCTTGCGAGTATCCGGCTCCATGAAGACTAGGTGGATTTTCACGCCTGACACCGGCACGAGTTGTTCATCGATTGATTTGATGGTGAGCCGTGCGATCGGGAGTGAGTATTGCTTTTCAGCAGCAGCTGCAATTAGAGAATAGCGAACCAGAACTGGTATGAATCGAAATGTAGTTTTCATGGATTGGATTCGCTGATGGTTTTGATCGAGTCAAAAAAGCCATACACATAGAGGCAGGAAACGTCGCGGATGTCATTGTGAAACCATTTTGCAATTGCACTGACGATGACACGGCTCGGTCTGCTGGCCATGGAGAGCCGTTTGGAGCAAACATCTCGGGCATGGGATAATTGCGATCGTGTTCCAAGCTTTCGAGGTTCTTCTGCCCAACCGGAGTGGGTAGTGCGGGAATGGCTTGGGAAAGCAGTTGGCCCCGCTTAACCGCGTCTGCGGCGATAGCACTGCCCGTAGCATCCGTGTAGAGACTGACGATCCAATCAGGACACCCCGGATGGATGGCCGCCTCATCTACGTGCGTAATATCCGGAAAGACTGCGATGTAATTTCCCCAGCCAGTGGAAAAAAGTGGAGACCGGGTGACCGAGTCGGGCGTATGCGTGGGAAGTTCGCTTGGCAAAACGGGAACGCGCTTTCCGCCTTCGACCCTGTACCATTTCGGGTCCGGTGGAAGATGATCAATTGGATCGTTGGTGTTAAAACCCCAGCCTCCATAATCCGTTCCGGTCAACGCAATTCCAAATAAGGTGGCAATGTTGCCTTTCGCCCTTTCCTGAACAACCCACGCCTTCCTCCCGAAATCTACATGGAGAAGATTTTCGATTACGGCATAACCCGGAGCCCCTTGGAACGGTTCCATTACATCTTCAGTGCTCGAGTAGAAGTTATGGGCTTTTTGCTGAACACTCGTGAATTCATTTTTCCAAGTGAGCGTGCTGCGTGCGGCACCCGCTGCAAAGAGTTTGTGCCAATCGGCCGCCCAAAGTTCCCGCGGATAATCAGGGAGTGACAAGTTATCCCAGTGAACCCATGGCTGATACGCCATCCATGCGACGTTTTCAGCCGCATCACCATCAAAGCACTCGCTGGCAATCGCCGCATCAACCAAGCAGGCATGACCGACTTCCATTGAAAAATTATTCACTGGCATCCCACAGGAGGCAAAACCAAGGCGTGATCCTTCGCTTTACCGAAGGATTTGAACAGGCTGCGGCGGAACGGCTTTAAGAATTTCAGGTCATTGTAGCCAGCGTTCTGCGTTGCGTCGTTCGGGTGCCAGCGG
>CAIKLQ010000512.1 GCA_903828255.1 uncultured Verrucomicrobiota bacterium
CCGGCGCTGCCGGCTGGGCAACCGGGAAACTCCCCCGCTCAGAGGTCGTTTACGATAACCAGAAAGCTCGCTCCCGAGCTACGCCGGGATCAGAAAGCTGGCGGAGCACAAGGCCGAGGCTCGAAACCGAGCGCGATTCGGACGGCTGCCCCTACGGCACTTCCCGGCGACCGCCGCGATTCATCCTCTGCTAAATTGCGCCGGAATATTCTCTGCGTAATTTTCGCGCCCGGCGACGCCGAAAGCTCAAAAGGGGAAGAGGCGCAAACTGTGCGACGGCCCCCTTTCCTGGAAACAAGAGGAAAGCCTGTAGGCAAGGGGCTTCCTGACGCGGGGGCAATAATTGGAAATCTGTGAAACGGACCCTTCACGTCCGCGGTTCAGGAAGCGTTTGGCTGCGGCTTAAAACCACCCTTTTTTGCTCTGGATGTAGGTTTTTACGAAGTCTTCATCGCTCTTGGTGAGATAGACGATGCCCTCGATCAGACCCAGGATCGAGCCAATACCACAGGTGCAAATGGTGATCACGATCTGAATGATCCCCTCCTTCGTGTAACCGAGGATGAACTTGTGGATGCCGAGGCCGCCTAACAGGATGCCACAGATGCCGGCGGTGATTTTCTTGTCTGCTCCGGGAATTTTTTCGCTCATATCTTATCGCCTTTCTATCACGTTCATTTTCCAGGTGAAGTTTCGGTTTTCGAAGGGTCAAGGCAAGCCTTTTTCAGGCTTTCCCGGCTGGCCCAGCGCACGGTTGCTCCGCTGGCTGGCTAACGGGGCCAGTTTTCCGCCCAAAACCGGGAAAGCGGTGACCGCTCCGTGGCGCACCCCACCGGCGGACGCAGGCGGTATCTTTTTGCTCGGCCCCTTGGACTGGTTGCATCAGTGAGGACGTTTTCGTAGTCGGGCATGTTCCCCACGTCGGCGCAGGGCTCGCGGGTCCAAGGCCCGGCGACCGCGTCCAGTAGCGGACCATTTGCGCGGCTATGTCCGGGATTGATTGGCCACACCTGCCGGGTGCCGGCCGCCGGTAGACCGAGTTCCGCTGCCGAGGAATCAGGGAAGCAGTCGGAGTTTCCGCTAAACCAATCGCCGGGCGTGCCGATAAGGAACCAACGGAAAACATGGACGTAATCCGATGAAAATTTCAGACTCCACCGTCGCTCTGAGTAGCGCCTATCAACTGCGCGAAAGTTACACGCGCAAGGAATCCCTCCGGGTGTGGGTCGGCGACCAACGGCCCGATTTCTCCCAAGACGCCTCCGCCGGCGGTCTTTTTGCGCCAACTCCCCAGCCACAAAAGCCACCGCGGTTGATGTACGAAGTGCCGCCACCGCCCAAATGTGGTTGCAACGGGGCGGGGGTGAAGAAGTCAGCCGCCGCTGAAGCGGCCGACGAGGACAAGGATCTCGACGCCACCACCTTGCTGATCAAGAAGCTGATCGAGAAGCTGTTTGGCGTCAAAATCCACATGTCTTCTCTGCCTCAGCAGTCTGATACTCCTTCGCCACCGCTCAACTACGCCCCACAAGCGAGTGCCGCCCCGCAGCGCCAGGGTTGGGGAGTTGAATACGAGTCCCATGCAGTGCGCGAAGAATCCGAGCAAATGCAGTTCAAGGCCGCCGGGGTAGTTCACACCGCTGATGGCAAGGAGATCAAATTCGCCATGTCCGTTGATCTGACGCGTTACAGCCGGCAGGAGGAAAATTTCCAATTGAAGGCCGGGGACGCCCTGATTGATCCCCTGGTGTTGAACTTCGACGGCCCAGCAACCCAACTGCGCTCCGGCAGTTTTAGTTTCGATCTGAACAACGACGGCCAGAACGAGAAGCTGCCGGGGCTCGGCAGCGGGACCGGATTTCTGGCACTGGACCGCAACCAGGATGGCAAGATCAACAATGGTAGTGAACTGTTCGGGCCGACCACTGGCCAGGGCTTTGCTGAACTGAACTCGCTGGACAGTGACGGGAACGGTTGGATTGACGAGAACGATGCGAGCTACGGACGCCTCAGCGTCTGGCAGCCGACTGAAGACGGCGGCGGCAAGCTGACTTCGCTGGCCGAGAAGAACGTTGGGGCCATTTATCTCCAGTCCGTTTCGACGCCTTTCACCTACAAGAACGAAGCCCAGGAAACCCAAGCCAAGACCTCCGCCAGCAGCGTCTTTCTGCAGGAAGATGGTCGCGTGGGCACGGTGCAGCAGTTGGACTTCGTGGCTTGAGTTCCTTCCGCAGAGCCTGAACCGGTCTGGATTTTCATCTGGCCCTTTGCAACATGGGAATTGCTCACCCCCAGCAATGACAACTGCGAGGCGCGAAAAATATCCTTGGCGCGGAAGCGTTCCACCGGGAATTCCCGGAGTCGCTGGACCAGCTTCGCAACCAGCTTCTGGTCGAATAGTAGGCGGAGGTAGGATTCCGCCGCCGGATAGTTGTGCGGCTCTGCGTCGGGAAGTCATTTGATTTCCTGAACTTTTGCCTTTGCCATGCCTGATTCTCGGGCAACCCGGGGCACGCTTTCAAGGACCACTGGACCAAGGACTTGAGGGCGCCAGCCGGGACGGGTTCGTGAGGGAAAGCGTTGGCTCGCTTTCAGTCCGGGGCAAGCTGCCATTCTGAGTGCGTCGCACTGCCTGACGCTAACCAAGGTCCGCCGCACGCTTCCCGCATGGCCGAGGATCGCCGCCGACCGCTTCGTGGCCCCCTGACAGCCATACCTCCGCCGATCGATGGGAAATGGGGGCCAGCGTCAGCCTCGGCGCTTCACTCCCGGATACGAATTGTCTGGCGCAGTCTGCGGTTTGGCGTTCGGTCCCGGCGTCCCGAACAGAGATCCCCGAGCCGGCTTCGATCTCCCCGTCCCAGGGAACAAATCTGCACCCATTATCCTGACGGATCGAATAG
This sequence comes from uncultured Verrucomicrobiota bacterium, assembly GCA_903828255.1. Lineage (GTDB taxonomy): Bacteria > Verrucomicrobiota > Verrucomicrobiia > Limisphaerales > JADLHS01 > CAIKLQ01. The sequence goes on from CAIKLQ010000512.1 coordinate 2,904, forward strand.
CAACTTGATCGTAGTGGCCGACGGAATGGGCGGCGGGGAGTTGATGGTGGTGGGTGATCGTTATGCTCGGGTCTGGAAGTTGACATTGAGTCCGTTATTCACAGAGCAAAAGCTGAGGTCCGAAAGGGCTAGCCGTCATTCCCCACAATCTCGCGTCGTGGTAAAATGGCGGGATGGAATCCCCCCGCCTTCCCCGCTTCAAACGGTCTGCTGAAATCCCGCCCTTTCGCCTCACTGATCGCGACCGCGAAATCCTCCGCTGGATTCATCGGCACCGCTTTCTCCGTTCCTCGCAGATCCTCCGGCTCGTTGCGGGCAGTCCCCAGCAGGTCTTGCGGCGATTGCAGCGTCTCTACCACCACGGTTTCCTGGAGCGACCCCGCGCCCAACTCGATTACTTTCATCGGGCGGGCTCGGAACCCATTGTTTACGGGTTAGGAAACAAAGGTGCGGGGGTGCTGCGGTTGGAATTGCCCGCACCCATGAATTGGAAAAATCAATCCATTGGCCGTCCGTTCCTGGATCACGCCGTGCTGACCGCCGACATCATGGTCGCGTTTGAACTGGCCTGCCGTTCCTGTCCTGGGGCACGGCTGCTCGATGCCACCCAGTTGCCTTTGCCGGAAACTGCCCGCGAGTCCGATGAATTGTTTCGCTGGCGGGTCACCCTTGAGCGCCGGCAAGCGGTTGCGGTGGTTCCCGACGGCGTGTTTGGTTTGGAGTTTGCGGGCCAATCGGCAGACCGCACTTACTTTTTTCTGGAAGCCGACCGGGGCACGATGCCGGTCACCCGTCAGACGCTTTCCCACAGCTCTTTTCAACGCAAGTTGCTCGCCTACCACGCGACCTGGCAGCAGGGCTTGCACAAGACGCGGTTTGGCTTTCCTCGTTTTCGTGTGCTGACGGTTACCAGCAGCGCCCAGCGGATGCAGAGCATGATCGCCGCTTGCCGCGAACTTGACGGCGGCCACGGCCTCTTTCTTTTTGCCGAGGCCGGGGCGTTGCTCGCCGCCGACCCATTCACCTGTCTCTGGACCACCGGACGGGGTGAACAAAACCGGTTGCTCGACGATTAAGGCGTCGGGGTTTACACCACACGTTTACCCCTGCGTCAAGGTTCCCACTTCCAGGTCGGTGTGCTAGGATGCGAAACAGGCGGCTGATTCCTCGGGCTTGTGCCTGAGATTCCGAACAGCCATTTGATCCCTGAAAGAAAGGAGCATCCCATGCCCAAAACCCAATACGTGGACTTCAAGACGGTGAAAACCTCCGTCTCGATCCTGCAAATCCTCGACCATTACCAACTCACCAACACGTTCAAGCGCAACGGTGACAGCCTCACCGGCCCGTGCCCGTTGCACGGCGGACAAAGCCCGACGCAGTTTCGTGTCAGCCTGTCCAAGAATTGCTGGAACTGTTTCAGTGAGTGCAAGCACGGCGGCAACATCCTGGACTTTGTCGCCCGCAAGGAGAACATCAGCATCCGCGACGCCGCCATCCGCATCAGCGAGTGGTTCGGCCTCTCGTTGGAAAAGCCCGGCCGCAAGGTCGTGCCCAATTCCACCGAAGCACCTGAGCCAACCGAAGAGCCGATGCGCGAAGTCAACCCCGCACCCCGAACCGCCCCCGCCGAAAAGCGCGAGCCGGAGTCCGGGGTGAATCAGCCGCTCGGTTTTGCCCTCCAGCACCTCGATCCCGCGCATCCCTATTTGGTAGAGCGCGGCCTGACCCCGGAAACGGTCGCCGAGTTCGGTCTCGGCTTCTGTAACAAGGGCAGCATGACCGGTCGAGTTGTGATTCCGATCCACAACGCCGAAGGCCAACTCGTCGCCTACGCTGGCAGGTGGCCCGGCACCCCGACCGGGGACACGTCGAAATACCGGTTGCCACCGGGTTTCAAGAAATCGCTCGAATTGTTCAATCTGCATCGGGCGATCAAAGCCGACGCCGGCCAACCGCTCATTGTCGTCGAAGGTTTCTTTGATGCCATCAATCTCTGGCAGCACGGTTTGAAACGGGTGGTCGCCCTTATGGGCAGCACTTTGTCGCCGGCTCAGGAGGAGTTGATTCGCCGGCACACGACCACGAATAGTGCGGTGATCGTCATGCTGGATGAGGACGCGGCGGGACAGGCCGGCCGGCCGGAGATCGCAAGTCGTTTGGCCCGGTTCTGTTTCGTCCGGATTCACTCATTTGAACAACCCGGTCGGCAACCCGACCAACTGTCCGCTGCCGAAGTGGCGCAGTTAATCCCCTAAACGGAGGCGCATTATGGACGTACATTGTACTACCTGCGGCGAACCGTGGGACGTGTATTACCTCTGGCAGGATGCCATCTTCGAGACGGGGCTCAGCGTCGAAGAGGCCGAAGCCTGGCGATCACTACCCCGGAGCGAAAAGTTATCCGACCGTTACCGCAAAGAATTCCGGGCCGCCGGATATGAGTTCGGGCAAACCGTAATCAACGTCGTGCGTTGTCCCGGCTGTCCCAAAGACGCCAAGCCCGATCCCGAGCGAGCGCACACCAAGGCGGCGTTGGAGGAATTGTTGGGCGGCGACGAAGACGGTCTGGCTGCAACCTTCGAGGATTATCGCCTATGAGCACTGCGATCATTCCTGTGGCAAAGTTCCGGATGGGCCGGATCGTCGCCACCCCGAACGCGTTGGCTCACCTGACCGCGGAGGAGATCCTCACGGCCATTCGCCGCCATCAGGGCGGCGATTGGGGTGACCTCGACGCCGAGGATCGCACCGCCAACGAGACTGCGCTCGCGCACGGCGGGCGATTGTTGTCGGTTTACCCTGCCGCGAACGGCACCAGGTTCTGGCTCATCACGGAAAGCGACCGCGCGGTGTCAACAGTACTGCTCCCGGAAGATTACTGAAATCACACGGCCTCCTTCTCGCGAAGGAGGCTTTTTTTACACCAAAATCAAGGCCTGAGTTGCCGGTCTAAACCTTCCACCCACGCAGAAAACTGCCGACCCATCTTTATGACTCCGCCGGCTTGGTTGCCCCTCCTACCGTGGCCAATTGCCCGACGGCTTGCTCGAAAAGCACCTTCATTTCCGTAGTCACCCATGGCCGCGCAGCCAGCTTCTGAAAGCCGGTTCTGAGATCAGCCTCGGTCAGTGTCCCAATGCGGTCACCCCGGCGCAACAGGGCGGCGGCGTAACTGGCGTAGTTGAGCACGTCGCATACACTGCGCGGCCAGATTGTCTTCCCGTTCGCGATGGCAGCTTTCGCAAAATCTTTCGCGAATTTCAACATCTCCAGCGGAGGATGCGAATGCGTCAGGAGTTCACCGAACGTGTTGATGCCGGCCTTTCCGGCACGGCTGGCGACGTCAAGCGCCACAGCCCGCCGCCGCAGCTTCTCCGCCAGTTCTCGCGGCAATTGGTTCAAGGCGTATTCAATTGGGAGCGACAGCAAATGCTCCAATGCCTCCTGTGTCGCCTCGGGCGACCGCAAGTCTGTGTCTCTCCCCAATTCAAATAATTTCACCAAGCTGGCGGTGTCGAGCTTCGAAACCGTTGCTCTAAAGTCGTTCATATTAGGCTGAATCGTTAATTGTTGCTTCCTTGCCCGGCAAACTACTCTCGGGCGTGCCCCTGCATAATCGCGCGAAGTAGCTCAATGAACACCTGCATTTCGCTTTCGATTTCCTCGGCGTCGCGACAGATTTCGCTCAGAACATCGCGGACGCAGTGGGCAAACTTAAATTCTCCCGTTTTTTGCCGGCTGGAGAATTCCTTATCTGACAGAGTTACGCCGCAAGTCCGTCTCACAAACTCGATGGTGTCCGGCAGCTTTTCGACTTCTGCCCCAGTTAGGAGTGTGGGCACCCTCCGCCGTTCAAATATGGTCCAAATGATCTGCTGCTTCTTCGCCAGACAGTTGGCAAACATCTTTGCCAGAGCTTGTTGCAGAATACTGTGGGCCCATTCAATATCGCAGCCCAGAGGCAGGTCCGGGACCGAACCCTCGATTCCGGGGGGCAGCGGGTCGGTGGGCGGGCGGTTGCCCTCGCCCCGCACCCAATCCTTGGCGTAGTTGCCAAGGCAAGTTGTCAGAAAATTCCTGAACGGATGCCCCTTGTTCCGGTCTGCCTTCCGGATCAGGTCTTTCCTCATGATTTTGTCGTGGACGAACTCGTGGAAACACTCATTGATCGAATCTTCACCCCAAATGCCACGTTTCGCCAGCACCGCTCGCAAGAAAGCTTTGAGCGGCGCCTGGTATTTCTCCAGCAATCTGCCCAAGGCCTCGTACCGGATGGTTGCGTCCGGAGAACCGGCTGGCCCAACCAACTCGGTCCAAAGCGTCGGCTCGAAGCCGTATTTGTCCTTAAATTCCTGGTGCTCGTTTTGCTCTCCCGCGCCAGGAGTGCCGCCGATGGGTGTTTTCTTTTTTGCCATAGCAATGATCCGCGTCACTGGTTAATACGAGTCCAACCCCACAATCTTTGGCGGCGACGTGTGTTTTTTCAATTATTTTGCTCCAGCTGTGGCGTGATCGCTCACCGCCCGAACGGGAATCTCGCAGCCGCGCTGCTGTTCGCCTCCAGAAAACCGCGCTGAACGCCCGCAACAACCGCCACAGCACCACCCGTGTTTTCAAGCGTTTTATCGCCTGCCAACACCCGGCGCAAACCATTCATTGCCTCGGCCCCGAGACTCGGCATTATTGGCACCGAAAATGAAAGGCACAGCATGAGCGAACCTCAAGACGAAGCCCACAATCCCGGCGAAACGCCGCTGCCACCCTCAGCCGGCACGACCGAAGCCCCCGCCGAGGTTCTTCATTACAAACCCGGCGACCAGATTGGCCGCTACAAGCTGCTGCGGGAACTTGGTCATGGTGGCTTTGGCGTGGTTTATCTTGCCGAGCAGGAGTCACCCATCCGCCGCCAAGTCGCACTCAAAGTCATCAAGCTCGGTATGGACACCCAGGCGGTGATTTCGCGGTTTGAAGCCGAGCGGCAGGCGTTGACGATGATGAACCATCCCAACATCGCCAAAGTATTGGATGCCGGTGCCACGGATAGCGGTCGCCCGTACTTCGTGATGGAGCTGGTGCAGGACGGCATGCCGATCACTGCCTACTGCGACCACCACCGCTTTTCCATCCGCCAGCGGCTCGCCCTATTTGCTCTGGTCTGCCAGGCTATCCAACACGCCCATCAAAAAGGCATCATCCATCGCGATATCAAGCCCTCCAACATTTTGGTAACACTGCTCGACGGCGTGCCGGTTCCCAAGGTAATTGACTTTGGCATCTCCAAGGCGACGCAACAACCGTTGACCGAGACAGCGGCCGGACAGTTCCTGGGCACGCGGGCCTACATGAGTCCCGAGCAGGCGAAGTCGAGCGCGTTGGCCCTTGATACCCGTAGCGACATCTACGGTCTGGGCGTGTTGCTCTATGAACTGCTGACGGGCAGAACCCCATTCGACTCGAAACTGGATGGGAAAACTGACGAGGAGAAGCGTCGCATTATTTGTGACGCCGAACCACTACGTCCCTCGACGCGATTCAAAACCCTGGACGCCGTCGAACAGACTGCCGTTGCCGAACGACGCCATTCCGAAGCACCTTTTCTGTTTGGGCAGATTCGCGGGGATATGGACTGGATTGTGACGAAGTGTCTGGAGAAGGACCCTACCCGGCGCTACGCGACAGTCAACGGCCTCGCGATGGACCTCCAGCGGCACTTAACGGACGAACCGGTGGAGGCGGCTGAACCGAGTCCAATCTACAAAATTCAGAAGTATGCCCGGCGGAACAAGGTGGCCTTGACCATCGTCGCTGTCTTGGTTTTTGCGACGGGTTTCAGCGCCTGGCAGGCGTTCCGCGCAACCCGGGCAACAGTTTTGGCCAAAGAACGCCTCACCGAATCCGAAGCCATCGCCAAGTTCCTCACCGGGGTGTTTCAAAGTCCCGACCCTGCGCGGGACGGCCGGACGATCACCGTGGCGGAGACGCTCGATAAGGCTACCAAGAAGCTGGAGAGCGACCTCGCCGACCAACCCGCACGCCGGGCGCTACTGCAAAGCACCCTCGCCCACACCTACTTCGCCCTTGGCCTCCCTCGCACAGCGATCCCGCTAGAGGAAAAGGTGCGGGATTACTACCGTGCCACACTCGGTCCAGAACACCCCGAAACGCTCAAGACCATGAACAACCTGACGAGTTCCTACGCCTCCGCAGGCCGCCGGGACGAGGCAACCAAGCTGCAGGAGGAGGTGCTGTTGCTCGACCGAAAAGTGCTCGGATCGGAGCACCCCCAAACGCTCACGACCATGAACAACCTGGCATATTCCTACGCCAACGCAGGCCGCCGGGACGAGGCGCTCAAGCTACAGGAGGAGGTGCTGACGCTCCGGCGCAAGGTGAGCGGCCCGGAACACCCCGATACACTCCCGGTGATGAACAATCTGGCGGTTTACTACGACAACGCGGGCCGCCTGAACGAGGCGCTTAAGCTGCGGGAGCAGGTGCTGACGCTCAGCCGCAAGGTCAAGGGACCGGAGCACCCCGAAACGCTCTCAGCGATGAACAACCTGGCGGTTTCCTACGCCGACGCCGGCCGACGGGACGAGGCGCTTAAGCTGCGGGAGCGGGTGCTGACGCTCAGCCGCAAGGTCAAGGGCCCGGAGCACCCCGAAACGCTCTCGGCGATGGAAGGCCTGGCGAATTCCTACGCCGACGCGGGCCGCTGGGACGAAGCGATCAAGGTGCAGGAGGAGGTGCTGATGCTCCGGCGCAAGGCGCTCGGCCCGCAGCACCCCGACACGCTCTCGGTGATGGACAGCCTGGCGAATTCCTACGGCAACGCGGGTCGCCGGGACGAGGCGCTCAAGCTGCACGAGGAGGTGCTGTCGCTCGACCGCAAGGTCCTCGGCCCGGAGCACCCTCAAACGCTCAATGTGATGAACAACCTGGCATATTCCTATGCCGACGCAGGCCGCCGGGACGAGGCGATCAAGCTGCAGGAGGAGGTGCTGACGCTCCGCCGCAAGGTGCTCGGTCCGGAGCACCACGACACGCTCTGGACGATGATTAATCTGGCCGGTTCCTATCGCGGCGCCGGTCGTGCGGACGAGGCCATCAAGCTGGGACAATCAAGCCTTGAAATTTACCGCCGGGTATCGGGCCCAACGAACGCGAATACGCTTAACGCCATGACCGAATTGGCCATTTCGTACCAAATCGCCCGCCACCTCGGCGAGGCGATCGCGTTGGAGGAGGAATCACTCCGGCTCAAACGCCGGCACCTCCCGCCCGGCGATCCTGACACCGTCGAGTCCATCGAGAACCTCGCCACTTGCTACGAGCAAACGAATCGCAAGCCCGAAGCCGAGGCCCTCCGCCGGGAACTCGCCGAACTCAAGGCAAAGGCTGGAAAGAAGTAGCTCACCCTACAAAGCCATTGCTCAATGCCCTGGCCCGCCAGCCGCGAACGCCTGTGCGGAAGCCAAGAGGTCCGTTGCGCGTTTTCTCACGTCCTCGGATTTGTCCTGGCTCGCCGCCTGTTGGAGGATCTCCATCGCCCGGGCACTCTGCGCCGCCCATTCATTCAGGCTTTCCAGCGCGGCCATGCGCACCGCTTCAGCAGCATCCGTGGTCGCCGTCCGGGCGAGTTCAGCCACGGCTCCTTCGTACCGGCTGTCCGCCAACATTCGCGCGGCGGCGGTGCGCACCGTTGAATCGCCATCCTGCGCCAGGCTGTTGCGAATCACTTCATAAGCCGTCTCGACCGGCATCCGCCTCAGACTTTCAACCGCCTGAGCGCGCAGCAACGGATCCTCATCGTTCAAGGCAGTGCGCACGAAGTCCGGTATCGTGGCGGGGCCGAGATTTTCGATTGCTCGCAGCGCCGCCAGCCGGCCATCCAGTGACAAGTCGGGTTTGTTGGCCGCGTCCGTGATGTACTGGCTGATGCTGGCGTAGCGTTCGGGATCGCTTTCCCGCAAGCGGTCGCCCATCGCGGCCAGCACCAAATAGGCCGGCTTCGACAGGTCGTCGTCTTTCTGGTGGAGGGCCTGCAGCCAGGCATCCACTTCGGCTCGGGGTTCGGTCACTTGAGCGAATGAAAACAGGGCCATCTCCCGGTAAGCCAACGGCCAGTCGGGGCTGTTGGCCAGGGCGATGAGCGCTTCCTGCGCTTCCGGAGTGCCGGCCGCACCCAACATTCCGGTCAAGGCCGAAGCCAGTTCCGTGTTGGTCTGGGTGGTCGCGCTGGCCAGCTTTTCCACTATCTTGTCCACGGTCGCATCGTCCGCGTGAATCAGGTCCACAATTTTCTCCAGCGTGCGCACTTCCTCCGGCGTGCGGCCCTTCCCCTGGGCGAGCAGATCGTCCAACGCCGACAGTTCGGCGGCAATGGTGGTGCTCTGGGCGGTCGCCTGCCACCGGGCCTTGTCGGTCGTTTTGGAAATAGCGGCTGCCCAGGTGAAGGGTTGGGCGGACGCCTGAAACTCCTGGATTTTGCCGGGCGCTAGCTGCTCGATGTCCGCGAGCGTTGTCTGGCCCTTGATTTGCAGAACGTAGGTTGCTTCACATTCAACTCCGCCTCCGATTTCCCGGGCGGCGATGGAAAGCTGTTCGTGCCCTTTGATTAGCGTCGGGTACGGGTTCAGATCAATCGTCGCCGTGCCATGAATCTCATGGCCGGGAATGCGGCTCTGTTTGTCCAGATTCGCGAACTTCAGATAGCGGTGCTTCGATTTGGTCAAGGTTGCGGGCGTCGCTGGTTTGTCGCGGGTGTACTCCGCCAGGTATGAGCCGGTGGTATCCTCTTCCGTGCGTTTCCATTTCAGTTCCCCCGCCCGCACCGGAAGCACGATCTGCCACCGGGCGAGAATATCCCGCCATTGATTGAGCGTCTCCGCCGACGTCTGTGGCGGCGCAGTCATCGTCGCAATCCGTCCACACCGTTCGACCGAGGCCAGAATTTCCTTCCCCATCGCGGCGGAATCATCCGCCGCCGAGGTCGCGTTCGTACCAGCGGACATTTGAATCTTGGCGTCCTGAAGCTTGAAACCAACCAGCCATCCGCGGGCGTCTTGATCATAAACCGTCACCACCAAATCCCCCTTTTGCTGCACGCGCATCTGCACGGAGTGGGACAAAGCTCCGGTGGCGATGATCCCACCGAAACTCGATCCGCTCAGATTCAACACCCGGTCCTGGGAGAATGTGTATTCAAGTTGCAGGCCTTTGTACAGTCCGAGATCGCCGGCGACGCGATTTGGTTCGTTTGGAGCGGACGCAACCGGGGCGGGTTCGGCGGCGGCTTCGGTGGGTGGCGGGGCCGGCACCTGCTTCGACTGGTGTCTGGGAATGAAGAACCAGGCCACCAAGCCAATCAGGCAGAGCAGCGCCAGGATGAGCGGAAATTGAAGCCGGGTTTTCGACGCGATGGCTTGCCCGCGCGAGCTTGGAGATTGAATGTTTTTCATAAAAGTATGGAGGGTATCTTTGGGTTACGATTGCGTTTGCGATTCTGGCAGTAGTTTGAAATTGAGTCCTCGGTTATGCTCCCTTCCCCCAGTCGCTGAGGGAAGGGAGATTACGCCTGATGCTTCAGGTTAGAGGGTGAACAATTGCACGGTGCGGGACGGAGCCGTGTAGCTGGCGAGTGTGTACTGATACAAGACCGTGTTGAAGGAGAGCACAGCGACTCCCAAGTCAATCTGTACCGGATTGAACACCAGTCGCGCCCCGCCACTCATCCCAGTCGTCGTCACGTTGACATACGGATTCAACGAGGTGTTGGCCAGTTGCAGGGTGGATCTCAGGGCGATACGCAACAAGGGCACCCCGAGGCCGGCGGAGGCGCTGCCATTGGCCCAGGCTGCGCCCGAGCCGGTCAGCCCCACACTGGCGGCGGCTAGGGTGAACGTGTAACCGATGCTGGCACCGCCTCCGACGGATCCGCTGATCGTCACGGGAATCGGCCCCACCATGATCGGCAAAGAAGCCGCAACGAGCGTCTTGCTGATCCCCTTGCTCCAGGTGTACGAAACGGTTCGCGTGCCGCTGTCCACGGTGTATCCCGCCACTTGCAGGTTATACGTTGAGGTCTTCACCCCTTTGACGCTTTGAGCCGTGGCAGTAAAGTCCACCCCTTTGATGGTCTGATTGAGGAACTTCACGGAACCATTGGCTTTGATCGAAGTTTTGGCGAGCCCAACTGCATTTTCTGCGGATGCGGAGAAGCTGCCACTAGCCCCCGCCTGGCTGTTGCCAAAGCTGAACGAGTAGGCCCCATTCTTGATAACTGCTTTGGCATTGCTGGCCATTGCGAGTGCGATTGCTAGCCCCACTACAAGTGTGATTTTCTAACTGTGCCGGAAAAAAACTCAAAATAGCCGTGAACATGGGGCGAACTGCGGTTGTCCACAGCATAGTCGCCATCATGAAAACGTCATTTCGAGTGAATAGAAGCTATCGCAAG
>CAIKLQ010000513.1 GCA_903828255.1 uncultured Verrucomicrobiota bacterium
CTCCCAGGCCTCCAGCACTTCGGTCGGCGTCATCGCCCCGGGCATGCACGCGATTTCTTGCTGGCGACAGGCTTCGATCACTGCGGACCGCACGGCCGGCGAGATGATGTAGCCCGCGCCTGCCTGGATTGCAGCGCGAGTGGCAGTGGCATCAAGCACGGTGCCGGCACCGATCACAACTTTGCTCCCTAGCGCTGCCACCGCCTGCGAAATTACCGAGAGTGCGTCCGGCACGGTCATGGTGATTTCGACAAATTCAACTCCACCTCTGGCCAAAGCCTGCGCCACCTCAATCAATCCATCCGGAGATTCGGCGCGGAGAATCGCCACCACCCCACTCGCTTTGAGCCGGGCGAGCACTTCCTGTTTGTTGAGTCGAGCAGCCATTGGAAATTCAAAAATCCCGCAAGAATCCGCCTGCTGTCCACCCGCCGTCCACGCAGAGCGTCTGGCCGGTGATGTAACTACTTTCCGGCGCGGCGAAGAACAGCACGGCATGAGCGATCTCCTCAACGGTGCCGGGCCGGTTCAACGGCACGTGGCTCAACATGCGTTTCGCGCGCTCCTGCATGATGGCTTCGGTGCTGTAAAAAAGTTGCTTCGTTCCTTCCGTCAGGGTCGAACCGGGCGCGACACAGTTCACGAGGATGTTGCTCGGGGCGAGTTCAATGGCCATTGTGCGCGTCAGTTGAACCACGCCTGCTTTGGCGGTCGTGAAGGCGCACTGCAATCGCGCCGGCACTACGCCGAGCACGGAGGAAATGTTCACGATGCGGCCCGACTTGCGTTCGACCATGTGACGGCTGGCGGCGCGGCTCACGAGAAAGAGCCCCGTCAAGTCCACACTCAAAATGCGCTGCCATTCCTCCAGCGGGAATTGGTCAATGTTCACGCGGTGCTTCATGGTGTTGATGCCGGCGTTGTTCACGAGAATGTCGAGCCGACCCTGTTCCTGGATGATCTGCGCCACGCCGGCCTCGACCTGCGTTTCGCTGCTGACATCCATCGCGAGGGCCGAACCGCTGATTGCTTGCGCCGCCGCCGCGGTCTTGGCGGTCGCGAAATCGAGATCGGCATAAACCACGCGGGCGCCGTTGGTCGCAAGCTGGTCAGCGATGGCCCGGCCGATTCCCCGTGCCGCTCCGGTCACGAGTGCCACCTGGTTGGTGAGGTCAACTTTCATGTTTCATCAGACTGGCATTCCCTCGGTGACGCGCTCAACTTGTTTTCTCGGGTTTGCGTTCGTTTTTTGTTTCTCCGGTGACCACGGCTTGGGGGTGAGCAAAATCCGTACGACTGCTCCGATTGCCGACTTGCTCCCACGATAGCACCAGACTTGGGATTCATCCGAACAACTCAAGCGTCCGGTGCCGTGGCCGATGGCCGGGACGTGATATTCCATTTCACTGAACGCCCCGAGTTGGCTGTTCACGTTGCAGGCTTGCAAGGCAAAACCGAGCTGGTCCGGCTCCGACCATGGCGCATCCACGTACTCGCCGGAGGGATTCAGGAAAAAGTTTCGAATCACGAGCGTCCACTGGTTGTCCGTTTGCCGGAGATAGCCCATGCGATTGGCGAGTGATGCCGCGCGCAAACTGATCTTGTGCTCGCCCGCCTGTCTCATCCGGTACCGCACGAGATGATCGGTAACAACAATGTCCCGCGCAGGAATGCTGCCCTTGGAACTGAA
>CAIKLQ010000514.1 GCA_903828255.1 uncultured Verrucomicrobiota bacterium
GTTGTGGGCGACGGTGCTAAGTCCGACATAAACCGTCTTGGGGAAGTTCGTTCCGGCATGGGTCACAACCAGCAGTTGCCAGCCGTTGGTGCTGCCAGGATTCGAGGCCCAACCCGCTGGAAAATCCGTGGTGTTCGTGGTGGCGAAATAACTCATCAGCTTTTCGCCTTGGCGCTGGATGCGCAGCCAGCAATCAGGATAGGTGGCATAGCCCGAGGCGGTGGCATCACCGCCATACTGTTGCATCCGTCCGGGGATGTCATCCGTGCTGAGGTCAACGCGCATGCGGCCGACCCCCTCGATTTGGCCATCCCGGCCCGCCGGGGCGAGCGGCGTCGCAGCGATTTGGAAGTCCGCGGAGAGGATGGGATCGAGGGTCGCGCGAACCATGAGAGAGCCCTTGGCCGACTCAGGTTGGGTGGCCAGCGGGTCGCTGAGGGCGACGTTTTTCACCTGGACCCGGATGTCAAAATCGCCGGTGACCTGCTGGTAGGCGTAGGCGAAGGAGTAGGGTTGGCTCGGATCGGCATAGGTATCACCGCCGCCGGCAGTGATGGAGATGGAACCATCCCCGTTGGTCACCACCGTGGTGGGGATGGTATTGTTGATGTTGGTGAGCGTCAGCCCCCACTTGGTGGTTTGGGCTTGGGCGGTGGCTACGGCCAGGAGGCATCCGGCGATGGGTACCAGCCCGGAAAGCCGACCCGGTTTTGAGTTTCGGTGCGTTGTGTTCGGAGTCATAGTTGCTTTTGGTTTTGATTTAATATGTCGTTTCTCCAGTTGAATAAACTGAGAGGACGCGATTACCTACCAAATGGTTCGTTGCGTCAATAACGAATCTTTTGATTTTGAAGCTGCTTTCGGAGCGGGAGCCGCAATGCGTGAGTCTGCGGCTGCGGTCTTGGAAAAAGCTCTTTGGTTCGCGGAATTTGAATCCTTGCATGCAAAACACCGGCTACAAACTCGTTCAACTCGCCAGCGGCGATTACAGCATCCATTCGCTGGCGCACGGCGAAACCTTTCACCCGGTCGTCGGCCCGGTGGCGGAGGCGGAGGCGCTGTACGTCAATCAACTCCGACTCCGCGAGCGCCTCGCCCAACATTCCGGGGAATTCGTGATCTGGGATGTCGGCTTGGGTGCGGCCGCCAACGCGCTCACCGTCCTGCGCGCCACGCGGGATCTGGCGGGCCCGATTCGGGTGGTGAGCTTCGACTGCACGATTGAGCCGCTAAAGTTTGCGCTGCAACATGCGGCGGCGCTCGGCTACTTCGGCGGCTATGAAACCCCAACCCGAGCCCTCCTCGAACAGCACGCGATCCAGTTCACCGACGGGGCGCATGAAGTAAACTGGCAATTGCATCTCGGCGATTTCCCGACGTGGCTGGCGCAATCCGGGGCACGCCGAGCCCCGGCTCGGCCGGCTCCTGGCAACCATTCCCAATGCGCCGCAGCGGAGTTCAGCGCGCCACCGCCCCACGCGATTTTGTTCGACGCCTTTTCGCCCGCCAAAAATCCCGCGATGTGGACGCTGCCGCTCTTCACCCATTTATTTCGCCGGCTGGACCCGCAACGGCCCTGTGCGCTGCCGACGTATTCCCGCAGCACCATCATGCGGGTGACGTTGCTGCTGGCGGGTTTTTTTGTGGGGGTGGGCCACGCCACCGGCAAGAAAGAGGAAACGACGATTGCCGCCAACACGCTGGACTTGCTCCCCGAACCGCTGGACCGGCGTTGGCTGGATCGGGCCCGCCGTTCGCACAGCGCCGAGCCCATGGTGGAGAGTGTTTACCGCATCGCGCCGTTAGCCGCAGCGACCCGCGCCCGGCTCGAACAACACCCGCAATTCAAATAGCCGTGCCGGCGCTGGTCCCGATTACATCCGCCACCTCGCGAAGGGCTTGGTTGAAACGGTCGGGACCGTAACCGTGGCTGAATCTGGCATCCGGGCGCTGGGCCATATAGAACTCCACCTGGGGCCAGTAATTCTTGTCGTAGTGGACCTTTTTGCAGTGGGCACAGATTGCGAGCAAACCGGCAAGCGCCGTGATTTCCGTCTGCAAGCTCAGAATGCGGGCGGCGACCCGAATGCGGGCGGCCGGCTGCTCCGCATCGAACGGCTGGGTCATGCAATCATCCGCCCCGGCGCGCCACCCGACTAGGTAACTCGCTTTCCCGCCCGGCGAAGTCACCAGAATAATGTTTCCGGCCCGACGCTAAGGAAGAGTCGCCGGATGCAACCAGCGAGGACTGTTCCGCTGGCGGAGCCGTTGTTCCGTTGGCGGAACGGATTTGACGCTTTCATTCCGCTAGCGTGGGTGTTTCCTTGTGAACCGCGTGATTTCGCGCTATGACTCACGGTGGCATCTCCGTTGCTAAGATGATTGGCATCGCAATGGCGAGTATGAAAATCAATACCCGACACAACCCTCAGGCCCTCCGGCGCTTCGCCGGAGGATGCGTGCTGGCGTTGTATGTCGGCGCGTTCTCGCCGGTCGGGTTGGGTCTGACGGCGTTGCTAGGGGCGGTTGATCCTGATCATCGGGTCACGATGCAGACCGGCGCCGCGGGTTCGCGCGTGGGGCTGCATCATGGCGGAAATCGTGCGGAGCATCAGCACGGTTTGGTGGCGCGGGCGTTGACCTTGTTTGCCGCCCCCGGGCGTGCCGGCGAACCGGACCACGTTTTACAATTCAGCGCCGCCGACAGTTTTTCGCGCCAGTCGCAGGTCGTCGCTCCGGCGCCCGCCCAACTTGAATCACCGGCGCTGCTCGCAATCGAAACGCCGCTTTGGTCACAGCGCGAAGCCTTCCTCTCGTCCGTTCCGACTCATCCGCCGCCGAGCGCCGTCGGGCAATGGCTCGCTCTGCATTCGTCCCCGCTCCTGATCTGAATTCTTCCGCCTGGTGGAGCGCGACTCCGCGCCGTGTCGCCAGGCTTTGCCATTCCTCCCACTGCGCTGCGTGGCGTCGAGGGTTTCTTGGAGTGGCAATTAACCTTGATCCGAAATGAACTATTCCCAATTTTGCTGAAAACCTGAAACCATTATGAACGAAACAACCTTTACCGCATTGGCCTTGTTGCTGACCGGCGCCACTGGCGGCGGCCTCGCCAACGACGTTTCCTGACTCCTGAAACCCTGACGAATCCCAAAGTAACCACCAACTCCCACCTAAATGATTATGCAACCCCCACGCTCCAACCTCGGCTTCCGGCGAATCCTCAAATCCACCCTCATGCTGGGCGGCGGCATCGCGCTACTGCTCGCCCCCGGCAATGCCTTGGGCCAGGGCGCGCTTACTCTCGCCAATCCGCATTGGAACATCACCCTCACCGATGCTGGCTACTCAGACTTCCTGCTCGATAACACGCCGGGCTTCGAGGGCCGCGAGTATCTCTCCGGCGAATGGGGCGCGGCGGTCGGCTATCACCTCGCCGACGGCACCGTCGTGTCGCCCTTGTGGCTGGAGCGGAATTTTTCCTTCCCCGACTGGGTCACGGATTCCAACTTTGGCGTGAAGTCCCCGCTCCCCACGACGCCCACACTCAACGCCGACAACCTGCCCATCGCGCAATCGGTCCTTACCAATGCCCATCTCGAAATCACGCTGCGCCACGAGATGCTCGACACCGTCGTCGGCCCGCCCATGGGGGTGGCGCGCGCGTCCGCCGGGGGCGCGGGGGCGTTCATTAACAGTAGCCGCTATGTCCTGAAGCAGACCTGCACCATCAGGAATATCTCGGGTGGCACGCTGGCCAACGTGCAGTTCTTCCAATTGCTCCACGGCTTAAACGCGCAGCGCGGAGTTTATGACAACCGCGCCTACTCCGGTTCGTTGAGCAACTTCCAATACGACGTGACGCTCGCGGGGATTGATCCCTGGGCGGTGGGCACGAACAGTTCCAGCGCCGGGCTGGAAGACTATCTCGGCTTTCACGCGAGTGTTGCGCCCAGCGCATTCGAGATTGGGAATTACGGCATTGAAGGCAACGGTCTGGATGACCACGCCCTCGGCAAGCCGTCGGAGGGCGTGCATCTTTCCATCGAGAACAACTGGCTCACGCCACCCTACAGCGCGCGGCAAGGCACAGATACATTCGCGCCCGCCCAACGCTGGGTGGCCGGCGCGGAGCGTTGGGATCTTGGCGCGCTCAACGCCGGCCAATCGGTAAGCCTCGATGTCATCCTCAGCCTGCGCACCGGCACGCTGGTGCCTCTGGGCACGAACAGTTCCGGCGGTTGCAACGGCGGCTCCGGCGTGCCCGGCGGCATGGATTATGAGTTTGATGATGTGACGCACAGCGGTTCGTGCTTCGCCGGCTATTCTAAGGCGGATGAAACGGAAATCGCCATCCGCGTCGCCCACGGCGAGTTCGACCCGCTCCCGTTCATGACGCCGGGCGGACCAGAGCAAATCTGGGACGTGGCCTTCACCGGCACGAATTCCGGCGCGTTTCATCTTACGTTCGCTTACGACTCGACGATTTTGCCAGGCGGCCTTGATCCGAACACCCTCTGCATTTATCACTTCCACAACCACGCGTGGGAACTGCTCGCCGGCACCGTGGACCTCGTGCGGCATACGATCACGGTAACGGCAACTAGCCTATCCGCGTTCGCGCTCGGGGTCTCCGGCGGCACGATCTACATCGTGAACCCCAGCGCCTCGCCGGTCATCGGCGGTAATATCACTGGCGGCGGAACATTCGCGCGCGGCGCGAACGTTACCCTCGTGGCTAGTGCGAGCGCGGGTTACGTGTTCACAAACTGGACCGAAGGCGCGAGCGTCGTCAGCAGTTCTCCCACCTACTCCTTCACCGCGGACGCCGACCGCACGCTCGCGGCGAATTTTGTTTCCGCCGGCGGCAACGTCATCATCACCACCAGTTCGTCACCCGCCGACGGAGGTTCAACCCTGGGCGACGGCGCGTATGCCCCCGGCATAAGCGCGACCGTCATCGCGATCCCCAACGGCGGCTACAAATTTTCCAAGTGGCAGGTCGGCAACACATCGGTTAGCTCGGCGCGCACGAACACCTTCCCCGTCAGCACCAACCGGGTGATGGTGGCCAAGTTCAAGCCGATCTACACCATGACCGTCACCGCGGATCCACCCAGCGGCGGCGACGTCGAGGCCGATTCCTCGAAGTATGAACCGGGGGAACTCGCCAAGATGAAAGCGCTGCCGCAATCCGGTTGGTGCTTCCTCAACTGGACGCAAAACGGGGTGCCGGTAAGCACCGATCCCAACTTCCAATTCAACGTCACCGCCAATCGCGAACTGGTCGGCCATTTCGCATCCGGCCGGCGCATTGACGCGAGCGCTTTTCTTGGCGTCGGCGGTTCGGTCGCCGGCGCGGGAGTTTATCAACTCGGGGTAAGTGTGTTGCTGGTGGCTACCCCCTATCCCGGCTATGCCTTCTTGAACTGGACGGAACACGATGTGCCGGTGAGCCCCAGCGACACTTACTCGTTCACCTGCACCACGAACCGGACGCTCTTCGCCAACTTCACCGCGGCGGCTATCTCGGGTCCGACCATCTCCGTGAGTGCTTCGCCGCCTATCGCCGGCGCGGTTAGCGGGGGCGGTAACTACACCAACGGCGAAAGCGCGACGGTCACTGCCTCACCTTACACCGGCTATGATTTCGTCAACTGGACCGAAGGCACATTGGAAGTCAGCACCGCAGCCAGCTACACCTTTACCGCCACTAACAACCGCACGCTGGTGGCGAACTTCACCATAGCCTCGGGGAATCTAGTAATCTCTGTGTCCGCCGCCCCGGCCGCCGGCGGCAACTTCTCAGGCGATGGCCCTTATACCAATGGCGATTGGGTCTTTCTCTATGCGGCGCCGGAGCCGAACTACGCGTTTGTCAACTGGACGGAAAACGGCACGCCGGTAAGCACCTGGAATAACTACCCCTTCATCGCGGAAACCAACCGCACGTTCGTCGCCAACTTTGCCGCCGCCGCCACCATTACCACCACCGCCTCCTCGACTAATGGCACGACCGGTGGCGATGGCGACTTCCCGACCGGCGCGAACGTTGGCGTCGTCGCGTCCCCGGCCACCGGCTTTACGTTTGTGAATTGGACGGAAAGCGGCTTGCCTGTCAGCAGCCATGCCGGTTACACGTTCACCGTGGAGACTAATCGGGCGCTCGTGGCGAACTTCGCCCCCGACCTTACCAGCGCGACGTTCGACTTCGACACCGCTACCCCGGAGCTCCTATATTCGCAAACGACGCCATTCACACAGACCACCGCCGGGCTTGTTGCGCAATTCAGTTCGCCAAACGATCCGGCCTTCAGCGTAGCCAACGACGCCACCAATGGCGGGGCGATGCCGAAATTCTCCGGCAACTATCTCTTCCCGGACGTAATCGGCAGCGAACTGCTGATCCATTTCAGCAAGTCGCTCACGAGCCTCACGCTTTCGTTTGCGACCTTTGACTGGCAGGACCTCCTCACGCCCACGCCGCTGCTGCTGGAAGCGTTCGTGGACACCACAAATGCACCGGCGGGGTCCGTTACGAACCCCGGCTCGATTCACTACAACGACTACCCGCCCGTCGCCGGCCGGATCAGCCTCCAGTCCGCTACGCCCTTCAACCTCGTCCGTGTCAGTCTGCCGCCCGCCGGCCCGCTCGCGGCCGCGGACTTCATGGTGGACAACATCACCGTCACGACGATTCCGGCCCTGACCATCCACCCCGGCGGCGGCGGCTTCACGATCTCCTGGCCGGTGACTGAGACCTATGTCTTGCAACAATGCACCAGCCTTGCCACGGCCAATTGGACCACCGTGACCAATGGCATCGTCACCGTTGGCAACGAGAAACGATTCCCGGAAACCTCGCTGACCGGTACCGGATTCTTCCGCTTGGTCCGCCCTTAGCCCAGCACCGAAAAGCCGCCCCCAAACCGAACGCAACCAGCATGAAACAATCACGATTAAACAAAGCTCTCGGGGGATTCTTCTGAGCTTCCCGGCCGCTGACCGTGCTAAGTTGTCTCGCCTTAACGAGCGGGACGGCCCGCGCCAGCCAGCCTACGGCAGCATCAACAACTTCGACCCCGTGAATGACCGTGGTGCGGAATGTCACGGCTTCATCGCCCATGATTACGCAACTTGCGCTGTTCACTTAACAGGGACTTTACCCGGGCTCCGAAGACCGGGTCCTGCTTCCGCCAGGCGCGCAAGGTGCCCGGAACAGGCCCGACTGCCTTTGCCGCGTCCTTCAACATCCAACCCTCACGCAGCTTGGCCAAGACGGCTTGCTTGAGGCCGTGAACCCGTGTTTTAGCCGCCGCCTTCAACCCTGCACTGAACTTGGCATCGGCCCACTGCCATTGCCAGAATGTTCCCGAACTGACCCCGTGACGGTGTGCCGCCTCGGTGCCGTAGCGACCTTTGCTCACATCCCGCAGGATGGCGATTTTCAAACGACTGCGTTGCGCACGTCGTTCCAACCGGGTAATTTTCATGTGCCTGAGTAACTCCTTTGAGCGCGTCATGCAAGGTGAATAGTTGTGAGCCATCTCATTTAGGTCGCTTTGCGGCCTTTGGCTAGGGCCGGGTCGCGGGATAGGAATACTGACCCATAGCTCTCCTTCTTACCCACAGGTATAGGTGTTCCGCAAGGTGGCTTAGAGCTTGTTTGAAAACTCATTTATTCTCTTCCCAAGCGGGCCAACATGAGGCGAATCATTGCCAGATAGACCATGGTTTCGCCCGTCTTAGCTTGGCGTTCGTGACCGCGATTGAGGCAGCGGTAGCGGCCGAGCCAGCCGAAGGTGCGCTCGCCCACCCAGCGGCGCGGCAGCACCTTGAAGGGGTGCAGTTCGTTGCGCTTTACGACTTCGACGGTGCAGCGCCAGCGGCCCTTGACCCACTGGATCAAAGCCCCCGCGTAGCCGCCGGCGGCCCAGATATGTTTGACCCGCCGCCGGGGCGACTGGCGGAAGAACGCGCTCAGCAACGGGCGCGCCCCGTCCCGCTCCTGAATGGTGGCGGGCAGCCCCAGCACCCTCAGGAGCAGCCCGATGGGGTCCCCCAAGATAGGCCGCTTGCGCCCGGTGACTTTCTTGCCGGCGTCGTAACCTCGCGCGTCGCTGCTTTCGGGGCTCTTGACGCTCTGGCTGGCGAGGATGGCCGCACTGGGCTGGCGGTTGCGCCCTGCCACGACCCGCACTTGTTCGCGCAAATGCGTATGAATCTGGACCCATAACCCGTTGCGCTTCCAGGTTCGGAGGTAGTGGTAAACCGTGCCCCAGGGCGCAAAGTCGCTGGGGAGATTCCGCCACTGGCAACCGGTTTTGACGACGTAGAAGACGGCGTTGAGCAACTCTCGATAAGAATGTTCGCGGGGGCGGCCCTGCTGGCTGGGCTCGGGGAAACCGTAATCGATCAGGGGCCATTCGGTATCGGTCAGGTCAGAGGTATATCGCATCCCAAGCCTATAAGGGATCCGCTTCCAAGGTTCCAGAACATTCTTAATAAATTAGCTTCTTCAGGCATCTTCTGGCAGTTTTTCATTGATCGGGATAGAGGTCTAATCCACCCAGATGGAAGAAGATGTCGGCCTTAAACCGCTCCTTGTTGCGATAGCCGTAGGCCTTTTTGATCAAGCCCTGGATGGCGTTATTCAAACCTTCCATGGGTCCGTGGTGTTCATGGAGCAGGCGAAAGGTGTGAAACAATTCTTCCTGAAGACGTTCCTTGCCGATCAGAAACTCAGTTTCGTCGATCAGAAGCACATCCGTCTGAAGGTGCTTTTGGCGGAATCGGGCAAGCTGCCGATTTTGGATCGCGGCCACAAATTCACTGGTGAATTGTTCTGCGGACAGGTAGGCCACCTGCGCATTTGGGTTGCTTTGGGTTACGTGTTGGCCGATGGCGTGGAGCAAATGGGTTTTGCCCAGGCCGCCGCCGCCACGAATGAACAGCGGATCATGGGCTTTGCCGGGATTGTCAGCGGCGGCGTAGGCGAACGAGTTGTTCCGGCCATTGGGGCCGTAACCGAATGATTTGAAAGTCTTTTCTGGATCGAACATAAAGGCGTGATGGGTTGATTTCATGTTTTGCCTGCTACTTTAGCTCGCCATCCGTTTACGCCCAGAAAACTATTTCAAAAAGGTTGTTCACACGGGCAGCAAGTGGCAACGGCGGCAAACCGGTGCGAAAAGTTGTCGTGCCAGCCTGCCGCCGGAATGTTCCGCGTCATCGCCCATCTCGACATGGATGCTTTTTACGCCTCCGTGGAGCAGCGTGACAACCCCGACCTGAGCGGCAACCCAAGTCAGCTGGAGCGCCCCCCCCCTCAGCTAGTCCCACTACAAGTGTGATTTTCTAACTGTGCCGGAAAAAAACTCAAAATAGCCCTGAACATGGGGCGAACTGCTGTTGTCCACAGCATAGTCGCCATCATGAAAACGTCATTTCGAGTGAATAGAAGCTATCGCAAGATTCTCCGCAATCGCCAGCAGCGCATCGA
>CAIKLQ010000515.1 GCA_903828255.1 uncultured Verrucomicrobiota bacterium
CCATGGCGGGTGTCCAGACAGACTATGTTTCCAAATAGATCGAGCGCATACAATTTCCCCTTCCGCACGATGGGAGTGGCGCCCGGTCCGCGCGCCTGTTCTTCCGTGAAAAACCAGTCGGGGGCTGGGTGATCGTAGGAGTAGGTCCAAAGCGCTTTTCCGGAAGCGCCCGCCAGGCAATGAACCCGTTCGCGAACGAGCGGCTTTTTCAATTCCGCGTCGCTAAGATAAACCTTCCTCCCCACAATTACCGGACTGGAATATCCCATGGCGATGGGAACTCGCCAGCGAACCTTTAGCCCGTTAGTGGGAAGCCTTTCGACAATCCCCGATTCGGTCCAAGTAGCGGTGCGATCAGGTCCGCGCCACTGCGGCCAGTCGGTGGCGAAAAGCTGACTGGCCCAGAAGAAGGCGAAGCATAACCAGAACGCCACGGATGGCGTCCCGCCGGGCTTCCTTGCTGGCAGCGAGCCGCGACCGCAACTCGGAGCTGGGACAGACGGCGCGACGCGGTTCATGGCAAAGGCTGGGGCTGGAAAAGTTCACGCAGCCCGGCTTGAGCCGCCTCGATCAGCCGCTCCAGGCCGCCGCCGGCAAAGGGCGTTTGCCAAACCGTGTAGAGGTTGTGGCGGTAACGATCATTCGGCGGCAGATAACCGAGATGGCCGTTGCCTATGTTGAGCACGAGCAACGGCGTCTTGGGAAAGGCCGCGCGCAATTGGGTCTGCAACACCGAGTAAGCTTCGAACGGCACGGCACAGAGCGCGGCATCGCCGAACCGCCAGAGCCAGAATTGCTCCGTGGATTCGCCTTCGTCACCGACGGAACTGCGCACGCGACGTTGTCGCAGCAATCGTTCGAGTTGAAAACCTGTGGGCTGGCGGGCAAGCGCGGCGTCAATCTCGGCCACCGATGGCAGGTCGCGCTTCAGGGCCAACGGCAGGCGCGGGGCGCTCGCGCGCAGCACCTCGCTGAGGACGCCTTCTGCGGCACGCCACACCGCCAGGGGCGCGCCCGATTCCACGGTGGCAGTGAAGTTCAAATGCGAGCAGCCCGACTCCAGCGGCGCGAGCGCGGAGAGTGCGGCGTGGCCCAGTTGCCGGCCATGACGGTCAGCCAGATTCACATCGCCGCTGTATTGTTCGGCCGGCGCGAGTTCGCCGCTCGCGCCTTGCAGGAACAAACACGGCGCACCACCCGTCTGCGACTCCACCAGTTCGCGCATCGCGCCGGGATAATCCGGCGAGAGCAGCGAGTTGTCCCACGCGAGCGTGGTGGGATGGCAGGCGTAGTTCACCAGCGTGCCGAGCGTGCGGCCATCCGCGCTGAACAACCGCGCGACGAGGAGCGTGTCATCGGCGTCGGTCTCCGGATTGAACCCGGTGAGAAAGCGTTTCGGATTCGCCGGGTCAATTAAATCGCGCTGCGTGGCCAGGGCGCAATGGCCGTGATTGAATAGCGCCGTGGCGGGCTGGAGTTTTGCCAGCGCCTCGCGCCCGCCTTGGACGCAAGCTCCGGCCAGCCAGGTCAGGTAGGCGCGCGCGGCCTCGGGATTCGCCTCCGGCGGCGCGTCCGAATCCAGCGCCGGCCCGGCGTGAGTGTGCGAGAGATGAATGATGAGATTCGCCTCCGGCAAAGCGAGTTCCGTCAGCAACCGCTGGCGAAGCGCATCGGCGTCCTGACGGCTGCGCCACCAGCCGAGTTCGAGGCTGATGAGCAACAGCGGACTTCCCGCTCCGCTCAAAGGCGCGAGGGCCAGCGCTGTGCCGGTGAGCCGGCGATGCACGCCCGTGGCGAACCAGTGTTTCGCCGCGCCCCAATTGCGCGCGTATGCTCCGGCGGGCGGTGTGATGTCCCAGCGGCTCAGGCCGACCCGGGCGCGGAAGCCGCGGAAGCGTTCGTGAAGGAGGGGGCTCATGGATGGACGACTCTTTCAGTCCAGCAACCAAACCATGTAGTCCGGTGAAAATGCCATCATGAAAAGCAGTGCGATACTCGTGCAACCTGCTGTAATGCCAGCGGCGGCGAACTGCCGCCGCCGCAGTGAAACTATCGTCAGCACCGCGAGTCCAGGTATCACCACGTAGCAAAGCAACGGGAGAAACATCACCGGCAAGCGCCAGAACTCGCCAATCCACGTCATCGGAATTAGCGATTTCGGATCTTGGTCTCTAGGCGGAAACGCCCCGATGCCGACCTGATAAACACCCATGACCCAGTACGGGTAGGAACGCCAACCAACAACTGCACAGGCGAAAAGAGCCGCAAGCGAAGGAGAAGTCGACCCGAGGGTGACGCGGCCACGACTCAACAACCATAGGAACTCTGCAAACGCGACGACGGTCGCGGCGAGGCCAAAGATGACAAGTGCTACTCGGCGTGGGTAAAGCGAATAGGGACTGTCCGATGCGTGGAGCGCCTCTCCGACGTAGTAACCACCGTGAGGTGCAAAGCTCATCGCGTAAGGTGCAAGCGCCAGAAGAACTACCAGCAATCCGACAGATAGCCACGGGATCGTTGTTTTTGGGGTGGCTGGATTCACGGGAGGTGCATAAGTCGTTTAACTATTTAGCTAGAAGGAAGGATTTCCATGTTGCGGGACAATGGCCTCGAAACGAGGAAATCGGGTTCGTACCATCTCATGGGGAATATGCATATGGAGGGCACGTGTAACGGTCAAACCCAATAAGCGGTCGGACCAGGGGTTCATGGGTTCATGATTTGATTACCGGACTGCGCAGGAGCGACAGGCCACCATCGAGCAGCAACGTGGACCCGGTGAGATTCCGGTGCGCGGGCGAACACAAATAGGCGATGGCGGCGGCGACTTCGTCCGCCTCGATCAACTCGCCAACCGGCACGGCGGCGGTCGAGCGGGCCGCGAGCGCCGGGTCTTTCTTGAAAAACTGTCCGCTCAAGCCGGCGTTCACATAGC
>CAIKLQ010000516.1 GCA_903828255.1 uncultured Verrucomicrobiota bacterium
ATACGTGCGATGCACCGCCTTGCTGTTGTGCCCCAGCGCTTCCTGCGCGAATCTTTCCGGGTAACCGACGGTCTTTGCCCTTTCGGCCCAAGCGTACCGATAGGAATGCAGCGTCACGCCTTTGATGCCCAAACCGCGACACCGTTGCTGGAACTCCGTCGCGCGGTCGCTGGCCCGCACCGTCGCCAGATACGGGAACAGCAGGCCGGTCGCCGGCAAGGCCCGGAGCGTCGCTGCCGCATCGGCGCCGAAGTGCAGCCGCGCCACCGTCTTGGTCTTGCGCCGGAAGAAGCTGATGAGGTTCTGCTCCCAATCCACGTCCTCGGCCTTCAGCATCGCCAGATCGGTCTGCGCCGCGCCGAGATGCCACGCGAGCTCGTAGAAGCTGCGGCGCTCGGCGTTGTGCTCCCGGGCGACGATGCGCTGGTGCTCGTCCAGCGTGATCGCGCGCTTCTCCTTGAACACCGGCTTGGGCCATTGCTTGCGCGGCAGCAGCGACTTCGGCAGCCAGTTCATGTCGAGGGCGAAGTTGTGCAGCCGGCGCAGATAAACATTCGTGGACACCGTGCCGGTGCGGAGCACTTTCAGGAAATGATCGGAGCGGGTTTCCAGCAGGGTCATCTCGCGAATGAGATCGAACGCCTTGTCGGCCCAGGCGGTGATGTAGCGTTGGTGTGTCTCGTTGCGCTTCGTGGCGGTCATCTCGTTCATGACGAACCGCCATTGGCGCTTGGCGGCGTCGGCATCGGTGGCGCTGAGATACGCGAGCGCGATTTGCTGATTGAGGATGGGCTGGCGGAAGGTTTCGTTCTTGGAATGGAGGAGCGCTTTCGCGGCGGCTTCGTCTTTGGTGCGGAGGCTCTGCTGCTTGCCGGAAGTGGTGTCCTCGCAATAATACGTGCCGTTGCGGCGATAGAGGATGAACTGCGATTTCATAACATTACTTTCTGCTCGGTAATGTTATTTCGTCCGGCGACCCCTCGTGATTGAGTAACGGGTGAGTAGGCTGTGAGCAGGCTACGAGTAACGGCGCACTACGGTCAAAATCAGGCGCGTTACTGGCAGTTTCACTGGCACTCGACCGCCACCGCCGCGCAAGTCATTGATGCACAATCATCAAAGGCTGGAGGCGAGGGTCGGAATCGGTCTATGAGAGGACCGAAGTTGATTCAAAAATGCCTTATTTTACGGGCTAGTCAAGCACTAGACGGTCACTACTTTTCAGCAGGTTTTCACCCCTCTTTATACACAGTTTTATACACAGGTGAACTGGCAATCTTATGGAGCAAAACCAACGATTGAGACGCGCATCCTCCGCTGTGCAGAAGTTCAAAACGGAATCCTAAACCGGCTGACTGGAATTGGAGTTTCTGTCCTTCCAATGTTTGGCGACAGTGCGGGTTGCCTTGTCGAGCCATTCACGGTTTTCCGAAAGGGACGAGATTTCCAAGGCTGAGAAAAACTTGTGTCCATTGGGGGCGGGTTTTCCCAAAGGTTTAAGCAGCCCCGCTTTCAACAGCACGGGTATTTCATGCGGCAAAAAACCCAGGATTTCCGACACCTGATTTACATCGAGGCGGGCGGGCAGACGCGGCAGAAAAAGCGCAGATTTCTCATTCATACATGGACTGCCGCTCGGCGCTTGGGCTTGGGTGAATGGGTTTGGGTTTGTTTCTCGGAATTCTTCTGGTCGGTCGCGTCAGGCGCATCCGCATCAACCTGGCTTGGTGCTTGGTTCTTGGTGAGGTCGAGCTTTTCCTCGATCTCACTCTGGCGACGGGTCAACTGCTGATAACGCTCCTCGCGCTCGAAGTGCGCGCCAACTTTGGTTTCCAATTCCTTCGCCCGCTTGGTGGCGTCGGCGATGTCGGCTTCCAATCTGGTGGCGCGCTCCTCAAACCCTTGGACGTTCGCTTCGAGTGAACGGATTGTGCCCAACGCCGTGTCCGTCACTCGTGCGGCGTAACTGTTCTTCCCGCGCACAATCATTTCCACGGTATTGTTGAAGCTGGGGCGCAGGAATAAATCGAAGCCCGCAAAACGGCCAAGCCGCACGTCGTCGCCGAAACGGCTTTTGATTTTCTCGGCGCGGCGAACAATCAATTCCCCGGCAATTCCCCGGTTGTC
The DNA here is from genome assembly GCA_903828255.1 of uncultured Verrucomicrobiota bacterium. Lineage (GTDB taxonomy): Bacteria > Verrucomicrobiota > Verrucomicrobiia > Limisphaerales > JADLHS01 > CAIKLQ01. Next base: position 2,128 of record CAIKLQ010000516.1, read on the forward strand.
GAGCGTCTGCCCGTCGAGTTCGATGCGGAACTTGTCGCCTGAAGTGTCCTGTCGCGCGGCGATGTCTTGTCGCAAGTTGGTGAGCCTTCCAGTGAACGCCTCGGCGTCTTCATGCGAGCGGCGGAGATTGGAGCGGATGCGGTATTGTTCCTCAGCATGGGCGGAACGCAGCCGCGTGAGTCGGATCAGCTCCGCGTCCACCTGGGCTTTCTCAATCACGAGCGGATTGCCCGACGCGATGGCCTTCACCTCGGCATAGGTCAGTGCGGCCGAATCCAAATCTTCAAGGCGACGGATTGTCATGTCGCCGCTCATCACCTGCGCGATGAACTTCGCCTTCGTTTCCAAGGTCTGCCACATGTAGGCGTCAAAGCTGCCCTCGGTGACGTAGCGGAAAATCTGGACGGTGGCGTTCTTGTTGCCCTGCCGAAGAATCCGTCCCTCGCGTTGCTCCACGTCTGCCGGTCGCCACGGCGCGTCGAGATGGTGCAAGGCGATCAATCGTTCCTGCACGTTCGTGCCTGAACCCATCTTCTGCGTGCTGCCGAAAAGCACGCGAATCTTGCCCGCGCGCACGTCACGAAACAGCGCCAGTTTGGAAGCATCGGAATCGTAATCTTGGATAAAGGCGATTTCGTTGCTGGGAATTCCCAACCGCTCCAATTTCTGCGCCGAGTCGTTATAGACGGAGAACCCCCGGTCTTTGGGTGTGGAGAGGTCGCAGAACACAAGCTGGGCGGAACGCTCGGGTTTGCTCTCCTGCCAGATTTCAAAAATCTTTTCGACCGCCAGATTGACTTTGCCCTGCGGTTCGTCGGGGGCTGACGGCTTCATCAGCCGGAGATCCAAAGCCGCTTTCCGCCCCTCGGAAGTGATCTTCAGCATATTGTCTTCGCTGGGGTCAACACGGCCTGTCCTCAATCTCTCGGCACGAGCGGCGAGCGACTGGACGAACGCCTTGAGTTCCTCCGTGGCTGGCGCGTTACGGATGGCCGGCTTTTCGCCGTCCAGCTTCGGTCGCGGCAAGTTGAGCATCGCGGCAGTTTGCACGTCCGCGGACTGGCGGAACATCTGCATCAGCTCCGGCACATTGATGAACCGCGCGAACCGTGTGTTCAAACGGTAGCCCGCTCCGTCCGGCGAAAGTTCCATCGCGGTCACTGGCTCGCCAAACGTCGCCGCCCACGAATCGAAGTGATGCAGATTATGTTGCTTCAAGGCGTCGTGCTGGAGATACCGCTGCATCGTGAACATTTCCGCCATGCTGTTTGCGATGGGTGTCCCGGTGGCGAACACTACGCCGCCTCCACCGTTCAACGATTGGACGTGGCGCACCTTCAAATACATATCGAAGGCCCGTTCGCTCGCGGTCTGCGGGAGACCGGCGATGCGCGTCATCTTGGAAACGTAAAACAGATTTTTGAAGTAGTGCGCCTCGTCCACGAGCAGTCGGTCCACACCGAGTTCTTCAAATGTCAGCGTGTTATCCTTTTTGTGTTCGGCGGCGAGCGTCTGAAGTTTGGCTTCGAGCCGTTTCTTCGCTTTTTCCAGTTCCTTCACCAACCGGCGATTGGAGCTGTCCGCGTGTTCCCGCCGAATCATTTCCAACTCGTGCAACTGTTCCTTGAAAAACCGTTCCTGCGTTTCGCGTGAAAGCGGGATGCGTTCAAAGCCGGAGTGCGTGACAATGACGGCATCCCAATTGCCGGTCGCGATGCGGCTGAAAAGCCTCTTGCGGTTCTGCGACTCGAAATCTTCCTTGCCTGCGGCCAGGATATTCGCGCCCGGATACAGCGTCAGCAACTCGGTGGAAAACTGGCCGAGCATGTGATTGGGGACGACAAACATCGGCTTGCCGGAAAGACCAAGCCGCCTCGATTCCATTGCGGCAGCGACCATCGTATACGTTTTGCCCGCTCCAACAACGTGAGCCAGCAGGGTGTTCTGGGTTTGGAGGATGCGCCAGACACCGGCCTTTTGGTGCGAGTGAAGTTGAATCGCCCCGCTCGCGCCGGGCAACGTCAAGTGATCCCCGTTGAACGTGCGGACGCGCGTATGATTGAACGTGTCGTTGTAAAGACGGCAAAGCCGTTCCCGCCGCGAATCATCCGACCAAACCCACTCTTTGAAACGCTCCTTGATGCGTTCCTGTTTTTCGCGCGCGGCCTCGGTGGATTGCGCGTTGACGACGGGCTTTTTATCCACCGTGTCATAAACCGTAGGTGTCTTTAGATTCAGGGCATCCTCGATGAGTTCGAGCGCGGTGTAACGGTCAGTTCCCCAATCCGTGGTGTTCGCGGTTGCGCCTTTGGCTTCCCAATTTGCGCTGATGTGCCACGCGCCGAGTGCGTGGATGTGACCGATTTCCACGCCGGACGGAATGTTGAGTAATCCATTCGTGAAGTCCTGCACGTCCCCTGGCGGCAGCCAAGACGCACCAAGACGAACGTCAATTTCCGTGGCCGCGAGATCTGCTGGTTGCACGGATTTCAATGCCTCGACGTTCTCGGCAAAGCGCGGGTCGGTCACTGCCGCTGCATCCGCTACAGACAATTTCTCGCGCACGTTGCCGGAAAGGTATTGGTCGTCGGTTTCCCATTGGTTTGTTTGCGGATTGAGAAAGATGATCCCTTTCAAGTCCGGCAAAAACTCGGCCACTGGTTTGTTGAGCAAGTCGGCCATGTGGTCGAGGTCAACACACCCATGCTCGTTCAACGTGACGAGCAACGCTTCTTTCGGAGTGGCGACCGACTCGACCGGCTGCCGGTGATGAATCGTGCGTTCGGTGAAAATGGTGGCCTTGGTCGCCCGCTTTGTTTCGTCATTGTAATTTTCCAGCGAGAGGAGCAATGGCAAATCCGGGTCGCCATCGAAAGCGCGCTGGTTGGCCCGAAGATTCACCGGACCAAAACGCCCCACAAAACGGTCGTAAGCCTGGTTGAGTTGTTGGCGAGTCTCGACGACATGTTCCTCGGTGCTGCCGTCCATCTGCGACCGCAGACAATCACGCACTGCATCCCGCACCGGAATCAAATGCCGGATGCGCGAGCGTGTCTCAGCGGTCAAGTCGGTGAGCGGACGTAAAACATTTTCCTCGCGGATGCAGACCATGCCATCGTGGAGACAATAGGCGTTTGGTTTTACATAATCGGGCGCGGGGATGGATTCATCCAGCGTCGGTTCGGCGATCTTGTGCGACTGTGCCTCGTAAACGCCCTGCGGAAGTTGTTCGACCGCTTGAGCCAGTGCCTCCGCCAAATTGCGACCGTCCGGTTCGAGAGTCGGTTCGTTTCCGCCATACATTCCGCCGGTGAGGCGCATTTGACCGAGCATCATTTCCGGTCGGGATACGAAGTATTCGTTGATGGTAAATGCCTCGCCGACATCGTTGGTATAGCTGGCGGTTTCCTTCCACGCCGGACCAGTGGGCGATTCACCTGGGCGCAGCTTGCGAAGCATCACGATGTCCGTGGTGACTTCCGTGCCGGCGTTCTTCTTGAAAGCATCGTTGGGCAAACGAATCGCGCCGAGCAACTCCGTGCGCGTGGACAGCAACTCGCGCAACGTCGAATCCAACTTGTCCATCGTGCTACGCGAAGTAATGAACATGAGCAAACCATCCGGACGGACTTTCTCCAACGCGGCGGCGAAGAAATAATCGTGGATGGAGAATTTGTAATTGTTGAAACGCGGGTCGTGAACGGTGTAATCACCAAACGGCACATTGGAGGCTGCGAGATCGTAAAATCCATCGGCGAGTTTGGTCTGCTCGAACGGCTGGGCACGAATGTCCGCGTCGGGATAAAGCGCCTTGGCGATGCGTGCTGTCAGTGTATCAATCTCGATGCCGGTGACAGTCGAGCGGCGGAGCATGTCGTCGGGCATAATGCCGACGAAGTGGCCGATGCCGAAGGCAGGTTCAAGCACGCGCCCGCCTTTGAAACCGAATCGCTCGGCAGCGCGATACATCGCGCCAATGACGGTCGGGGCGGTGTAGTGGGCATTGAGGGTGGTGGCGCGGGCGGAACGGTGTTCTTCATCCGAAAGGATTTCCGAAAGCCGGAATTGCTCTTTCCGCCAGTCGGCGTTGTCCACGTCAAACACCTGGGGCATCGCGCCCCAGCCGACATACTTTACGAGCGTGGCTTTTTCTTCCGGCGTCGCTTGCCGTTCCTCGGCATCGAGTTGCCGCAGCGTTACGATTGCGGCGATGTTCCTTTGGAACTTTAGTTTTGGCCCGCCGTCGCCCAAATGGTCGGCCTCGGTAATACGGTAGGCATTGAGATTTCTCGGCGACTCTTCGTGATGACGGTGAATTATTCTTCGGGGGGCAGGAGGATGTATTTCTCGCGCACCATTTCCCACGCCTGCGTCTGTGCCTGTTCCGCCGTTGATCCCCGCTGCATCAAATCCATTCGCAGCGTGACCATTTCGTCCTTCGTCTTTTCCTCCGCTTCGAGAAGCATCTGGTGCAAAAGCCCCTTCCGTTCCAGTTCGCGCACCATTTTCGGGCGGTGTTCGCGCCAGTGCTTCTCGGCCATCTGGCCGTATTGTGTCAGTGGTGTCATTGGTCGGCCTTCGCGTTGAGAAAAGGTCTAGCTGCTGGTCAAATTCTACATGGTTTCGCCGGGTTGCCATGAATTTCTTTGGATGTTCCTGTCACACGTTGGCTCACGGTCGAAACAGTTCGGCAATTTCCACTCTCAGCGCTTTGGCGAGGAAGAAAACGTGTTTGTCCGTGGCCACATACTTCTGCAATTCGATATTGCTGAGGATGGACTGGGTGATGTTGCATCCGAGCACCTGGGCTCTTGCAACCAGCATGTTCTGGGTGAGCGCTTGTTGATACCGCAGCCGGGCCACGTTGCGGCCAATGAGATTCGCGTCGCGTCGCATAATCGTTTTGCGTCATTTGTAGGTGTATTTGCCCTTCGCGAGGCGTGCCTGGCACACAAAATCCAATGCGGTTCGGGGGATCGGAAAAGGCAGCGACGGTGAGGATGCCCATGCAAACAAGCGCCAGGTCGCCGGGAGCCAATCTGATTGGCAGCCATAACTGAAAACGCTTAACAGGGTGTCGGTTTTCATATTGGGATGTCTGTTGGTTCACCTTCGATAATAAAGTTCAGCCGGCCTCTGCCAACGGATGTTTGCGGCCACGATCCGGTTTGCGGTGCCACGCGTGGAGGTCCTTTCGCCGTCATGTCCGGTTGACTGAAACGGCCAAAAGTTGTCCCTTGAATGACCTTTCAAGAATGAGCAGCGCTGGTGTAAATTTGCGCCATGACCACAAAGCCCGCATTGCGCCTGAGCAGGTTGATCGCAAGTGAAACCGGAAAAGATGGTGTTAAGTTGAATCGCCTGACTTCCCTCATCAATGAGGCCAATCGGGAAGCCGGAACAAACTGCTACGTCAACCGCAGAATGCTGGCAAAAATCAGGGACAAACCGGAGAAAGTCGGATTGACGTTGAACGTCCTGGTGGCACTCAACACCTATTATCGGAAGCGCGGGTTGGGATTGCAGCAGTTGCCAATTCTGGAAACGCGGGGTGTTTTGGAACCCTTGATGGATTCTTCTCGTGTGGTGTTCATACTTGGAGCGAGACCCCGACCGGAAGAGCGGCGCAACGATATTAGTCTATGGGATACAAAGGCGCAGGCCGAATTGCTGACCCAGGCATCCCGGCTCGATGTTCAGCGGAAGTTTGATATTGAGCCCGTGCTGTGGCGAACGCCAATTGACCCGGCAGCAATGCACTCCGAGCGTTGGCACCGTATCCTTGAAGAGGATCAGGCCTCGGTCATTTCCATCGGTTCCCCGCTCGCGTCCCTGAGCAGCGAAGTGATGCTCGCGCGCATGTTCGGTGTTGAGCAGTTTACGGCGCCACGCTTTAGAGCGGGTAAACAGGTGCCTTTTTTCTTCGTCTGGCTTCCCAAGTCGATTCAGCATTTTTGCAGCCCCTTCGCGCTGACCTGGCGCGAACTTCAGTCAGAACACGCTTCGATTGCGGCACGGGTGAGACGCGGCCAAGCCGCCGCCTTCATTCTCGAAGGCAAGCCGCATGTTGTTCCGTCTGAAGGAAAGGCTTGGACCATGTATGGCATTATTGCGGCGCAGCGCCGTGCTGCGGGCAACGTGTGGCTGGTCGTATCAGGACTGACCGGGCCAGCCACCTACGGGGTCACAACGATGGTTAAGGAAATCAGCGCCGAGCTGCCTTGGTCCAAGGGAAAGAACTCAAAAGTTCTGTGGGTGCCGGTGAAAGTGAAAATCAAAGCCGGTAAAACCGCTCCTTGGAGCGGAGACACCCGCGAAATCGTGGAAGCCGTGTTCGATGGCGAACCACGTCTATGGCCTGAAGACGCTGAACTTCCGCCTGAGAAGATGGCTGGAAAACAATCCTCAATCTAAAATGGTTGCCAGGCTGGCGAGCAACAGATCCGCTCCAGCCTAAAAATCGGAATCCTCACGAAAAAGCAACGGCTCTGGTTGCGATTCCCGTTTTGGCGGCAATCCCAACGGTAAGATAACGACCGACATTTCATGGGCGGGATGTTTGCGGGTGCGAGTGAACATCCACACGAGCACCAAGGCGCAAACAGCTACCAGACCCGCATACAAATAGTCACCGTGTTCCTGGATCATTTCATCCAGAAACTTTGTCACACGCGCCACATAGAAAACCGGGTGTTGCATAATTGTGTTGGGTTGCGATCAGTCTTTGAGCCAGCGATTTCTTCTCCACGTTTCCGGGAGTGCCTTCCCCTTTGCCGCCGATTCCAGCGGACGCTCCAAAAAGCCAACCAGTAATTGAATAACGGAATCAAGTGCTGGCGCATCATCCTTGAGGCCGGCCTTTTTCCAAAACGCCTGCCAACCGCGACTCTTTGCCGGATCGGTTGCGAACATTGGCGTCAGACCGGCTGGCAGTCCTTCGGGAAACGCGGTGCCACGGCGGGCAAACGTCCCTGCGATGGACTTGGCAAGCAGCGCGCCCTCAAAGGGGAATTTTTGCGCGAGATAGTGCAGGTCGAAATAATCTTTGAAACGTGAGTTCAACATCCCCAATTTCACGATGGCTTCCAATTTCTCGGCCACAACGGTTTCGCGCGAATACGCGCGCAACTTGGGTGCAGCCATGCCCAGCATGACGGGAAATGTGATTTCCTCCGGCGCAACGGGCAGCGCGTCGCCAAAGCCAACATCCACCTGCAACGGCACGACGGCCTTGCCAATGGCAGCCCGCAGCTTCACCCGGATGCCGGCATATTCGTCCTGGGCGCGAATGTCCTCGCACACCACCGAGCGCGCATCGAAATCAACGCCATCGGCTTCGACTTCCAAGCGGCACAATTCCCTGAAAATGTCCGCCAATCGCTCCGGCGACGGATGTCCGAAGCCGAGCAGATCCAAATCCCGGGTGACGCGGTGCAGCCCCGGTTCCCAGAGCGCGAAGAGCATCGCCCCTTTCAAGATGAATTGCTCCCGATGGCTGGACCGGGACAACCGGTAGAGCAATCGCTCCAGCGCGAACCGCACCAGCAGCACGTTGTATTCTTCCCCCGTTTTTGCGCGGTGTTGGGCCAGCCGGGCAAGGACTGAAGCAGCGAGATTTTTCATGCGAGGCTGTCGAAGTAAGGACGCATGACGTTGAGCACCCGGCAGACCTTCGCATAATGCCAGAGTTCCCCGGACGTGGCTTTCTTGTCCCGCCACGCATCGCGCAGCGCCTCAACCGCGATGTTGACGCCGATGCGGTTGCGGAAGCGGAAACAGTCCGCCACGGTTTTAGCGACACAATAGACCGGCACAGAGACGCCCTGGATGACATGAAGTTTGATTCCCTTGGTCATCATTTCCCCGGAAAGCGTCACCACGCGCAGCGCCGGGCTTGCTGATTTTGGCGGTCGCGTTCCGCGTGGAATCGCAATCCAGACCTCGGCAGGATTCTCCGTGGTCAGCCCGTGAAAGCGCAGTGCGGAGAGCAGGCAGATGACTCCCTTCGGTGAAAGTTTTGCCGCCTCTGCCAGGGAGTGATTTTCGGTGAGCGGTGCGCCCGCGACCACGTAAAGCCCCCGTCCGGTTTTGAGCAGTTCGCCGCTCTCGACCAGTTGCCTAAGATACACGCGCGGAACGCCAATGGGGTTCAGGTCGCGTGGACGCAGCACTCCCAACTTGCGCGCGTGTTTGAGAACTGCTTGTTGGTGGTTCTTCGCCACAAAGCAATTATTACATAATGCATGCAGTTGGCAACAAGTGAATACATTCTGTAAAGAGGCCACTTTAACCGTTGCCACGGGCCTTGCAGGCGAACGAAACAAAAAAACACACGGAAGCCCACCGCGAGGACAGGCTTTCGCGTGTGATGAGGCGACGACCAAAAGTTGAGCTTCAGACGCCAACACCTTCCGGCCTTTGTTGCTGTTGCTGGCCTTGGGTGCGGGCAACGGCGCGGCGGGCGGAGCGCGCGATTTGAGCGATGACACCCTCCTTCTGGTCTTCCGGCAGATCCTTCACCAAAAGGTCGTAGGCGCGTTTCATTTCGGGGTTGCGGTTGATTTGTTTCAAGACGCCTTCGCGGATGCGCTGCTGGCGGTCCAGTTCGCGCACTTCATTGAGAACCAGGCTGCGTTCCATCCGCTCGCGTGGCATGGCCTGCACATAAGCCCAATACTTCGGGTTCTCCTTGATGTAAGCGTCAATCTTGGCGTCCACCTCCGGATTGGTGCGGAACGTCATCTTGTCTGTGGGCGCGGCATCGCCGCCGGCGCTCGGTGGCGCGGATGTTTTCGGTTTGCTCATAACGATTCGTTTTGTTGGTTTTTGTTGCGCGGCATGTGCCGTGTTCGCCGGAACGAGGCGGCCAACCGCCCCGCCTGGCAAAGGGTTTTCATGGTTTCGGGGAATCATTTGATTCCGGTGAAAAGGCGGGAACGTCATTGGTGGGCGAAGGTGATGCGGTGATCTTCTGCATTTCCTTCTCAAAAGCCGTGACGCGCTGCTCGGTGGCGGCGAGCCGCGCGTGCAAGAGCGCGTTGTTTTGGGCAACAGTTTTCATCTCGCCGAAAACCTTCTGCAATTCCTGGTAGGACTGCGCGAGCCGGGCGGCCTGTTGCATGACGAGCGCGGTGGCCTCGCGCTGGCGGTTCATCTCCGCGATGACAACATCGTTGGTGGGCGGCGGCGCGAACGCGGCGTCCGGCGGCGGGTTCAACAAAGTGGCGGCGTTCGGCGATCCTGGGTGCAGATTCCAGCGCGAGGAAACCTCGATGCGATAGACCGGATGCCCTTCCACCATCATGTCAGGATGGTCCGGGTCAACGTGGCGACCGACGTGGTAAGCGCGGACAACCTCGTCATACCGCAGGGATTCAGCCGGGGCGGCCGCCGCAGGCAGCGCGGGGCGAACGGCGAGTTGCGGACGCGAAACGCACGAGGAGACGAACACGAGAGGAATGAGCGAGAGATATTTCATGGTTTGATGGGAGTTGAGGTTGATTGGGAAGCTGACGGGATAGCGGTAAGCGCGGCGCGGGCGTTCAACTTCTCCGCGCCGGTCGCGGCGTCTTCGACAAACGGTTTCTCTGAGCCGCCGATTTCCGCATCGGCACGGTCAATTGTTTGCAGGATGTAGAGGTAAAATTGTTTCCCGCTCGGCACGCGGACATAGAACCCGTCCTTTTGAATCGCGTCGTAAATACGCTGTGCGTAGGTCGAGAGCACCTTCTGCGCGCCTTCAAACGGGGCGTTGTTCAACGTCGGACTGTTGATCGGGCCGAAGGTGGTCTGCTGCTTTTCGGTCAACGCCTCGGCTGCACCGGAAAGAAACGTGGCGGCGAACAATTTGATTTCGGCGAGGTCGTCCGACTTGATCACGCGCCCGCGTAAACCTGCGCTGCCGTCCGTGATGCCCCAGCCCTCCTGGTCGCCGGAAAATTCGCGGTCGAGGGCGATGGCGTTCAGGCGGAGTTCCTCACCGCCTTGCCACACGAGCGTCCATTTGTTGCCGCTGGCGATGCGTTCACGATGCCGGTCTGTTTGGGCCGTGCCATGAACCTCTGTGCCGGCGGGAATCACCAGTTTGCCCGCGTGATAGATGTTCTCGGTGATGATGCCGATGATCGGCGTCTGAATCGAAGCCGAGTCCACCGTGACGATGGTCTCACAGGAAATGAGCCGGCCAAATGGCGCGTAAATCGAGCTGACGGTTTTCTTGTCGGTGTTTTCGGTTGCCGAATCAGCAAACAAACTGATCGGTGCAAGCGTTGGAGCTTTGGCTTCCTGCGGTCGTGACTCGGTGATGACTTTCGGCGCTTCGTTGGATTTGACCACCGGCATCTGCTCGGGCTTCGGTGTCGGCGGACGGAACGGCTGCATCGGCAACTCCACCGACTGCACCACTTGCGCCTTGTCGGTGGCGTTGGTTCGGTTGGGCGCAACCGAGATGTCGTCAGGGCTGCGGGATTTATCGCGCAGCACGCTGAACACAATCAGCCCGCCCGTAAAGATCGCGGCGAACAAAACGAGCTTGCCGCTTTTGGTTTTGAAGAAATTCAGAAAATCGCGCGGTTTCATGGTTGAGCCTTGGGTGAACGGAGTGGTTTTACGGGAACGACGACACTGTTGGTGATAACGACTGGCGGCGGTGGTGAAAGTCGCGTCACGAGGACGGTGAACTCGTTCTTGAGCGACAGTTCATTACGGCCGCCATCCGGCGTGCCGGTGATGGCGAAATAGACCGTGCTGGCCGATTGCGGCGGCAGCACGCCCGGCGCGTCGCTGATGGACTGGTAGTAAAGCCGGTTGCCAACACGAACACAGAAGCTCTCCGGCAGATAGCGAATTTCCTGGTCGGACTTGTTCTTCAGCGTGAGATGAAAAACGAGCGTGTCCTCGGTGTTGAAACGGAACACTTCCTCGATGCGGATTTCGTAGTCGTTGAAGTCGGTGACTTGCGGTTTTTCACCAAATGTCTTGGCCTCTGCCCCAGCGACGGCATCTGGCTGTTGCTTCTTCAGTAGCGGGAACGCCTTAGCCTTGTCCAGCAACGCCAGCAACTGTGTCGGCGTCAGCAATGGCGCGGGCAGAACGGCTTCGGCGGTCGCCGGGTCGTCCAGGTTCAGCGAGAGAACGGGACTGTCACTCTCCACCAACTCGAAGACGTAGGTGCGCTTGTTCCATCGGATGTTCAGGTTCGTCGCTGCTTTGCGCACGAGCGCGCGGACGGACACGAACGTCGAGCCTTTGGTGTGCGCAAGTTGGAATTGCCCCGGCGTCTTGCCATCGGCGGTCACACCCACGGCATCAATCGCGGTGATCGGGCCGGGAAAGCTGATGGTGGTGACGCGGTTGGTCGCAACGGGCACGGTCATGACCACACGCTCGTCCAAGGAGGCGCGTTGGATGGTTTCGGGCGATTCCGCAAGCGCGAAGACAGCGGACAACAGGAGGATGCTAATTGATGATTTCATAATCACGGGACAACAGTTACCACGATGCAAAATTGCGGAGGTGTGCCAGCCACACAGAACGAATGACGCACTTGGTGTGTTGGGGCAAAAAGCCTCAAAAAACCTCCCTTGCAGAGGTCGCTAGCGTCTGATTGAATTCACCCGTTCGGAAAGCCAGAGCTAATAACATGAGGCGAAGCGCGGTCTATATCTTGGCAGGATTGGGGTTGTTGGCCCTTTGGCTGTTTTGTCGCTTCGATTTGCCACACAGCCAACCGGTGAAGCCGTTGGCCTCCCAATACACTTCAGGCGTTTCCGACAAAGACGAGAGCCTCGGAACGGATGCCAGCGGCGCAAGAACGCAAGCGTCTGAGTCGGTAGAAAAAGTCCCTCACCATTCACCAGCGGTAAACACGGCAGTTCCATTGGAGCAAGTGGCCGCTTTTGATCGTTGGTTCACGGGATTTCGACGCGGTGAATTCGACCTGAATGCCGCAAACCTTGAAAGAGGACTCGATTTGGTTCAGCAACGTCGTGAGGCGATGAAGGAACTGATTAAAACTGACCCTGCTAAGGCTCTGGCTTTGGCAATGCCGCGCGATTTACGGGAAGAACTGCCGAGCCAGATTGCAGGCCAGTTGGAAAAATGGGTGGAAGGAGTGGGAAATTTGGAAGTTATGATTGGCTGTTTCGGAACAAACGGGCAGTCCGAAACGATTCGTAAAGTGCGACTCGGTGATGGAATCTACGACGGCTATGTTTATGGCCGTCGCCTGACACAAGCGACGAAATACAAATTACCGATCAACGGCATTGCGGTAGATAATCAATTGGCATTGGATGATAAACCCTGGCGAAGACTCGAACCAAAAGAAGCCCGTGCCGCCGGTTTCGATGCTGATTCAACTGTTTTTAAGAGCGGGCAGCAATTGAGCACATTCACGAACTCGAATGATGTCGAGGCATGGAAATCGAAACTTGTGGAACGGGAATCAAAACTTGGTCCTGTTCTTCCAGACGGAGGCGACGAGCCGCCACCACCGCCAGGTCCGCCACCGCCAGCGGATGAGCAAGGCTGGACATTTGGTCAAAAAGGCGTGCTGTGGATTCGGGTTGAGTTCCCGGATGACCCAGGGTTGCCCGCGACCGATCAAGAAATCACAAACGCAATGGCTGCTGTGAGCCAGTATTACCAAGACGTTTCCAATGGGCGTTGCAGTTTTACAACCGTAGTCTTGCCCGGAGCATTTCTGCTCTCGAATACCAAATCGTTTTTTGATGCGGATCAAAATTCCTACACACAGATCAGCAATGAGGCTCTGCAAAAAGCGCGCGATTACGACGCAACACATGGCGCAACAGGCTTATACAACCCGGATATTTATGACCGGTGGATTGTTTTATACAAGACGCTGACGAATCATCCGTATGCCGGACGAGGTATGGTGGGAGGAAAGGGGATCTGGCAAAACGGTAACACAATCGTAGGAGTCGTGGCACATGAACTCGGACACAATCACGGGTTGTGGCATTCGCACTCTTGGCAACCAACCAGCACCTCGACGATCAATCCCGGAACGCATGTGGAATACGGTGACACATTCGATGTGATGGGGAACTCTGGGTCATTCCCGGCGGGACATTTTAATGCGAAGCAGAAAGAGATTTTGCTTTACCTCAGCACGAACCAGATCACTACGGTTTCCAACAAAGGAACTTACCGCATCTACCGGCATGATCACCGCAATGCCAGCGGCGTTCAGGCAGTAAAAGTTAACGCCGGGACAGATTATGATTATTGGGTCGAATACCGCCAACAGATACCTTATGCGTGGTTCAATCAGACCTCACGACTGCGGAATGGTGTCATGTTGCATTGGGGAAAGCGCCCCAGCTTCACTTCTGGATCGGGCACTTACTTATTGGATGCAACGCCATTGTCAGACGATTACATGGCTGATGCTCCCTTCGCAATTGGCGAAACGTTAACCGACCCAAGTTACGGAATCCACATTACGCCTTTGGCAAATGGCGGCAACGCGCCGACGAATTGGATTGATGTGCGTGTGGACTTTGGTGGCATTGGCAGCAACCACAATCCGGTTCTCACGTTTAATCCGCCGGCAGGCACGCCATCGGCGCGATCGAACATCACATTTTCGGCTTCCGGCACTGACATTGATAGCGACCCAGTTTATTTCCGCTGGAATTTTGGCGACGGGCAAATCGTTCCTACGACAACTTCTCCCGTCCAGTATCGTTGGCTCAAAGGGGGCGCTTACAATGTGATATGCACGGCGCTTGATGGTCGGGGAGGGGTTACCGCGAAAACGAATAATGTCAGCGTGGACGATCCGCTTGTCACATGGGCTCGGCGTGCTGAAGGACTGACGGGGACGGCAACGATTTATGGGATCACATACGGAGGAGGGCAGTTCGTTGCTGTGGGACGTGTTCCTTTCCGTTCGGTGGATGGGGCAACTTGGGTCAACGGAATAGCGGGGACGGGAACATTTGGTAACAATTTTTATCCCTATGGAGGCGTTACGTTTGGTAACAATCGGTTCGTGACTGTGGGGCAAGATTACTCTTTTGCGACCAGTTCCTGGTATGGAGTCATTGCCCTTTCTCAAAATGGCATTACTTGGAGCAATGCCACACCGGCAAACGCCTCCCCGTTCAAGTGTGTTGCCTATGGCAATGGCCGGTTCGTGGCAGGCGGTGAAAACGGACGGATGTATTATTCAATCGGGGGAGAGTCGTGGATTGAAACTGCGTCACCAGTCACCAATACGCTTCGCGCCGCCCAATTCGCATCCGGGCGCTTCGTTGTCTGTGGTGAATACGGGAGAATTCTGACTTCCACAAACGGTATTGATTGGCAAAACGTTTCTGTTGTGAGTTCGAGCTGGTTCAGTGGTGTCGCATTCTTCGGCGGCAATTGGGTAGTAACATCTGGATATGAAACATGGATGTCTTCTGACGGCACGAATTGGAACACCGGGTCGGTGGTCGGCCAATCAGCGTCTGTAAACAGTATGTCAGCCATGTCTCAACAAGGCTTGCTTTTCTGCTCGTCCTACGATGATTCAGTGCTCTGGTCAGAGAACGCAAGCGCTTGGGTAACTCACAAAGTCAGCAGTTCCACAAATTATGATAGCTTTAATGGTGCTGCCGAAGGCAATGGAACGATAGTCATCGTTGGATCGAATGGGCGGATATTTCAAGCAGGAACGCCCCGTAATCTCGCGCCCACATTCGTCAACGCCTCCAGTTTAAGCGCTGGAATCTCAATCGGAAAACAGATGGTGTTTGCGACATCTGCGCAAGGTTTTCAGAATGTTCAGTTGCTCGTCAACGGTGTGGTCGTTTCGCAACAAACGGGAGATGATCCAGTGTTTACATGGACACCCACAGCTTTTGGCGACCTCGCTTTCAGCTTACTCGCAACCTCCCCGGGAGGGCAAATCTATGTCAGCCTCACAAACATTGTGACGAGCGCGACGATGCCTGACTGGCAATGGTGGAATCCAAATCCACAAGTCCATCCTCTCAGAGACATCGTTCAGGGATTGGGCCGTTGGTGGGGAGTTGGTGACGGCGGAGCAATGGTCACTTCCCCTGACGGCATTTCTTGGTCGGTGATGTTTCTGGCGGATATGGTGAACGCTCGTTCAGTCGCCACAGACGGCAGCCGGTTAGCGGTCGTTGGTGATGTTTACGATTCAAGTGCGGGTATTTACAGAAAAGGAATTTTATCCACGACCGATGGACTGAACTGGCAGGGAGTCAACGCCAGCCAATTGAGCTACGCAGATCTCAAAGGCGTGGCTTATGCAAACAACCTCTGGGTTGCGGTTGGAGCTTCAAAAGTATTTACCTCGTCCGACGGACTGGCCTGGACTGATAACGCTTTACCCAAACAAACTACGTTCAATGGGGTGGCGTGGGGTGGCGGGCGCTGGATAGTGGTGGGAAATTCACGAACGATACTCACGTCAACCGATGGAGCGGCCTGGACGGATGTCACGCCCACAAACATTACTTCCGCCACATTTTATCGAGCAGCTTATGCGAACGGTCGTTGGGTCGTGGTTGGAAGCAGTGGTAGAATAGCAAACTCGACCAATGGCACGAATTGGAATTCAGCAACGTCGGGCGTTACCTCGACAATCTACGGTGTCGCTGATTGGCAAGGGCAGTTTATCGCAGCAACGTCTGACGGCAAATTGCTGTCTTCTGCTGACGGAAGCACATGGGGCAGCGTCAGTCTCAGTCCGGCGCGTTCGCTTTACGCCGTTCGTTCGGCAGGAAGTCAGATTGTTGCGGTTGGTGACTATGGAAACATTTTCCAAGGAAATTCTCTGGCAACCGTGGGCGTCGTTTCAGGAGGTCGCCACAATGACATCTATGCATTGCTTCCGTCTGACGAAGCAGTAATCGCCGGTGGGTATGGCTTCGATTCGGACATTGGAGCTTCCGGCGCTTGGAGCGGGCCACTTGCTGCGTTTCTTAATCTGGCGAACACTTGGCAATCGTGGACTGCCGGCACAAATCAGCAGACGACAATTCGTGGGTTGGCTGCCCTCGGCAACGCCTATGCCGCTGTTGGCGACAGCGGGAATATCTACACCTCGACGGATCGCACCAATTGGGTGAAACAAACTTCGGGAACAACTTCGAGCCTCCGTTCCATCAGTGCAGGAACATCAAACTTTGTTGCTGTCGGCGCATCCGGCCGGATTCTCACGTCACCGGACGGAACGAACTGGACAATTCAAACGAGTCCCACGGCGAACACGCTGGCGGCAGTATGCTATGGCGAAGGACAATTTGTAGCGGTCGGAACAAGCGGCACGACGCTGACCTCGCCGGATGGAATCAATTGGACAACTCGGACAAACGGAGTCACCCAATCGCTGAATGCGATTATATGGGCCAACGGAATTGGCTATGTGGCTGTGGGAACGAGCGGCACGGTTTTGACGTCCTCCAACGGAGTGTCGTGGACGCGCCAGATATTGGACAATTCGGATTCGCTCTCATGCGTGGCTTCGACACCGTGGGGAATAGTGGCGTTTACAACATCCCAGCCTCGCGCCCACGTCTCGGGAGACAGGGGAATTACCTGGCGCAGCTTGAGGTTGCCCACAAGTGCCATATCTGCGGCTTGGAGCGACAGCAAAGGACTTTGGATTGGCGGAACGGCGGGACGTTTGCTCTATTATCCCTTCTCAACTCAGCCAATTACGTCACTTGCTTTCGCCCGGCAGGGCAACAATTTGGTGCTCTCGTGGCCGACGAATGATCCCGCGTTCAAACTTTTCTACGCCACAAACCTTTCGGCGACTACTTGGATTTCAAATACCGTCGCCGCCGCAATCGTGAGCGGGCAATACACCATCACGAACGGAATGACAAACAACGCAAGGTTCTATCGGCTGAAGAAATAGCATCAGGCGAGTCGCCTGTGCTGCCCAGTTGCATTCTACACGTTCTGGCGCGGCAAGGCGAAATCCGTGCCCTGATCATTCGTGGTTGAAACCTCCTGAACTTTGCCGGCGCGTCCCGCCTGCGGCATTCCTCACTCGCCACTACGCTACGGCGGCGGATAACAGGAGGATGCTAATTGATGATTTCATATTTGAAGTCGCCGACGGCGGTCGGGTAACGACCGTTGACGGCCATGTTGGGGTTGCGGATGAGACGGAGACTCAACTTGAAATTGAACGCCTCTGTGAACGCCTTTTCCTGAAAGATGCCGGTGCGGATCACCTGGCCGGTGATGGTGGCAAGCACTTCGTTTTCGCGCGTGGCGAGTATATCCACGCGGGCAATCTCCGGTTTCTGGTGAAGCTGCTTGGCGCGGAACTCAACCGCCTCGCGGGTGCGCTGGTCCTGGGCTTTTTGGAGCGCAGACTTGAGAAATATTTGCTTCAACAAATCGGCATGGTCAAAATCCTTCGGGCCGCGTTCGAGAAACGCAGTTGTGGCGAGGGTGGCCTGTTGAATGTGCAAATCCTTTGCCTCCTGAAATTGCAGCAACGGGCTGATGTAATATGTCTGCGCCGGGTCAATGATGACGACGCGCTCACGCTGTTTGAACTGGCTGACGAGGTGATAACGGTCGAGCGCGGCCAGCACGGTCACGGCGACGGCGGCGAAGAACCAGAACCACGGCAGACGATCGCGTTGGGCAAAGAGCCGGGTCGGGTCAAAGGCGCGACGGGCTGGAGCAACGGGTTTTGAGTTTGTGGCAGTTTCGTTGAGAGCGGGAGTTTTCATGTTGGTTCAGTAGTAGTGGCCTTTGGTTTTGGCGATAAGTTCGCGGACGGATTTATCGCCGGTGATGTCGTCACCCGGACGGCCACGGGCGGAGCGCGGCGGCAAACCCGAACCAGCGATGATGATTGCGCCGGCGCTGCCGTGTCCGGCGGCGGACGACATGGTGCTCAACAAGGCGGCCATGCCGGCTGCACCGGCAGTAACGAGTGGGAGGCCGGTGGTCGAGGCGACGGCGGCAGCACCGGCGGTGGTGGCGGCGGTCTGGAAGAAACTGCTGAACGCCCCGGCGATGAGTTGTCCGCCCGCGAGTTCACCACTAGCGATGACTTTCTGGATGACGAGCGGCGCGGAAATCGTGCTGAACACAATCCAAAACGCGACCACCACGACGCCAACCGTGGCTTGCAACGAATACAGCGAGGCCGTCGGGTCAATGAACC